>CAJVWU010000049.1 GCA_913009755.1 uncultured Bacteroidia bacterium
ATTTTTGAAAATGATAGTAAACACTTTGCCAACTGTATTTTTCTTTAAAAAACTGTTTAATGGGTAACTCCCTCCATTGGCATCCTGTTTTTAACCGATATAATATAGCTGTAACAACCTGATATTCTTGTATCATTCTTTCTTTTCAACATTTTTATGTTAATTAATTACGTGGTAGTTAACTTTAAACAACTTCACTATAATGTTTTTAATAATAGTAGTTTATTATCGAAAACAATAACAGTAATTACAACAACAAACTCTGCAATTTACTTTTAGCGAAGAAAGCATCGAGAAGAGCGAAGACCTGTTTTTTATCTTCTGCAGATAGTGTTTCGATGTTTCGCATTCTTTTTAAAGTCTCGTCCCCCCTCGCGCCAGTCTTCCCGCCCGGCCTGTGGGCAAGCGAGACTGGTGCGAAGCTAAAAAGCTAAAACCATTATAACCGGTAAAAACAAAGCCAATTAAGACGATATCTTTATCTTTGAAAAATGAGCCGTAAGGAAGTTTTTAAAGTGTTGGCTCCGGCCCAAGTCTGCTGCGCTTTTGGCTTGTGCACAAGACTTGCGCCAGTTTGGGGAACTTTAATAATGAAAATTCATTTTTCGATCCACCGGGAATAAAGCTACCCTGCAGATCAGGTTTCTTTCCTGTTTTCGACCCGCTGAAAGCTCCTTCCCACAAGCCCGCGCAGTAGCCCGTTCAGCGGGTCAGGGGCGTGCAAAAACGAAAAAAGAAACAAGATAAGCATTATTTGCCCGGCCTTTTTTATTTTCGCAAAAAAATACTTGTATTTTGATGGAAAAATCCATGCCGGGTATGCTCACATTTTCTACTTTTGTGAATGTTTTAACAAGGCATTGCAGATATGAAAAAGTTGAATGAAGATTAATGATTTAAAAGTATGTCAATAAAACTGCTCAATAGTATTTTCAGGCCGAAGCGCATTGCCTTGATCGGCGTTTCCAATGATCCCGGGAGCGTTGGGGGCATTACACTTAAAAATCTGGTTGGCGGCGGTTTTCCGGGTGTTGTTTACCCCATAAACCCCAAACGCGAGGCCGTGTTGGGCATCTCCTGTTTTCCCGATGTAAAAAGCGTACCCAAAACCCCCGACCTGGCCGTGATCATGACCCGGGCCGACCAGGTACCCGGCATTGTAAAAGAATGTGGTGAAGCCGGTGTTAAAGGGATAGTCATCATGTCGTCCGGTTTTAAGGAAGCAGGCGAAAAAGGGAAAATACTGGAACAACAGCTTAAAGAAGAGATAGGCCGTTTCCCCGAAATGCGTGTAATCGGGCCCAATTGCCTCGGTGTGATTGTCCCCGGCATGAACATGAACGTGAGTTTTGCCGACGGTTTGCCAGATAAAGGACATGTGGCATTTATATCACAATCCGGGGCCTTATGTACTTCAGTTCTCGACTGGGCCAAAGAAGCCAGGATCGGTTTCTCCTATTTTGTTTCCGTTGGTAATACCGTGGACGTAAATTTTGGTGACCTGATTGACTACTTTGGCCAGGACCCCAATACCAAATCCATAATCCTGTATATTGAATCCATGTCGAATGCCAGGCGATTTATGTCAGCAGCCCGTGCTTTTGCCCGCAAGAAACCAATCATCGTTTTTAAATCGGGACGTTTTTCCGAATCGGCTGCGGCTGCGGCATCACACACCGGGGGGTTGATTGCGGAAGATAACATCTACGATGCCGCCTTCAGGAGGGCCGGACTGGCAAGGGTTTATGAAATAAGCGATATCTTCGATTTTACCGATCTCATTGGCAGGAAAAGAGTCCCGCGGGGAAGCGGGCTGGCCCTGATAACCAATGCCGGCGGGCCGGGGATAATGGCCATTGACACCCTGATTGCACAAGGGGGAAAATTGGTTGACTTGTCAGACGAAACAATAAAAAAACTTGATGACATCTTACCTCCCTATTGGTCACACGGAAACCCGGTGGATGTGTCTGGTGATGCAACACCTGAACGCTTTGTTAAAGCTACCGATATTGTCTTGCAGGACGATGGGGTGGATGCCGTCCTGGTAATCCTTACGCCCCAGGCTATGACAGAACCCACAACAACAGCAAAGGCCATTTCAAAACTCTCTGAAAACACTTCAAAACTAATTATGGCTGCCTGGCTTGGTGGCATAAGCATGCGCGATGGGGTGGATGTTTTTACCAAAGCAGGTATAGCCGTTTATTCTACGCCGGAACAAGCCATCCGCGCTTTTATGACCCTGACAAGATATTCTGTCAACCTGCAGATGCTATTTGAAACACCTAAAGAAATTCCCGTTTCATTTTCCTACGACAGGGATGAAATCAGGAGAAAATATCGTAAAGAAATATTTCCAAAATCGAAGATACTCACCGAAGATGATGCCAAAACCCTGATCAGCGATTATGGTATCCCGACCACCCATCCGTTGGTTGCCCTTTCTGAAAAGAAAGCCGTGGAATTTGCACATCAAAAAGGCTTTCCGGTAGTTTTGAAGATTCGTTCGTCCGACATCCTGTACAAATCGGATGCGGGAGGTGTGGCCCTCAACCTGAAAAATGACGACATGGTCAGGGTTGCCTACCGCAACATATTGGAAACCGTTGCAATGAAAGAGCCCAAGGCACATATCGAAGGGGTTACCGTTCAAAAAATGATCAAGACAAGAAATGGAATAGAGATGATCATGGGCATTAAAAAAGACCCCGTTTTCGGCACTGTCATGCATGTAGGAATGGGAGGCCCCACAGCCGAATTGTTCAAAGACAGGCGGCTGGAATTCCCCCCCCTGAATCAGAACCTTGCCCTGCAGATGCTCAAACAGCTCAGGATATGGCCCCTGTTGAAAGGTTTCCGCAACAATCCGCCGAAAAATGTTGACAAACTGGTGGAGGTACTCATCCGGCTTTCTTATCTCGCAGCCGATTATCCCGAAATACAGGAGTTGGATATCAACCCGTTGATCGTTACAGAAGAACAGGTAATTGCCCTTGATGCACAAATTGTAGTTGACCGGGAACAATTGAAGTTAAATGCCCCTGAGTTTTCACACCTGGTCCTGCGGCCCTATCCCGAGCGGCTTATCAAACACGCCACATTAAAAGAAGGGACCCGGGTTGTTTTAAGACCAATTAAACCAGAAGATGAACCCTTATGGCTTGAAATGCTGAGTAGCTGCTCCAAAGAATCCATCTATTCCAGGTTCAGGTACGATTTCTTCTTCGACTCGCACGAAGTGGCCACTCAATTCTGTTTTATTGATTATGACAGGGAAATCGGTATTGTGGCTGAAATTGAAATTGACGGAAAAAAGAAACTGATCGGGGTAGGCAGAAACATTTCTGATCCCGACATGGAAACGGCCGAATATGCCGTGTTGGTTACTGACAACTGGCAGAAAAAAGATTTGGGTTACATCCTGACCGAATATTGTGTTGAAATTGCCAGAAAAGCCAACATCAAACGCATAGTGGCTGAAACAACCCGCGACAACCAACCCATGGTTACGCTTTTCAGAAAACTCGGTTTTACAATCATTTATAATGATGACGGATCGGTTTCCGTTCATAAAGACCTGGTATAAGTTGTTCGCAGACTATTTACTTTTTTAATGACGAATAAAATAAAATAATGAACCCGTTAGAACAATTCAGTTTAAGACAAAAACTAATCCCAAAAGGCAAAATTCAGGCTATTGGAATCGTGGGGTGTGGAACGGTAGGTCAAAATATAGCCCTGCATTCATCCCGTTATGGCCTGGATGTCATATTTATTGATGTTTCACAAGAACGTATTAAACAAATATTTACTGATCTTGAAAAACAACTGGATGATGTAATAACCCATTGGGGCATTACCCCTTCCGAGAAACTTCTTGTCTTGTCGAGGATTAAAGGATCAACCAATTATAAAGACCTGGAATCCTGTGATCTTATTATCGAAACATTCAGTTCGCGTAAATTGGGCCCCATGATCGAAGAAAGACAGGAGATCTTTCAAAAGATAGAAAAGGCTGTTAACGAAAAAGCCATAATATCTTCCAACCTGTCAACACTAATGATCTCAGATTTGGCGACGGTACTCAAACATCCGGGACGTGCCATTGGCATCCATTTTATTGACCCCATTGACCAAACCAATATTGTTGAGCTGGTCAAGGGTGTGCGTACCACCGATGAGTCATTTGAAAAAGCCCGCCGGTTTGTAAGGATGATCGGGAAAAAACCCATAAAAGTCAATGAATCACCCGGCAATATCAGCATCCGAATGATTATCCCGCTTATAAATGAAGCTTGCGAAATATTGATGGAAGGGGTAGCCACAGTTGAAGATATTGACGAAACCATGCGTGAATCATCAGGGCACCGCACCGGCCCATTTGAGCTGGCCGACCGTATCGGGCTCGACAAAGTAATGAAATATATGGATAATCTTTATGCCGAATTTGGAAACTCCAAATACAAAGCTTCACCGGTGATTAAAAGGCTCGTCAGGGCAAATTACCTGGGCCGCATCAACGGCAAAGGATTCTATAATTACGAAGGCAACAAACCCGTAAGCAATATTTCAATCACTATTATTAATTAATTCTTAAACTGGTCATACAAAAAAAATATTTTTATGAAAATCATTGTCCTGAATTGCGGAAGTTCCTCAATCAAATATCAACTGTTCGTAATGCCTGAAAAAAAGGTGTTGGCCAAAGGGCTTGTTGAAAAAATCGGCCTGAAAGGTAGTGCTATAAAACATACATCCGGAGACGGAACAGAACATAAATTTGAAGGTCAGATCCTTGACCATCAACAAGGTATTGAGTACCTGCTTGGCGTGTTGACCAGCAAAGAATATGGTTGTCTGAACCATATTAACGAAATTGATGCAGTGGGTCACCGTGTAGTGCATGGTGCCGAGGAATTCAGCAGCAGTGTGCTGATCAACGGGGAAGTAATTAAAGCCATTGAAAAATCAACCGAACTGGCTCCGTTGCATAACCCGCCCAACCTGAAAGGGATTTACACTATGCAACAACTACTGCCCAAAGCTCCCCAGGTGGGTGTGTTCGACACGGCTTTTCATCAAACCATGCCCGAACATGTTTTTTTGTATGCCATTCCTTATGTGCTGTATGAAAAATATAAAATACGCCGTTATGGCTTTCACGGAACAAGCCATAAATATGTGTCGGCACGCGTCTGCGAAATACTGGGCGTTCCCATCGAAAAACAAAAAATCATCACCTGCCACCTTGGTAACGGATCTTCCATTACTGCCCTGAAAAACGGTAAATCTTATGATACTTCAATGGGCATGACCCCTACCGAAGGGCTTATCATGGGTACGCGCACGGGTGACCTTGACCCGGGCGCCCTGTTGTTTATGTCCGAGAAAGAAAATATCAGTATTAAATATACTAACAGCCTGATCAACAAATTTGCGGGCGTGCTGGGCATCTCAGGGGTATCTTCCGATATGCGCGACATTGAGACAGCAGCCGGTGAAGGAAACCACAGGGCTCAACTGGCATTGCAGATGTTTGCCTACCGGGCCAAAAAATACATCGGGGCCTATGCAGCAGCCCTGGGTGGGGTTGACATCATTGTATTTACCGGGGGTATCGGTGAAAATGATACCGAAACAAGAAAAACAATACTTGACGGGTTGGAATTTCTTGGTATTAAAACCGATAAAAAGAAACTTGACATCAAAGGAAAAGAAACACTGCTTACTACCGACGATTCAAAAGTAAAAGTACTTGTCATCCCTACCGATGAAGAATTGATGATCGCCAAAGATACTTATGAAATTGCAACCGGTTTGCATGAAATTACCTGAAAAGTTATTAATAAATTTAAAATTTTTATTAGAAATATCTCCAATTTTTTCGGATATTCAGATATTTTTATACTTTTGGTATCTTTCCTTCTTTTGAATAAATCCATGATAGGGGTATCCTGAATAATAAAGAAGAAAAATCATAATAATTTAATCAAATAATTGAAGCTATGGGAAGACCACCGACAAGGCCAAAGAAGCTTAAAGACGGGTTTTATCTTGAGGTATTTAATAAAGGATCAAAAACAGGAATCAAACTCAGAAGGGATACTTACAAAGAGATGATGGATGCGGTTAAGGAATTTAAGAAAACCAAAGTAGTTGTCACCCTGGGTGAATCAAAAAATGGTAAATGGGTCAATGAAAGACCAAAAACCAAAAAAAAGTAAGCCGTTTTACAGTAAAAATGGGTTAATGGCCTCTGGCCACCATCACAGCCAAAAGAGGCAGAATAGCTATCAGCAAAAATTCGATACGTAAGAACCACAAAAAACTTATTGATTCTTTTTCAGGAATAGTTGATATGCCATCCTGACGTAACAACTTTTTCCATTTATTTATTTTAAGTGCAGGAAATACGGCCAGGATTAAAATCACCACAAACAAGGTGATTTTGATATGAAATAACGGGTTGATATTGTAAAATGCAGCCCCCTTCCCCACCAAAAACCAGCGTAACAAACCGGTGGCCAGCACAACAGCCGCCGAAAGGAAAAAAAGGTTGTTCATCATTGAGGCCAGCCTGACCTGTTTTTCAGAAAGTCCGGATTTCAAAACCAAATACATGGCCATCAGGCTGCCCGTTAAGACCATGATCCCGATAAAATGCAAATACGGTACTATATCATTCATGATTATTATTTTATATTTCTTCTATTAATTCATCCGTGATTTCAAGGTTATGAAAAACCTTTTGCACATCGTCATCATCTTCAAACAACTCAATGACTTTTAAAATTTTTAAAGCATCTTCTTTTTCAAGGGTCTTGGTTTCGTGGGAGATACGTTGCAACTCGGCCGTTTCCGGTTCAATGGCCAACTCTTCCAGCTTTTTCATCATCGGGCCAAAATCTTCCATTGACGTGGTAATGTTAAAAAATCCGTCTTCATCCAGTTCAATATCTTCGGCACCGGCATCAATCAGTTCCAGTTCAAATTCGTCTTCGTCAATGTCGCCCTTGGGAACAGTGAAAATACCTTTGCGGTCAAACAGAAAGCTTAATGAACCGTTTGTCCCCAGGTTCCCGTTAAACTTGTTAAAGATTGACCTGATGTTTGAAACCGTACGTTGCGTATTGTCGGTTTGTGTTTCAATGTAAACTGCAATACCGTGAGGCAGATAGCCCTCGTAAGTTATTTCCGAAAAGTTGGCAGCCTCTTTATCTTTCCCTTTGCTGATGGCCCTTTCAATGTTATCTTTGGGCATGCTCTGGCCTTTTGCATTGGCAATGGCAAGCCTCAGCCGTGGGTTTCCTTCCGGGTCGGCGCCACCTTCTTTAACGGCAACGGTTATTTCCTTGATCAGTTTCGAGAATATCTTGGACCTTTTGGCATCCAACGCCCCTTTTTTGCGTTTTATGGTTGACCATTTACTATGACCTGACATACTATTTCTGTTTTTGTCGTAAAAAATACCTTCACAAAAATAGTAAAAAAGCCCCATGATTTTTAAAAAACGGGGCTTTTGACGTATCAATTATTCAGCAGGCCTTTACCAGCCGACCAATGATATTCCGGCAGTCCATGAATAAAGGAACGGCCCCCTGTCATGCTGGAATAAAGGATTCAGGCCGAACGTGGCAAATAAATTAATGACACTGTAACCTATACGTACCATCCCGTCAAATTTAAAGGGTTGGAGATAGAAACTATTATGGTTTTTTACAATATTCCGTTGGTTGGATGCAGGGGTATAGTAGTAATCATCCGGGTTGGAAGGAAGGGAAGTGCCGGTTTTAGGATCATCCAGTTTATAGGGTTGATTTCCCTGGTTAAAATACAGCTTGGTGTGCGTACTAACCCGGGCGCTCATCAAAACCCCGATGCCGAAATGAAACTGTTTGATCCGCCTGGGGGTTTTAGTCTGGATTTCATACATCAAAGGAACGGTAATGTACATGGCCGTCAATTTTGATTTCCTGACGGAAGCCCCGTTGATATAAAACCCGTAAACCTGCGAACTGTCCGATGAAAGGTAAGTGGGCAGACTATACCTGTAATTGTTCCATGCCAGGCCGATACCGGTTACCAAACCCATGTTTTTGGCTTTGTTCAACGGGATATTCTGCTCATATATATTCAGGTTAACCGCAATTGATTTTTCATATCTTAAATTCAGATAATCGTAATTCTTCCCTAAGTTGGTGTTAAAATCAGGGTTAACATAACCGTTTATTCCCAATTCAACACCTCCCCAGTGTCCGTTAAACCTGAACTTTTTACATTTCCTGAATTTTACATTCCCATCTTCATCCACGATCAGTGTATGATTACCGACAGTTATTTTTGTGGTATCGCTGTCAATAACTTCAATATGTAGCGAGCCTATATTTACCTGGGTTGTATCTGCATAATTATAAACACCTGATTCTGTGTTTCTTACCGAATCGTTGAGGATAACCATCTTATGTGTTTTGTTATTATTCTGTATGATCAGCGTTTTAGGCTTTTGGGTATAACTCACTGATGATGCCCCCGAAACCTGATAGGTAAGTGACGAATCGGCATTGACAAAGCAACTGCTCGAACCGCTTGCCGTTACTGTGGTTGTTTGCGTGGCAAGCTCTTTGGCCTTTATGTCTGATGCCCCCCGGGCTTCAATTGCTTGCGACAGGGCATGGCCTTTCAGGGTCAGGACTGACGCCCCGGAAACTTTGGAAACCACACTGTTGTAATTCAGGATGAGGCGCGTATCGGAAGCACCCCCTACCGTTATGGTTAGGTTTTCGCCTCGCAGGGTATCTTTTGTGCGGACATCGGAAGCCCCCGAAACAATAAGACGCCCGAATACGGGTGCTGTGATGTAAAGCTTCATCTCATCGTAATGCTTGATATTTTGGTAATCAATTTTCAGAATACCATTGGCAACATGGGCATTGAGGTATTGAAACAGGTTGGCATTGGTTTCTATCTCCACCGAACAACTGTCACCGTTCATCAACACGGCATCCTGAGTACCGTGAATGGCGACACCTGTAAAAGTACCCACCTGCCATTTCTGCCTCACCACCTCCCCTTTTCCGGTTACCTGGGCAAAAAGGGGGGCAACAACAAAAAACGAAAGAAAAACAAGTGTAAAACTCAATTTCATTTTATTCATAATCTTAATCTGTTTATGGTTAAATTGTTTTTGTTTTATGACGGACAGCCAACAAGAATTGTTACAGCAGGAAAGGATAATTTTACTTCAGCACACAGGGCAGCAGGAAAAAATTGCGGTTTATACTAAAAACGGGATGAATGAGCCGGGAAAGTTCGTACCGGTAATATTGGCTTAAAAATAAAAAGCAGCCATATAAGCCTGACACAAGGCTCACGTGAGTTTCAAAATACTTTTCCCAAAAGTAAGATTTTACTCATCGGAGAATCAGGGTTGTCTTTTATAAATATTACGAATTACCACTGGTAATCACAATTCTCCCATATTTTTCGTTCTTCTTCCAGAGTCATCTTTGCTGCTTCTTCAGGCGTATATTTGTCTGATGTCTTTTCAAGCATACAGTCACAAAAAGCCTTAGCAGCTTTGTCGTTCGTACCATTTGCTTTCATTAATTCAAGACATTCAGTTGTCCATTTGTCTTTCTGCTGCTCACTCCATGTGTTAGCTTTTGAATGGGAGTTGCACCCATAAGTAATCATTGTAAGGGCAATAAAAAAGGTAAATGATCTAATCACTTTCATTTTGTTTTTCATTTATTGAGGATAAATAATTTAATGGCTGAATACAAATCGGCAACTGGTTTTAAATTATAAAAAACCCGGAACCTCAAGGACTCCGGGCGATGAACATTCTTATTGATAAACTTAATCAATTTTATAAATGAATGGCAACCGTGCCTGGATGCCTTCCATTCGTTTCAGTACCTGAATCTGATCATAATATGTTTTGTACGCACCCAGTTCATTTCCGATAATCCGGGCTTTGGCATTACTCTGTAATTCTTCAATGAGTTGTTGATAAAACGGTTTCCGGACAGGATATTCGCGTATCCTGTAATTTTCTCCAAGTTCCGCCTTTTTGGCAGCATAAGCAATAGCATCTTCCAGGCCGCCCATCTGGTCAACAAGCCCTAATTTCAGGGCATCCGTACCCGACCATACGCGACCGCGTGCGATACCATCAACATATTCAGCACTTAGTTTACGGGTGGAGGCCACCAGATTGACAAAACGGTTGTAAATTTTACTGATCTCCACATCAATCTTTTTGTACTGGTAATCACTTATGGGTTTCATCACATCAACAAAATCGGCATTTTTATTGGTCATCACATTGTCGAAGGTAATGCCCAGCTTATTGTTAAATAAACCTTTAAAGTCAGGAATAATCCCAAACACACCGATAGACCCGGTAATGGTAGTGGGTTCGGCAAAAATGTAACTGGCATTTGTTGATATCCAATATCCCCCCGATGCGGCGACATCGCCCATGGAAACGATAACCGGTTTTTCTTTCTTTGCCAGTTCCACCTCGCGACGGATAACATCCGAAGCCAGTGCATCGCCACCGGGGGAGTTTACCCTGAACACGATGGCTTTTACTTTCTCGTTCATACGTGCCTGGCGCAATGCCCCGGCAATGGTTTCGGAACCGATGGTGTTGGCTTCACCCTTTCCCTGAACAATATCGCCCTGGGCATATACAATGGCTATCCGGTTGCGAGTGGATTTTTCCTTTTTGCCGCTTTTCACATTGGTATATTTCCCAAAAGTTACCGTTGTCAGTTTTTCATCCTTCACTTTTCCTGTTTTATCTTTGAGCATGTCAACCACTTCATCCCGGTAACTAAGACCGTCAACAAATTTAAGTTCCAGCGCTTTGTCAGCAGATAATAAATCGAGGTTGTCGGCAGCTTTGTTGAGGTCTTCAAGACTAATGCCCCTGCTTTTGGAAATATCAAGAATTAACTGCCCCCAGACAGAATTCAGCAAAGCTTCCATTTGCTCGCGGTTGGCAACACTCATCTTATTATAAATAAGAGGTTCCACGGCACTTTTATATTTATTGCCGGGTCCCCTGACAACCCTGATGCCAATATCAAGTTTATCAAGCAACCCTTTCAGGAAAGCAAGTTGTGCATTTAACCCCTTGAAGAGGATGATACCGTTAGGGTTCATATAAATTTCATCCGAGAGACTGGCCAGGTAATAAGCGCCCTGATCGTATCCGTTGGCATAGCTGATGATGAATTTACCCGTTTTTTTGAATTCAAGTAATTTGGCCCTGATTTCTTCAAGGGTGCTAACACCTGCCGGTACGGTTTCCATATCCAGGAATATACCGTCAATGTCAGGGTCATTTGCGGCTTTTTCAATATTTTTCAAAATAACATTCAACCCCAGCGGCCTGTTGGATTGCATGGTCGCAAAGTCAAAACCCTCAAAAGGATTATTGGATGCCCGATCGTAAATCGGGGTTTTCCAGTCAATATCCAATACAGTGTTGGATTTAACTTTAACTTCTTGTTTTTCAGCCATTGAGGCCATCCCGAAAATCAGGCCTAAAAAGATGACCCATATAACAATAAGGGTTAGTAAAGTGCCCAAAAACGAGGCAAACATAAATTTGATGAACTGTTTCATGGGAATAAGTTTTATGTATGAATAATACATACAATATTAATAAATATTTAGCAGTATGTTCCTTAATTTTAAAAAGTCTTTTCGCTAATTTTGCACAATAAACCCCGATTATGCTTTTCCCGACCAAAGTATTCCTGTTAACCGGCAGCAACATTGAGCCAAGGACAATCTATTTGCAGGAAGCTGAAAAGATGATCGGAAAGCAAATAGGCAATATTTTACAGTGTACGGAAATTTACGAATCGAAGCCGTGGGGTTTTCAGACAGCAGTTAACTTTCTGAATGTGATTCTTGAAGTTGAAACTTTTCTGCCGGCAAAAAAGGTGCTTGAAAGATTACTGGGGATTGAAAAGAGTCTGGGCCGGTTGCGGGCAGGCACCAGGAATTCTTCGCGGACGATAGATATTGATATCTTGTATTTTGGAAACGAAACGATTGAAGAGGAGTCGCTTCAGGTTCCCCATCCGCGGCTACATTTGCGCCGTTTTACACTGTTACCCCTGGTAGAGATCGCACCCGACTTTGAGCATCCCGTTTTGAAAAAGACCAACCGCGAACTCCTTAGTATCGTAAATGACAATCTGGGAGTTTGGAAATATCAGGCAGTATGCTGAAATATAATTTTGTTGCCATCGAAGGGAACATCGGTGCGGGAAAAACGACCCTGGCTACCCATATAGCCCATGACTTCAATGCCAAACTGATATTGGAACAGTTTGAGGACAATCCGTTTCTCCCAAAGTTTTATAAGGAACCCGACAAATATGCATTCCCACTTGAAATGTCATTCCTGGCTGCGCGGTTTCAACAGTTAAAAGATGAACTGGGCTCCAGAGATCTTTTTAAATCGTTCACCGTATCCGATTATTTTATTATTAAGTCGCTCATTTTTGCAAGGAAAACACTGGCAGAAGACGAATATAAGCTCTATACACGTTTTTTTAACATCATTTACAATCAGTTACCTAAGCCGGACCTTTTGGTTTACCTTCATTTAGAAATCCCGCAACTGCAAAACAATATCCGCAGCCGGGGCAGGCCTTATGAACAGGAAATAAAGGATGAATACCTCAACAGGATTCAGGAAGGTTATTTTGATTTTATCAAACATCAAAACCACATCAGAATACTTATTCTGGATACAAACCAAGTGGACTTTGTAAGATACGAATCTGATTACGACCGGATAATCGAGATATTAAAAAAAGATTACTCCCCGGGCATCCATCGTATTACCTTTTAAAGATTGTTGTATTTTTTTTGGGGTTTTCGGAATAAAATATTTCTGAATTCAAAAAAAATCCCATCCTTACGGACGGGATTTTCCATGAAAAAAATTGTTATTATTCTTTAATTCCCATGAGCGATTTAAAATCGGGATCTTTGTAATATTTGATGAATTCCCTGTCATAAGTCGCTTTGTTCTTTAATGTCGGGTCAAGTTTCATTGCTTTACCAAGATAATCGAGGATCATGGCCTTGTCATCCAGTCGTGCACCTGTTATGGCAAGCATGTAATCTGTTTCTGCATCTTGCGGATCAACACATTTGAATGTTTTTTCTGCACCGTTATTATCCCCGTTCAACAACTGGGCCAGGCCCAGGTTAAAGTCACAGTTATAACTGCTCAGGTTGGAAACAGCCTCTGCATAATTACCATAATAAATATTAACAAGACCCATATTATAATTTACATCTCCACCCAGGTCTTTTGATTTCATGAAACTTTCTTTGGCCTTGGCATAATCACCCGTTAAGGCATAATATACTCCATAGTTATTCCAAAGTTGATAAGCATCCTCTTTGCGCTCTTTGGCCTGATCAAGAAGGTCTTTGGCTTCCTGCAGATGACCGTCTTCAAGTTCAACAGAGGCCGCATTATTGTATGCCCTGTAACATTTCGGGTAATGATCAATAATGTTCGCATAAATTACCCGTTTGGTTCCGTTGTCATCGGTAAGTGTAGCCGCATAGAAAAGTTCTTCAAGGCTAAGCTTTCCGGGGTCAGAAGTAGCCAGGTTGGCAATTTCTTCATCCGTCCGTTTGGGTTCAAAGGTATTTACATCAATGATAGCACGGCGTAACGGAGGAAGTATGTTACGTTCCAGTTCGGGATAGATCAAAATCATATTTCTGATTTCTTCTTCTTTCTGCGCAGAAGTATTGGCTGCATTAATCACATTAATAATAGCCCCTTTGTCCTTAATGCCCGATGATTCTACGGCTTTCATAAAACCATTCCAGTCAGGGCCGTTGGCAACCTCATTTACCTCAATGTTATCCCAAATATCTTTTGGCATATTTCCATTGGTTCTTGCTGCCTTCTTAACTTTCTTTTCCATATACTTAGCAGCAGAATGTGCCCGTTTTCCTGACAGGTTTTCGTTGAAAGTTTCTTCACCTTCAGGTGAGGCCCATCCGTTGATCGTAATATCCTTTACTGCCCATCCTTTGGCCATATCATTTAAAGCACTATCGCGTGATGCAACGTTTTCACTTTCTTTGTTCAGCGGAAGCCTCATATCAAGGTTTGCGATATTAACTTTAAAGAAGATATTGGCTGTTTTTGTGAAAATGGTTTCTTTCTCGTAAAAGTCAGGGGCGTAACTTACGAGTTCATTATGTCGAATATATTTTGCCGTATGAATAACACCATCAACCAGTTTCCTTGAGTCAGCTATGAAAGCTTTACCTGAGTTTGCCGCATCGGCGCAGGTTTCATAAACTGTTCCGCTATTTTTATAAAATACAGGCTCAACAACCAATTCGGAAACATCCATTGCCGGGTTGTACGGTACTTTTGAAGTATAGGTGAACGATCCGCCGTTGTCATGACTGATCATCACGCCATTACCTTCAACAGCTTCACCTTTAAAGTTCATGGTTTCAAAAGCGGTTTCACCACCATCATATTTCAAGACAGGGGTAAAACACATAATTGCATTTTTATCGAAATATTTCGGCGGGAAGGTTCCTTTGACGGTGACTTCAACAGAATCACCTTTTTCAGCCAATGGGTCAGGGGTAACCGTCATTTGAACTTCACTGAAGTTACCGGCCATTTTCTTGATCTTGTTACTACCGAATTTCAACCTTACACCCACGTTGAAATGTGAATAAACATCGTTGTAAACCTGCATGGTACCGTGGACAACACCGTCAGCCAAATCCGTATCCATCCAGGTATAAATATAATCACCGTAAATATCCACCTTGTCACTTACATTGAAATTAATGGTTGCACCCACCGGTATGGTAAAGGCCACTTTACGGCCGTTGATCCCACCCCCTTTACGGCTGTCAGGATCATTTTTATAACCATAGCTGGTAAAATATTTGTCCGTATTCAAATACTCGGTTTTTTCTTTCCACATCACATTGCCCACACCGGCGTGGACTCCAAAAGTAATCAGACGGTCTTTGTAACCTCCCCACCAGTTGGACAGGTTTACACCAATATTGAAATTGCCTCCATAATAATCATTGGAAAACTTCAGATCATAAGGCCCTTTCTTGTTATTTTTCGGATAAATGCCCTTTACTTGTCCATTAAAAAATCCTCGTTCAAGATTAATGTAAGTACTCCAGACTTTCGTCCATTGACGTCCGGCACCTAATGCTCCGTCTATACCAATGTGTTTAAAATCGGGAGCAAAATTGTACCTTGAAACATCGGTATGTGAAAAACTAGGGCCTATTTCACCCTGAATATACCAATAAGGAGAGAAAGAAATAACTTCTTTTTTTGTTTTTCCTTCGGTTTCGCCCTGCGCAATAATGCTAAGCGGCAAAGCCATCACGAGACTTGCAATTAAAACCCGCGATAAAATTGAGTAAACTTTTTTCATGGTTTTTAGTTTTATAAAACAACTTTTATTCAAACAAATGTATTAAAAAATTGAGATAAATCAACATTTTTTTAATCAATATTTACGATAGATCGCTAACAGTGCAAACATAAACAGAATTCTTTATGATTTCAAGCTATTGATGGAAATTAAATTTTAAGTAAGCTTATCACCGAAATAAATTTATATCTTGTTCATTTTCAACAATAAATCCCACAAAACGATACCACAACTGACGGCAACATTAAATGAATGCTTTGTCCCGAATTGTGGAATTTCAATGCAATTATCCGCCAATCGGATCACTTCATCGCTAACACCTTTAATCTCATTGCCTAAAACAACAGCTATTTTACCAGGCCCGGAAAGGTGAAAATTATTTAGTTTCAAACTACTATTTGTTTGTTCCAGAACCAGGATACGAAAACCGTCATTTTTTAACTTATTTACGGAATCTACAGAACGTTTATAATATTTCCAGTCCACCGATTCAGTAGCACCAAGTGCCGTTTTATGTATTTCACGATGTGGCGGGCAGGCGGTTATTCCGCAAAGATGTAATCCCTGCAACCGGAAAGCGTCTGCCGTGCGAAATACCGAACCGATATTATTGAGACTGCGGATATTGTCCAGCACAAGCACCACCGGGTTCTTTTCTGCTTTTTTAAAATCATTGGCCGATAACCGGTTTAATTCGCTGTTTTTTAATTTTCGCACAACCTCTTTTTATACAAAGGTAAAAAGATGACGTGAATAAAACATCTGTTTGTTACTTTTGCATGAAAGTTATTTGAGTTGAGCCAAAAAGAAAAATACGCCGAAACCCCTTTGATGAAGCAATACAACAGCATCAAGGCGAAATATCCCGATGCTTTGTTGTTGTTCAGGGTTGGCGATTTTTACGAGACTTTCGGTGAAGATGCCACAAAGGCGGCGGGCATACTTGGCATTGTGTTAACCAAACGGCGCAATGGGGCTGCTTCTTATGTAAACCTTGCCGGTTTTCCGCATCATTCCCTCGACACCTATTTGCCCAAACTGGTAAAAGCCGGCTACCGTGTAGCCATCTGCGACCAACTGGAAGACCCGAAACTGGCAAAAAAGATTGTGAAGCGCGGTGTAACCGAACTGGTGACTCCCGGCGTATCAATGAACGATAATGTGCTGGAACAAAAAGAGAACAACTTTCTGGCTGCCGTACACCTTACCTCCGGCATCAGCGGCATTTCACTGCTCGACATTTCCACCGGGGAGTTTTACCTGACTGAAGGCAACGAAGAATACATTGACAAAATACTGCAAACTTTTGTCCCCAGCGAAGTGATAGTCCAGCGACAGTTCCGGGGAAAATTTATTGAACGGTTCGGGGATAAATTCTACCTGTCGGTTTTTGACGACTGGGTATTTTCCGTTGATTTTGCCACCGAAATACTCCTGAAACATTTCAGGACAGCCTCGCTGAAAGGTTTTGGCATTGATGAAATGGAGAACGGAATTGTTGCTGCAGGAGCAGCCATTCATTATCTTTACGAAACCCACCATGACAAGCTGGATCATATCTCACATCTCAGCCGTATTGATGAAGGCAAATATGTTTGGCTCGACCGGTTTACCATCCGCAATCTTGAACTTCTTTTGCCCTTAAGCCCTGGGGGCAAAACCCTGATTGATGTGGTTGACAGGACGGATTCACCCATGGGCGCCCGGCTGATGAGGAAATGGGTTACCATGCCACTGATTGATAAACTGGCCATTGACGAACGGCTGGAAGTGGTGGATTACCTGAGGACAAATACGGAAACAGAAGCCCAACTTCACGAAACACTGAAAGGCACCGGTGATCTGGAACGCCTGATCTCAAAAATCGTTGCCCATCGTGTAAACCCGCGCGAACTGATCCAGTTGGAGAAAGCCCTTCGCGGAGTGGAAAAAATAAAGGCCCACTGCCTATCATCACAACAAAAAGAACTTGTAATTCTTGCCGAACAACTTAACCCATGCCTGGTGCTGGCCGACAAACTCAAGAAAGAATTAAACGCCGAAGCCCCTTTAAACATTAACAAAGGAAGGGTGATTACAGAAGGGGTTTCCACCGATCTGGATGAATTGCGCAACATAGCTTATTCGGGTAAAGATTACCTGGTTTCTATCCAAAAAAGGGAATCGGAACGTACCGGGATACCCTCTTTAAAAATCGGATATAATAATGTATTCGGGTATTATCTTGAGGTGACCAATACCCACAAAGATAAAGTACCGCCGGAATGGCACCGCAAGCAAACCCTGACGGGTTCGGAACGATATATTACAGAAGAACTGAAAGAATATGAACAAAAAATACTGGGTGCTGAAGAAAAAATACTGGCTCTCGAACAAAAGCTGTTTGCTGAAATTGTCCACCATGCCGCCGGATTTGTAAAACCCATCCAGCTTGATGCCGGGTTGCTTGCCCGACTGGATTGTCTGGCGTCTTTTGCACGCATTTCAAAAGAATATGGTTATGTTAAACCTGAACTTAACAATGAGTATTCAATTGATATTAAAAACGGAAGGCATCCGGTCATTGAACTGAACCTTCCTCCCGGCGAAGCTTACATTGCCAATGATGTTTATCTGGACAACGACAAACAGCAAATCATCATTCTTACCGGCCCCAATATGTCGGGAAAATCAGCCCTGCTGCGCCAAACCGCACTTATCGTCCTGATGGCACAAATGGGGTGTTTTGTTCCAGCCAAATCGGTAAGGATCGGGTTGGTTGACAAAGTATTCACCCGTGTGGGGGCATCCGATAATCTGGCATCGGGGGAATCCACATTCATGGTGGAAATGAACGAAACGGCCAGCATTTTAAACAACATTTCCAACCGCAGCCTTATCCTGCTGGATGAGATCGGAAGAGGCACCAGTACCTATGATGGCATTTCAATTGCGTGGTCCATTGCCGAATACCTGCACGATCATCCGGCTTACCGGGCCAAAGTTTTGTTTGCCACCCATTATCATGAACTGAATGAAATGGCAACGACCAAAAACCGGATCAAGAACTATCATATTTCGGTTAAAGAAATGGGGAATAAAGTGATCTTTATGCGGAAACTCAAAAAAGGGGGAAGCGAACACAGCTTCGGCATCCACGTGGCCGAGATGGCAGGCATGCCGAGAAAAGTGCTGGAACGATCAAAAAAGATGCTGAAAATCCTGGAAGAAAGCCATTCGGGCAATGAACTGAACAAGGCGGTAAAAGACGTAAAATCCGATGAATTCCAGTTAAGTTTCATCCAGTTGGATGACCCGCTGCTCCATCAAATCAAAACCGACATACTGAATACCAACATTGATACTTTAACACCGGTAGAAGCGTTGATGAAGCTGAACGAGATCAGGAAAATGTTGGGAGGATAAGGGATGTTTGATCTTTGATGTTAAAAGTTTTTCGGATGTGTAAAAATCAAATAAATATTAAAATCAGTTGCCCGGCCATTTATGGCCGGGGTAATAAAAGGTTTTAAACACAGGGAAAGCAAACCAATAATATAAACCACAGACTCCGAAAGAGCTAACAAATGACGAGAATTGCAAAAAATATTTAAACCCTATTGCGATTTGCAAAAAATATTTAAATTTGCACTCCCAATTTTTGCGGGAATAGCTCAGTTGGTAGAGCACGACCTTGCCAAGGTCGGGGTCGCGGGTCCGAGTCCCGTTTCCCGCTCAACAAATCCCGGTCCGGGTTGAAACCGGGACGGGATTTTTCGTTGATATTATGCCCGAGTGGTGGAATTGGCAGACACGCCCGTACGGGTGAGCATTGCGCTCGTGCGGTTTCATTAATCGTTCATAAAATATTGGCCCGAGTGGTGGAATTGGTAGACACGTTGGACTTAAAATCCAATGACCATTGCGGTCGTGCGGGTTCAAGTCCCGCCTCGGGTACGTTTAGGCGACTTCAGTCGCCTTTTTTTATTCCCAACGGTTTAGTCCCCCTCGTGAAAAACCGTCTCCAACACCTTTTTTGCTTCCTGGGCCTGTATGCCTTCTCGCATCATCAATTTAAGCATGTCAATGGCATGGGCGTAAGCTACTGATTTGTTTTGTTGCTCCATGTCAATAATCTTTTTATAAAACTTTATTGCTGCATCAGTATTCCCTCTGGCAAGTGATGAGACAGCCAGTTGATACATGACCTCTTTATTACCTGGATCATATTTTAATGCGTTAAGTCCCATGGATACACTTACTAAATATCTCCCAAGATTAAAATAGTTTTCCGCCATGAGAAAATAAGCTGCTGAAAATCTATCGTTCAACTGAATGGCTTTATACGCCGATTCATTCGATTTTTCGTATTTGTGGATACCGGCAAGGCACAATCCTTTGGCATAGTAACTGTAAGCATATTTGGGATTAGCACCTATAGCCTGGTCATAAAGTGAAAGTGCAGTCTTATATTTTTTCATTCTCTTATAACAGTTGGCTGCCCCGAGATAAGCATAGACAAATGAATTTTTCCGGTGATAGGCTTTTTTGTAATAAATGATGGCATTTTCGTCATCACCCATCTCTACATACAAATCCGCAATATCAACAATCAACATGAAATCAGAAAACTCCTGTTTCTGTGCATCTTTTAACACTTCCATCGCCTTATCATCATCACCCATGTTTTTATATACTCTTGCTACTGACAGTGTGTATTCACGATGAAGAGGGAATAACCGGCTGGCATGTATAAAATAAACCAGGGCACTATCAGGTTTGTTGAGCTTTTCGTAACAAAGCCCCAGGTTATAAAAAACTCTTTCAGTTGAATATTGGGTGTTTATAATCTTTGTATTGATTTTCAACGCTTTTTCGTATTGCCCCGTATGAAAATAAGCATAAGCCAAAGGAAAACCAAATCCGGAGAAGTTGTCTTCGGATTGAAGAATTTTCTCAAGGTCGGGAATCGCAAGTGAATAATTTTTTACGAGGAGATTGCATAAAACCCTTATTTTGTATGGATTCAAAAAAGTTGAATCAATTTCAATTCCTTCATTAACCGTATGAATGGCCATTGCATAATTTCCCTGCAGAAACTCCAACATGCCTTTAATCCAATACATACTAACGATAGAGGAATCCATGGCAATTATCTCATCAATGGCATTGATTTTTTGGGGAAAATAAGATAAAGTATGCGGTTTAACAATCCTTTCATCGCCAAGATTATCGCCAAAATAAAAATTAATTTGATATTTCCCATCATATTTATTGTAACGAATGCTGGCGTAAAGACTTAATCTTTTTGCAAACAAAGAAGCAGGATACTGATCAGCAAATTCTTCTGTAAGACTTTCAGCCAATCCGTACTTTGTTTGTGCAAGATTATGGAAACACTCGTTTAAAGTATTAATCTCCTGTTGCTTAGCTGATTTATCATTAATAAACCTTAAAAAATATCCCACTTCATATTGTTGATAATCAACCTGATTATCTATAATATTGTTCCGGGTCATATTTTTTGTCCAGATTTCCAAAGCGAGTTTGTTGGCCTGCGCATATTCTTCAAAATAATAATCCATGAAAACCATCATAGTTGCCATGGGACTATCTACGGTATCAAGATGATACGCACGGTATATATCGTGGTAAGCCTTTTCCATTTCATTTTTTGACAGATAGATCATTGCCCTGTAATAAAGGCTGATCACCGGCTTTTCAGCCGAGTTAACCGAGTGTGTTAACATTTTCATGGCAGCATTTAAATCGTGCTCAGAAAAATAAATGGAAGCAAGTAAAATATTAGCCTCATTAAAATCAGGGTCAATTTCAATGGCTTTTTTCAGATACTTTTCGGTTTTGGAGATTTTGTTTTGTCGTCTGTAAATCTGTGCTTTTGCAAAGTATATTTTTTTTGAAGAAGGAAAGATTTTTTCTGCCTTATCCAAAAAATCAGATGCCGACTTAAAATTATCCATATCGGCAAGGATGGCCACTTTTTGGATGTAGGCATCAAGATAGTATTTGTCTTCGGTAATAGATTTTTCGCAATAAAACAGCGCGCTGTCGTTCAGGGACAATTGCTGAAAGCAAAAACTGATGCTGAGGTAGGCTGCCCTGTTGGATGCCCCGTTTTCAGCATTTGACACGACAGGGGCCGGGAAGTTGTCATGGGTAATGGCTTTTTTATAATCGGCGATGGCTTCCTTGAACAACCCTCTTTGAAGTTTTTCCTGCCCACGGTAAAAATAACTTTCTGGTTGTGTTTCATTCTCATGCCCGCTGTTCAGATAATACTTGAGCCTATCCTTTTTCCATAAATCCTTTTCTGTATTTTTCTTTCCTCCCAAAAGCAACTCCAGGTTTTGCGCTGTTAAAAAGTTGCCAATACTTAAAAACATGCTCAGTGCAAGAAAAAAATGGATCACTTTCATAGGATGATACTTTTTTATATTAATCACAAGCTGGCGGGGATTGATGCTGTAAAAATAGAAATTAATGATTGAACGAACAACTATAAAAATGAAAAGATAAATTCTGAATTTGCGGATTTTCCTAAAAAACAGGGATGAAACTTTTATTTTTTAAAGAAAGCACCCCCCGAACCTTCGTAAATACTTTTTCTCCGGAATTGATCTGTGAAGTGATCTTCAACTCACCCTCTTCCGTCCTTTTAAACTGAATGGAGATTTCAGGTTCCGGCGTTTCACCGGGGATGATCATTGAATAATATTTGGCAGAAATCACTTTTTTGAACAGCAACTTTTTTTTCAGCCCTTTCTCCAGCATCTCTTTGATGATCTGTAACTGGATAACCCCGGGGACGACCGGTTGCTCTGGAAAATGGCCCTGGTAAACCTCATGTCCGGGATTTAACCTGATCCTTGCATTCACCTGATCTTTATCAGCATGAAAATTTACAACGGTATAAAAATCGGGGATCAGCATATCAGGATTTCTCTAAAAGAATGAGGCTGTGGTTGATGTTCCGGAAATGATTGTAGATCAGAATTTTTTTGACCGTTTTATTGTTTCTTCCGGTCTTTAAAACTACCTGGGGAATCGTTCCTGTTTTTAAAATTCTTGCAGCTATCCACGTGGCAAAAGCTGATGCCGTATCATGTTCGCCGCAAAGATGTTTGAAATAGCCGGTTGAATTATTTCCAAAAAGTTTTCCTGCTGTTTCATCGTAAACCTTGTCAAACTCCCTGTCGCCGTTATAACCAAGCAATACCAGATCAACATCGGATGTTGCAAGGCTATGTTGTTCGAGGAAACTGACAATCATGTCCTTTATTTCTGCATCTCCCGAAGGGTTGAAAAAAGTATCCACACCGGAAAGACGGGCATAACTGTTTTCTGTTTTTTTTGAGGACAAAACAAAAAATGCAGCGCTTTCTCCGGCCATTCCACCGGGTTGATTATCGCCGAGCAGTTCCAGGTTACTGACCGGATTTCCCTTGAAATAATCAAGCCGCGTTTTCATCAGCCAGCTTTCTTCGGTAATTTCGTCAATGCCCCCCACCAGAACTTCATTGGCTTCGTTGCCGTTGATCAGTACCAGCCCGTCAAGCAAGGCACTTTCAAACGAAAAAGTACGATGGACATAAGCCATATTATGATTCAGGTTGCCAGACATCAGGGCGATTTGTGCGCTTATGGTGTTGTGTGTTGACTGGATAAAAGCGGTGGGGTTCATCAAATTTTCATGGTTGTCGAGCAACGAATTCAGGAACTTCTCCGTATCGCGCTGGCATCCCATCCCTGTTCCGGTAACGATGGCGCCGGGTTGTTCGATTGCTGCATCTTCCAAGGCTGTTTTTGCTGAAACAATCCCCATCCTGACAATCTTGCTCATGCGCCGCAAGGCTTTGGGGTTGATGTAGTCCCTGTAGTTCGGTTTTTTAATTTGCAGGTATTTGTCTTCAACAGCAATAACCACATCCAGAAAACGATCCGGATCAAGGGTTTCCTGCGGTGCTACAGATCCTATCCCGTTAATATAAACCGGTTTTCCCATTCCTGTCTTTACTGATCCCTCCGGTAAATTTTTTATCCGAACATCGGGTTTGGAGAATATGATCGAGGAATCATTCCCTCCAAAGCCAAAAGAGTTGGTCAGGACGTATTTTAATTCCTTTTTTATCACACCGGTAAGCGGCTTCAAACCGGTTTCAGGGATGGGGGTTTCAAAATTCAGGTTCGCAAAGATGGTGTTGTTTTGAAGTGCCAGAATAGAAAAAACGGATTCCACGGCACCGGCAGCCCCCAGTGTATGTCCGGTATAGGGCTTGGTAGAACTAAAAGCCGGCATATTTTCCCCAAACAGGCGAATCATGGCCCTGCCTTCGGTTAAATCATTATTTTCAGTTCCGGTACCATGTACATTGATATAATCAATCTCATCCGGTGAAAGTGCTGCTTTTTGAAGGGCTTTTTTCATGGCGAGGAACGGCCCTTCCCCTTCTTCGGAAGAAGCGGTCTGGTGAAATGCATCATTGGCATTGGCGTAGCCCGATAATTCGGCATAAATGTGTTTTCCCGTTTTTCGGGCATCTTCTTCCTTTTCCAGAACGAGATACGCCGCCCCCTCACCGAGGTTCAATCCGGCACGTTGCTCATCAAACGGACGGCATAGGGTTTTATCCAGGATCATCAGCGTATTAAACCCGTTCAGGGTAAACTTGGTCAGGGCATCGGTCCCACCGGCAACCACCCGGTCAACAATCCCGTTCTTGATCAGCCGTGCCCCAAACATGATGCTGTTGAGTGAGGAGGAACAGGCCGTGCTGACGGTGGTCAGGTAATCGCTGATGTGCAGGTCACGGGCAATCATTTCGGTGCTGTTACCGGCATGGTGGGTTTCAATATAGGGATTGGGTTCGTCCTTGTGCAGAAAATCATTGTAATGCAATTCGGTGCGGTCCATCCCCCCTGTCGTGGTGGCCGAAACCAGCCCGGTTCTTACATTATCATCCATGTTCAGGCCGGCGTCTTCCCAGGCCTGTCTGGCAGCGATCATTCCCAGCAAAGCCGTCCGCGTGAAAGGCGGTTTCAAACGGGTGCCTGACAGGGTGATCAACTCGTCATGTGTTAACGGTATCTCCCCGGCAACAAACTTGTCTTTATGAATGGTTTCCAGGATTTTGATAGGTTTCACACCGCTTTTGCCATTGACGAGCGAATGAAAAGTTTCCTCCGCATTTCTGCCGATGGAAGTTATGATACCAATACCCGTTATGACAATTTTTGAGGCCATTTGATTATACACTTGCTGATGTTCCCCGATGAAAGAGGAAAACGAAATCTGCTATTTTTTATGTTCGGTAATGAATTCAGCCATGCTTTTTACCGAGAAAAATATTTTCTGGCCGTCTTTCGGATTTTCAATCTTGATACCATATTGTTTTTCCAGCAATACGATCAGCTCAAGGGCGTCAATGGAATCGAGGCCGAGGCCATTTCCAAATAACGGTTCTTCAGGGTCAATATCTTCGGGTTCAAGGTCCTCAAGGTTTAACTGCTCAATAATCTGCTGTTTTAACTGTTCTATGAGTTCTTCCATTGTTTTAAATTATTTCATATAATTTCCACATTCCGGCAGCCGTATGTTTTGGCTTTTGCGTGCTGTTTTTTCCGCTGCGAAGATAATAAACGAATACATCATAGCCATCGGTTGACCGGTCAACATATCCACCGAGGCACGCTTTTATCTTTTTGCTCATTATCAACCGGTTGATATAATCTGTTATCAACTCCGGATTGAATTTCTCAAAAATAAAAAAGGCATTTTCCCCTCTGAACCGGTGCCGGATGGATATTTCACCGGTCATGATGTTGGGCAGTGTATAAACAAAAATGGCCGGACTGGGAAAGAAATTTTCAGTATCGGATATGGTTTGCTGATGACGCAGATCGGTAACCCATGTGGAGTGAGTGTTGGATAAAATGACCCCTGTTTCTTCAGGCCGCAATTCCTTGTCAAAAGCAGGGGACAAAACTTCAGCCGCCAGAAAACCCAGTTTGCTCAACTCGTCCATTTTGTAAAATTTGGCATAACCGGGATTGAGGAATTTATAGGCCGATTTAAGGAAATCTTTCAGGTTTGTATCCGGCGACTCAAACAGCAGTTTTCCATCGCGAAAGATGCGGTTGTTTCTGAGGTGGCAGTATGTTTCGATGACCGGTGTCATGTTCCCAATGTTCGTAATTCTCTGTTTTTTTATTGTTTTGTTTTGTCATGATTTTTGCCACAAAGCAAAAATACATGCCAAAACATTCTTTAATTTTTTTGCACCACCAGCGCCGCATTGGTTCCGCCAAACCCCGAAGCCATTTTCAGGCAGGTGTTCAATGTTTTGTTTTTTGTTTTATCAATTACAGTTATGGGGATTGAAACCCCGGGTTTTTCAAAACCGGTGGACTTCAATAAAATGTTTTCCTTCATTTCCGTCAGCATCATGGCGGTTTCCACAATGCCGGCAGCGCCGAGGGTATGTCCCCAATTGCCTTTAAAACTGTTCACCGGCACGTTTTCCATATTGTGCCTGCCGATGGCGATGCTTTCCATTTCATCGTTGTAAAGTGTGGCCGTTCCGTGTGCAGAGATATAATCCATATCATTTCCGGTCACCCCGGCCTCTTTAAACGCGCTGCCGATGGCAATATAAGAACCTTCACCCGTTCGGGAAGGCCCCGAAATATGATTGGCGTCGTTGGCCGAACCGCCTCCTTTGAAGATGATGTTCTCTCCTGTCCTCCCCTTGTTGCCCAAAATAACGGTTCCGGCCCCCTCGCCTAGTGACAAACCGTCGCGGACGGCATCAAAGGGCTTGCAAGGTCCTGGGCTCAACGACATGAACGACATGAAACCGCTGACCACAAACTTTGTCACAATATCGCCACCTGTCACAACAACGTTATCATATTTTCCCTGCCCGATAAGCCCTGCGGCAATGTTGATGGCCAGCACCCCGGAAATACAGGCATTGGACAATACCACCGGCTCGTTGGGATTGCCGAAATAACCGGCAATCACCCGGCCCAGTTTCCACAGATGCAGTCTGTCTTCCTCACGCATTTGTTTTTTCTGTGGCTCCAGCAGGTCAATGTTTCCCTTGGTTGTGGAAAGGATGATGCCTGTCCGCTCCGAGCGAATGTCAACATCCAAATGCTTCAATGCATCGGTAACCGAGAGGATCAGCATTTTTTCAAGCCGGGTAAAATGACCCTTTACGGCAATTTTTGCGAATTCTTCTTCCAGTTTTTTTGTGTTCACCAGGGAGGCCGGGAAAGGTTCGGGGTAAATATTTTTGTCCTTGACAATCTCAATACCTGATTTGCCTTCCCGGATAGCCTGGAAATTTTCACTTGTCGTAAAACCGAGGGAAGTGATGATATTGTCTGCGATAAAATAAACCAATGATGCTTTTTTTGTTACCCGGTCAACCAATTTCGGTTACCGGTGCAAAAATAAGCGGTTAAAATCAAATAACTAAAGAAAGCAGGAAATTATCCTCAACTGTGGGCCTAAAACCGGTATCCCACGGCAATGTTAAATGGCCAGGCAATGCCGGCATCTTCATTTTTTGTCTTGAATTTATACCCGATACCGATATTTAGATCATAATACAAATGCTTTCCAAATAACCGTTGCCAGCCTGTTACTATATAAAGTTTCGGAGCAACATAATCCGGATAAAACGAATCAAAGGAATAGTAATATTTATTCTCATAATGTAATTCACCACCTATTGCCAGATAATTGGCGGAAAGTCCGTTACCGGATTTCCCTTTTAACATTCTTCGTTTCAAGTTATAATACCATCTTCCTTCTAACAAAGTATTCACAGAATAAGACCAATAATCAGACTTGGAACCATTGAAATTAATTAAATGATAATTGATGCCGGGCCTTAATGCAAAGTTTACTGAAAAAGATGAATGACTTATTTTCCGTTCAAAAGCAATATGAGGATGAAATCCAATGGATATAGCAACTTTACTCAGCAATGTTCCAAATGTGTTACTCAGGTTTGATTTAATAATAAATTTGTCACCAACATAACATTTGAGCACGGGGCATAAAATATTACGGTCAATTTTGTATTTATCCTTTGTGAAGGCAAACCCTACATCAATAAAATTATTGAAGGTAAAAACATGTCGGCCATAGAGTAAATCAATGCTTGCTTTCACACCAAAATCCACATGGCCATATTTTAAAAACCTTCGTTGAACTCCCCACTTAGCGTATAGATCAAGTGTGCTAAAAATATAAGGATATGTATTAAACTGATAACCATATTCAAACCCGAGTGCGAGATAATTGTCCGACATATTTCTGGCCACATTTAATTGCTTCACCCGCTTATTCATCCGGTAATACCATCTTGATTCAAGTGAAGCGTTCAAACCGGAAAAACGTTCAGATGAAAATTTTTCATACTGATTTTTACTGTTTGAATAAAATTCAATGTCAAGATTCAATGAAAAACCCGGAGCAATCCTTTTTTCAATACCAAGTTTGATTTGGTTAAAATCAAATGTTGCAGGGAAATCAATTTTAAACATCCACGAGGTTTCCTCATTCATCATAAAGGCATATTCCCAGGGGGTTAAATATTTTACGGTGGAGTCCTGTTTCCGGGCAGTCGTGTCGGTTTGAATGCCGGACTGCGCATTTACCGGGACCTGAAAGAAATTCAGGAAGATGAACAGGCAGACAAAAACCAGTAGGCTGATGTTTGAAAGTTTCAATTTATTATGTTCGATTTTCTTCATCTGTATTGTTATCGCTCAATGGTTAAATTACCGGTGTTTAATTTGATGTTAATTCTGGGATATCCTTCTGTATTATTGAAAGTAGCTTTGATGGTTTCTTTTTCATTTTTAGCATATTCAAATTTCATATTACCGGGTTTGGAAAGTTCGGCTTTGTAAAGGTCCAGGCGAAACGAAAATCTGTCATAATCCCCTGTTATCAGATGGATTTTTGATTTTTCGGCATCTAAATTTATTTTCGTGATTTCATCAATACCAACCAGGATAATTTCAGCAAGTTTTGATTGCAGATCAATGACACCGGCAACATCAGACAGATCAATATCCGACCGGACGGATTCAATGAATATTTCTCCCGCAATCCCACGTGCCGTAACATCGCCGAAATAGGTTTTTATGGTTGTTTTCCCGCCAATATTCCCTAAATCTATTTTACTGAACTGGCTATTAACGGTTAGTTTATAATTGAAATTTTCAACATCAATCTTACCAAAATAATTGTTGATGTTCACTGCGCAACGTTCAGGTATTTTGATGTGATAAACGACTTTTATATCCGATCCGGGTTTGGATTCATTTCTTTTCAGTTCGATGTAGTTTCTGAGAAATATTTTTTTACCCCTTGTTTCATTCAGCCATTTCATTTTCTTCAGGTCGGTTTCGGCTGACTTCCTGCTTTCATTTTTAGCAATGATCGCAACTTCAAGTTCAATGGTATTGGAAGGGTGCGTGGTACAAAATATTTCGGCGCGTTCCGCCTGAACCCATAAGGACATGCCGGGTTCCCAACGTATTGTTTTGTTGATTTCCAGTGTAACCACCTGGACTTTTACCTGGGCATAAGAAAGGTTTATGCCCGTCATCAGAAGCACAATAATAAAAGACAATATGTATTTGACAGATTTCAGCATCCGGTTAAATTGTTTTCGCGATCATTTCTTTAATCAGTTCAGACTTTTCCAACTCTATTTCAGTTAATTTTATTTCCAGTTCGGTATTTGCATCGTACTTGTTCAGTTGTTTAAGGATTTCCTGTTTTGACTGATTCAGGGATGACAGTTCTTTTTGCAGTTCTTTAAACTCCGGAGTTTTGCAAGTTGCAGGGTTTTCGCTGCATAAAAGAGCAAGAGCCTGTTCTACAGGCTGGTCGTCTTCCTCCCATTGATGTACATCCTGAATCTGTACCCATTCTTCTGAATAGTTGTAATTTTTGCCGTTGTTCGTTGTGAAAATAAATAAGCCGAGTATAAGAACCGCAGCAGCAGCCGTTGACCATGTCAGCCACCGAACAGTCCTTCGTTTTATCAGCTTGGTTGTTAATGTCCTGTCAATGTTTTCCCATACTTCCTCCGGCGGGTTGTACCGCTTAAGGGATGAAAGTTTCTCACGGCGGTTTAACTCGTGGTCAATACTCGTCCAGACATCTTCCGGCGGATCAATCACATGTAATTGCGGCATTTTACCAGATGCCAGGTTTTTCGCGAGATACAGTTTTATCTTTTTCCACACGTGGTTCTCAGGCGTGTAAACCGGCAGCTTTTTCAAAGCATCAATCAATATTTTCCAGTTCTTTTCCACTATTTCCGGTTTTCTTTGAGTTTATCCTGAAGCATTCGTTTTGCTTTGTGCAATTGTGTTTTCGAGGTACTGACCGATATGTCCATCATTTCGGCAATTTCCCTGTGTTTAAACCCCTCTATTTCAAACAGGGTGAAAATGGAACGGTATCCGTCAGGAAGGGAAGCTATGGCTTTTTCCAGGTACTGCACATCTGATATGGAATCCCAATCTATCAGTTCCTGTTGTTCAACTTCAGTTAGTTCATCAAAATAAATCCTGTTTTTAATTTTTTTCAGGGCAGCCCTGGCCATGATCGTATGGATCCATGTGCCCAGTTTGGATTTCCCTTTAAACGATTTCAGGTTTTCAAAAACCCGGATAAACCCCTCCTGCAATACATCATTTGCATCTTCAAAATTGTTGGTGATCCGATAGGCAAGCGTGTACATCTGTGTTTTATATTGATCATACAAAACTTTTTGTGCCACCCTGTCGTTTTTCAGACAGCCATTGATTATTTCATCTTCCCGAAGGTTGGGCATGTTTTCGCTTTGTATTTCTACCGGTTAGTGATCAAAAAACAAAAAAAGGTTGTCCGGTTTGGATAAATATTTTACAATAAAGTTTGTAATGCTGTGCAGTAACGGTAATAGAAAAATGCCTTTGCCCGTGGCCACAGATGCTACAGACAAAGGTATTTTTTAACTGTTAGTTATCGTTTGATAATTCAGCCAATCATTCAAATCAGTATTCCAAAAAGCTATATAGGGTCTGCTGATTTTCCAAAAAATACACTGTAATTAACAGAATATCAATGTGAATGTTGATAAATACCGGGTTAAAATTGCATTAAAACTGCAAAGGTTTTGTACTTTTATCGCATTTTACTTTTATAACTCGTTAAAAACCAATAACAAAGTCTAATATTATTTTAAGCTCTGTTGCTACAAGGCTTTGTCAAATACCGATTTTTTCAAACCAAAGAGGTTTAATACCTGTTCTTGT
>CAJVWU010000050.1 GCA_913009755.1 uncultured Bacteroidia bacterium
TGATTGTTGAATTTGGAATTACTGCTGCAAGATATTGCAACTATAGCTGTTAGCACAGAAAATATGTTCAAATCCTGCTTTCGGAGTGCCAGTGTTTATAGTACTTTTGGAACTGCGAAACTTGAGTTATAAAAAGAACTGAATAAAAAAAATGGTTACCTTTAAAGCCAAATCACGAAAGCAAATGATCGCTACGCTCATCATAGATGATGAATTGCACATGCGGCAGAGTCTTGAAAAAATGTTGAAAAGCTATTGCCCGAATGTAAGACTTGTTGGCAAAGCCGATGGTGTGAAAAGCGGCCTGAAGGCCATCGGCCAGCTTCATCCCGACCTTGTGTTGCTCGACATTAAAATGGGAGACGGAACCGGTTTCGACCTGCTGAAAAAACTCAATGACATTGACTTTAAAGTTATTTTTATCACGGCTTACGACCAGTTTGCCGTAAAAGCTTTCAGGTATAGCGCTCTCGATTACCTGTTGAAACCGGTTGATCCCGATGACCTGGTTGAGGCGGTTAATAAAGCCGAAACAGTATCCATGAAAGACCTGGCCACACAACTGAATGTGCTGGAAGAGCAACTTGTTTCGGGAGACCGCACTGCCGGAAAAATTGTCCTGAAAACCCACGAGTGCATACATATTATTCATGTGCACGATATCAGTTACATTGAATCGGATGGAAGTTATTCAACGGTTTTCCTGATCAACGGTAAAAAGATAATAGTTTCCAGGACGTTGAGAGATTTTGAGAACACACTCAAAGACCAGGGTTTTTTCAGGGTACACAAATCGTTTCTGGTTAACCTGATGGCCATATCGCGATTCGACAAAGGCGACGGAGGTTTTCTGGTGATGGGTGATGGCGACAGGGTGCCGGTGGCCTCGCGTAAAAAAGATCAGTTGCTGGAACTGTTTGAGCAGTTGTAATAATCAGACATAACAAAAAACCTGCGATATTTCAGTAATTAAAAAACATAGCAGACAACAGGCCATGCCAAATGCGGGGGAGGATATTTACAGGCATAACAGGAGTAACCATAAGCGTATTCATACAGTTTATACCGGTACATTTAAGCTGTTGCTGAAAATCTTCATTTCTTTAATTTTCTGTTTTTTGATACACCTGCTGCCGCTTTACGCCCAGTCCTATTTTGAGTTTGAGCAGAAAAAAGCCGACAGCTTAACGGGTGTTTTACCTGCTTTGAGAGGCCGCGAAAAGATTGATGCGTTAAATGAACTGGCCGGGCTTCACACCAGGCATTATCCCGAAAAAAGTATCACCCTGGCGGAAGAAGCCCTCCGTCTTTCAAAAGAAGAATCCTATTCCCACGGAGAAGCCGTGGCAAATCTTGTTTTGGGAACGGTTCATTATTACCGGAGCAGCTTTGTCCGTTCAACAAATTACCTGCTGGATGCCTATAAGATTTTTAAAGAAACAGGCCCTTCCAAAGAGTTGGCAAAATGCAGCTACCTGTTGGCGTATAACCTCTATATTTCAGGAACCGACAAAACCTCAGGATATTATATGCGGGATGCTATCCGTATTTTCAACGAAACAGGGTTAAAGTTTGAAGAAGCATTAGCTATTCTTCATCTTTCCGTTGTCATGCGATGGGAGAAAAGATATGAAGAAGCCCTTCAAATGAATGCTGAGGCCTGTTCGCTTCTGATAACAAAAGGTATCGGCAGGAGCATTGACAAAGGCATAGCCATTGCCTGCCGCGGTGATATTGTCAGGGACACCGGCAATCTCCGCGCCGCAATCAATTATTATTTGCAGGGGGCATCTTACTACGATACTACCCGAATAGAAGATCTGGCCCTCAAGGCACAGAACCTGGGTACACTCGGAACGGATTATATGAACTTCGGCAAAAACGACAGCGCCCTGTATTATTATCAACAGTCCCTGAACATTGCCCGCTCCATTGGCAGTATTTTTTCCATGCCAAGACAGTTTAGCCGTCTTGCCGGATATGCACTTGCCCGTGGCGATACCGCCCTTGCCATTATCCAATATAATTCAGCGCTGTATTACCTCAACATCGCCGATTCGCTGGGGTATTACTACCTGAATGAAAAATACAGCCATTATGTAAGTTACAGCTTCGAGCTGTATTACCCCACACCTGTACGGGAAAGAAGAAACAATATCCATCTTTGGAAATTAAAAGTTTATCATGCACTTTCGTCAATTTACCGGAGCCGGGGTGATCTTGAGCAAGTGTTGGAAATTCATGAAAAAACGGACGCCCTGAAAGACAGCATTTACCGGTTTAACCGGAATACGGAGATGAAGGAAATTGCCGCCCGTTACGAAACCGAAGAAAAAGACCGGCAGATTGAACTGCTCTCCAAAGAGAACGAACTGCGTAATCTTCAGGTCAGGCAGAGCCGGTTTTTCCTTTTTGGAATGGTAGGACTGGCGGTATTCATAATTGTTTTTGCTATATTCATTGTCCGGCAGAACCGGCTGAAATCGGAGCAACAGAATGTATTGATCAGGCAGAAGTTGTTGCGTTCGCAAATGAACCCTCATTTCATCTTCAACTCGCTGGCCAGCATCCAGAATACCATCATCAGCAACAATCCGGAAAAAGCCACCAGATACCTGGCCCGTTTTTCAAAACTGGTGCGCAACATCCTGGACAGCTCGGTGGAAGAACTCATCCCGCTGGAAGAAGAGATCAGCACGATAGAAAACTATCTGGAATTGCAAAAATTCAGATACCCTGACAAGTTTGATTTTAAAATCGAGATAGACCCTGAACTGGATACCGACAGTCTGCTCATCCCCGCTATGCTTGTTCAGCCATTTATCGAAAACTCCATTGAACACGGCGTGAAACATAAAGAAGGGAAAGGGAACATCCGGGTAAGGTTCAAAAAGAAGGATGACCTGCTTGTCATTGAAGTGGAGGACGATGGCATTGGCAGGGAAAAGGCACAGGAGTTGTTGATGGAGCAGGAAAAGGACCATAAGTCGCTGTCCACCGGCATCATTCTTGAACGCCTTAAAGTGCTGAACCGAAAACGAAAAAGAAAGATCACCATTGAAATCACCGACCTGGTTGATTCAAACGGGAACCCGCTCGGCACACTCGTCAGGACAACCATTCCGGTTTGAAAGATACGTTGTAATTCAATGATAAAAAAGGATCTTATTTTTATTGGCATAAACATTATTTCCGGATTATCAATCCATAAAATCATCATAAAAAGGACGGGTACGATGATTTTGTAAATTTTGAAGGATGATCGTTGTTGAAAAACCCGTTGTCATTTCTTATCTCAAAGCAAAGAATAATATTTAACACTTGTGCTCATCCGGATTTGCAATCCGGATGTTTTAATTTTCAGGCATTTGTAATGTTATTCTTTACAAGTTGGTGTAACGACTGTTCCCACTGCAATAAATTTGAACGAAGGCAGTACCAAAATTTCAATATTCAAAATTCGATATTCAGTATTCAATATTCTTTCATGACCTTTCGGGACTCTCCCCACAGGCCTGCTTCGACCCGAAAGGTCAGTTACCCCGTAACCTGCTCCGTCCGCCGAATCCGTCAATTGACGGAAAAGGCGGATAACCTGCACCCCGCACCCCGCAACCCGTTACATGTTATTGGAAAATAGATAAATGGTTATCGGGAAGTTTCCCGCAACCCGCACCCCGCACCCTGCATCCCGCACCCTGCAACCCATAAAACTCTTACTTCATCCCCCTCTCCTGCTTGATGGCTTCATAAGCAGCATTCAGTTTTGTAAATTTCTCTTCGGCAGCTTTTTTTACATCCTCACCCAAATGGCTGACTTTGTCGGGATGATATTTTTTGGCCAGTTCCCGATAGGCTTTTTTAATTTCATCGTTGGTTGCCGAAGGGCTTACCTCCATGATTTTATAAGCACTATCGGTGTCTTTAATAAACATGGCCTTGATGGAATCGTAATCTTTGGTTCCGATTCTCAGATATCCTGAAATGGTTTGAATAAGATTTATTTCGGTAGTATCCACTTTTCCATCAGCAATGGCGAGACCAAATAAATACTGAACAAGCAGCAACTTTGAAGAGTAATCCATAAACTGTCCGATCTGAAGGCTTACATCCTGGATGTTTAAATCCTGTTTCAACACTTCGCGCAACATTTTAATGTATTGTACTGACTGTTCTTGTCCAAACTGGTTGTTGAAAAATCGTTTTACATAATCCAGCTCCGACTTTTTCACACGGCCATCGGCTTTCATCACAGCCGCCGTAAGCACAAGAAGACTGATGTTAAAATCGCCGGATTGGGTTTGCCCGTATTCATGTTGCCCGCTGCTCATCCCGTCGAACATGGAACCGAACATAAAGCCGAGTATCCCGCCGATAGGCCCGCCAAAAGCCCAACCCAATCCGCCGCCTATCCATTTTGCATAACTGTTTTTTCTTTTGTGGCTCACTGATCCCCCGGCAGAATAAGGGTCCGAGTTAAAACCACCTGACCTGCCCGGATCATAAGGATCATTTTCATTGGAAGAACCTGTCCTTTTTTTGGAAGGGGCCTTCCATTTCATGGCAAAATAAAGGGCAATACCGATAAGAAGTAAAATGATCAGATATTTCATTTGATTTGTGTTAATCGCTGTGGGTTATTTTAAAACAGGAAGCCGGGAGGTAATGGTTAGTATATGAAAAATAAGCGGGATCAAAGCACAAATCTTTCAATATAAAAGCAGGCTGAAACGGGCTACAAGCCTTGATACCACTACAATCTCGCTTATTTTTTATATACATCCTAAGTTGGGCGTTCGTTATTTCTTTTCCAATGTGTAATTTTTCCCGATTTTTATTAATTTCCAACTTTTGTTCAATTCAAGCTTCCAACCATCACCTTTAATTATTGTATCTGTAATTTCAGTTGGTATAGAGACTGTTACTTTATGCCAGTTCTTACCTAATAATGCTCCCTTTTCAACAGTTAATATCCCCCAATTGTCTGAGATTCTCATATTTGGATAGACAGTTCCCATATTTTTAAAAGGCATAATATTTCTGGGGTCAAATTGAATATGTATATTTTCGAACCGGATGGTTAAAACAGGTTCTTTTAGAAATTTAATTTCATACTCAGCTATCAATTTCTTACGTTCATTGGCTCTGTTAATTTCAAAAGCTGAAATTTGGTTAAAACCATAATTAGTTTTAATGCTATTTATCGTATCTTTTAAATCGGGAGGAATAGTAACATTGAAAAATTTCGTTATAAAATCAGTTAAGTTCGTACTTTTTGATATTCCCTTATTCCAGTTTTTATCTTTTAAATTCATAAAATAACCGTAAACAGGAATGGTTATATAAGCAAAAGACCTCACAAATGTCGGGTCATTATAAAAATTATTAATCGCTTTTATATAATGCTCTTTTAGTTCTTTATCAGTCCTGTCACTTAAAATCGAGCCGGTATATTCCGCCAATCCTTCTTTGATCTCTAATGTGTTTTCTGCTTCTTTTGCTCCGGGATAAAGCTCATATCTGTAATGTCTAAACAGTAACGCATCTCTGATATGTTTTTGCCTAACGGTATCGTTGTCTGACATTAATGCTTTTTTTAATGCTTCCAATTCAAGTTTTAAAAAAATTCTTCCGTTTAAATCATCTAAATGATTGCTTTGTTTTGTTATCAGATTTGCAAACCCGATTTTCGGTTGGATCACATGGAATAGTTCATGTATTATAAGATTTAGCCTTTCATTATGATTTTTGGGTAGAGGTAACATAACCATTGCCCATCTTTTTCCGTTCCAATCGAGAGGTGAGTTAGCTATGTTAATTCTATTGGGTAAAATTCCTGTATATACTTCACCGTTCTTTGTTAAAATTCCTTTGGTGTCCGGTTCATTTGCAATAATTATTCTATTGTCTTGATTTACGAAAAGAAGAGGGCCGTAAAGCTGATGACTCCAAAGTTTACCGTTTTCTTTGGATAAGTATTCTTTCAGGTCTTTAAAAATATTTTCATATTTCATTATTTGACTTCTACTAATTTTAACCGTACTGTTTTTAACTGAACTGTTTTTTGTTGAATTAGAATTACAACCCAATAAAGAAATTGTCATAAATAAAACCAAAATTTTCTTAATGTTTTTCATTTTGTCCCTTTTATTTAATGACGCCCAACTTCAGCATATTTTGCTAATTGGCATAATTCATCCCTTAAACACCCAACATTTAACGAATAACTTTTACCCAAGCATATATTCTTTTTCTTCAAAAGTGATCCCATACGTTTTAAGTTCATCCAAAACGGGCTCGTAAATATCTTTATGTATCGGTAAAATAACACCTTTGTGGTTGATCTTTTCCGTCAGGAGCAATTTAGTAGTAATGGCCAACGGCAGCCCTACGGTAATGGCCATTGCTGTTTTTTCCTGATCAATGCCTATGACAGCCATAGCTGAAACAAGCATTTTATCCTCCTCGTTGAGTACATATTTAAACTCATGCTGCATCAGGATCATATCCTTGTCATCAGGATCCATTTTCCATTTTTCCTCCAATATTTTCTGGAGTATTTGTGCCGGGGTGGCATTTTTAAGGCCAATTTTTCGCCTGTCAAAAATACCCAGCCATTTCAGCTTTTCAAACACAATCGGATCAGAAGAGTTATGGCAATATTGCTGCAATTTAATTTCTACAGGCATGTCCGGGTCATACATGAGGTAAGCATTAATAAAATCGCGGTAGGTCATATTTTCCGAGTTCTCTAATGTATAATCATCTTCGGTACAGCCCAACCTGACAAGCGCATTCCATGCTTTGCTGAAGCCGGGTCTGCGGATGGTTCCGCGATACATGGAAGCAATATCCTTTAACCCGTAAATTTCCCGATATTTTAAGGAATCCCTGTTGGCATAAACCTCAAAATCGCCCAGTTGTAATATTTTTCTTGATAAAACGCGGTCAAACAACCTGTGGTAAGGGATATATTTATACTGGCCATTATGTATAAATGTAGAAACGCCACTGCCGGCCAAAACCACATTCCGGGGATTCCAGGTAAATTTATAATTCCATGGGTTATTATCGTATTCCGGGGCAACCAGACCTCCGGTAAAGGAATAAAATGAGGTAAGTTTACCTCCTCTTTCTTTTATATGATGAATCACATTCATGGCTGACATGTGGTCAATACCAGGGTCAAGGCCGAGTTCCATCATGATGGGTATGTCAGCTTGCCGGGCTTTCTCGTCCAGGGATTTTATCTGCTCGGTAGCATACGATGCTGTCAGCATGGGTTTCCGCAGGTCTATACATTTTTCTGCCACCAGATGGTGCATGTTCGCAGGGAGCATGGATATAACAACGTCAGCATTGGCAATACTTCTCCAACTCTCAAGATCATCATTAATATCAAATATTTTGGCTTTTCCGCGAGGATGTCCGTTGACTTTTTTCCTGGCCATGTCTTCAGAAATATCACCCACTGTAATACGCCAGTCATATTGATCTGCATTTTCAAGCAAATAATCAATCAAATAGGTTGTTGATAAACCGGCACCAATGATTAAAATCTTTTTCATGATTGTTGTTTTCTTTATTGAATACTAAAATAAAGTTAAAAGATGGAAAGCTTATAAATGTTCTTTTAAATATTGATAATCAGGTGTCAGCCCACCCTTATGCAGGATAAGTGCCTTTTTGATCGGGTAAGGTAATTTTAGATTTTCAAAGGGCTCGTTGAAATCAGCACGGGCTATTTCCGGAATAAAATCAATCAGCGCATCGCTGAATGTCTGAGAGGCTTCCCTGGGAAGTTCACTGGGCAGGATATCCACAGCCATCACCAAAACACCCTCGCCTTTAAAACCCATTGCGGGCTCACGCGTAAACGGATTATAAACAAAAACAGGATCCTCAATCTCAGTGCCCTTGTGTGTACATTCTATCGAACCGTCAGGATCACAGGTTACATCACCAATTACGGTAAGTTTCGGATTTGTTTCAAAAAACTTTTCAAGGTAGTCTTTGGTAACGAGGCGCGGATATCGGGCATCCCAGTACATACAGTTCATCAGCACGGTTAAGTTTGGAATATACTGTTCAAACTGGCTTTCAAACCGCTCGGGATGATCATAATATTCCTGTAAAACAAACGCTTTCCCTGCTTGCAAAGGTCTTGAAATATGCTTTTCCTCGAACACAACTTTACAGATCAAACTGTCCGGTTTATTTCCCTCATCAAAAAGAGGTAACAGTTCCGAAGGGGATATCTCTTTTACGGGCAAAAGTTCCAGTATTTCCTGTGCCCCTTTTGACACATGGCCATATCCTGTAATGCCAATCACAATTGGGGTCAATTCCCTGGCAAGGCCATGATTTCTTATTTCTTCGCCGACTTTTAAAACAGCATCCTTCGCTTCATCCAGCGAATGATAATGATGGGTTTGTTGCAATTCCAAAAAGGGTGTTAAATAACCTTTCTCTTTCCAGCGTTGCCCCAGCGACCACAATGAGTTGACCATCCCGGCCAATCCGGCAAACCTCCCGAAAAAGATCAGGCGCCTGCCCTTTTCATCAACGATCCGTTCATAGTCGATTAAATTGACTTTCTTTTCCATCATGCGCCGTAGCCCGGGCATATTATAGGGTTGCCCTTTGATGGTGTGGCTGAAAAAAATATAAGTTTTACCTTCTTTAAAAAAATCAACGGGCATTTCTTTTACGCCCAGTATGACATCGGCGGTTTTTATTTTATCAACCAATTCAGCCCCTGCTGCGGCAAACTCTTCATCATGAAAAACACGTTTGGCCGATCTTTCAATTTCAACGTCAATTCCTTTTTCAACAAGTTCTTTGACATGACGGGGAACTAAAGGCACACGCCTTTCCATCACATATTTATCTTCGTATCTTATCCCTATTTTATGCATCTCGTTTGTATAATTATTCAAGAGGAGCAAACTTAAAAAATATATTTACGGATATTAACCAAAACGGGATAATATTTTACAGATTTTGTTAAGACAGTGTTTCCGAAAAAAATCAATTAAAAATAAGAGTCATTTTTAGATAGGGAATAATATGCCGAAAGCACATTATTTCGTTGAACAATCTTCACTATTTCTTAAAACGGCTAAATCATCTGCTGATAAGTACCTTCTTACTTAATCTGACAGAACCGTTACCGGCCATCAGGAAATACATCCCCGGCGACAAAGAGGTAACCGGAATTTCAATTGCATGATTACTTTTGTTCAAATGGCCGGAAATTATGTTCAGAAGAGTTGTTCCGGTAAGATCCAGCAATTTATACTCAACTTTTCCCGGTAGGGTTGAACTTACCCGAAATGAAACCGAGGCAGGTTGGCCTGGATCAATTGATATATTTTTACAGAATTGTCAGTATTGTCGCTATCATCGGCAACAAACAAGGAAGTAATCTGGCCTGATACGCCAAAAACAACCGACAACAGAAGTCTTAAGAAAAATAGTTGTTTTCTCATGGCATAAAAGTATTAATGTCCGTTTTATCATATTGCAAAAATTACGCCATAAAGATTAAACAAATTTAAGAAACGGAAGATGCTAATTTAATTACATTTGCGCACTTAAAATCTGATTAATTTAATTTAAATCGTATAACAAATGGCTAAAGCAAAGCATGTTTACTCTTTCGGTGACCGGAAAGCCGAAGGGAATGCAAAAATGAAAAATCTCCTGGGTGGCAAAGGTGCCAACCTTGCTGAAATGAACCTTATTGGTGTTCCGGTACCTCCGGGATTTACGATCACAACCGAGGTATGTGCAATCTATAACGCAAAAGGGCGTGATGATGTAGTTGAACTGATCAAACAAGATGTTGAACTGGCCATGACACAGGTAGAAGAGATCATAGGTAAGAAATTTGGTGATAACAGCAACCCTTTATTAACGTCGGTCCGTTCGGGGGCAAGGGCTTCCATGCCGGGCATGATGGATACCGTACTGAACCTCGGTTTAAACGATGAAGCGGTAAACAGCCTGGCCGAAAAATCTGGTAATGAACGGTTTGCATGGGACTCTTACCGCCGCTTTGTTCAGATGTACGGGGATGTAGTACTTGGCATGAAACCGGTTTCCAAAGAAGACCCTGATCCGTTTGAAGAGATCATTGAAAATATTAAAAAGAAGAGAAAAGTTCGTCTTGACACGGAATTGGACGTGAAAGACCTGAAAGAACTTGTTCAACTTTTCAAAGCAGCCGTTAAAAAACAAACCGGCCACGATTTTCCCGTTAATCCGTGGGATCAGTTATGGGGTGCCATCATGGCCGTATTTGACAGTTGGATGAACGAAAGGGCAATCCTTTACCGCAAACTCAATAAAATCCCGGATGAATGGGGAACCGCTGTAAGTGTTCAAACCATGGTGTTTGGAAATATGGGCAACACCTCGGCTACGGGTGTGGCTTTCACCCGCGATGCAGCCACCGGCGAAAATATTTTCAATGGTGAATATCTGATCAATGCCCAGGGCGAAGATGTTGTTGCCGGCATCAGGACTCCTCAGCAAATCACTCTTGAAGGTTCAAAACGCTGGGCAAAACTGGCGCAGGTCAGCGAACAAGAACGCAAAGAAAAATATCCCTCACTGGAAGAATCCATGCCCGAACTTTATCAAGAACTTGATGAAGTTCAGCAAAAGCTGGAAGACCACTACCGCGAGATGCAGGACATGGAATTTACCATTCAGGAAGGCAAACTCTGGTTATTGCAAACACGGTCAGGAAAACGGACAGGGGCAGCCATGATTAAGATAGCCATGGATATGTTAAAGGAAAAGAAGATCAAGAAAGATGAAGCCATCATGCGCATTGACCCTGAAAAACTTGAAGAATTACTTCATCCTGTCTTTGACACCAAAGCGATTAAAGCTGCAAAAGTAATGGCCAAAGGCCTTCCTGCCTCACCCGGCGCTGCTTTCGGTCAGATTGTTTATCATGCCGAAGATGCTGTAAAATTTGCAGACGAAGGCAAAAAGACCATTCTGGTACGCATTGAAACCTCACCGGAGGACCTTGCCGGGATGAACTCAGCCGAAGGTATCCTGACTGCACGGGGCGGTATGACTTCTCACGCTGCCGTTGTTGCACGCGGAATGGGGAAATGCTGCGTTTCGGGAGCAGGGAGCATCAAGATCAACTACAAGAAACGCACCCTTGAAATGGACGGCAAAACATTTAAAGAAGGGGAATTTATTTCGTTGAACGGTAGTACAGGCGAAGTATATGAGGGGCAAATTAAAACGGTAGATCGCGAGTTGAGTGGTGGCGACTTTGGCAAACTGATGAAACTGGCTGACAAAAAAGCCAAAATGCTGGTCAGGACAAATGCCGACACGCCCCATGATGCCCAGGTGGCACGTGATTTTGGGGCACAGGGAATTGGACTTTGCCGGACCGAACACATGTTTTTCGGTGATGATAAGATCATTGCCATGCGCGAAATGATACTTGCCGAAGACGAAGCGGGCCGAAGAAAGGCCCTCGATAAATTGCTCCCCATGCAACGTACTGATTTTGAAGGAATATTTAAAGCCATGCACGACCTGCCCGTAACCGTCAGGTTACTCGATCCTCCTTTACATGAGTTCGTTCCCCATGATGACAAAGGCCAGCAGGAAATGGCCGATGTGATGCACGAAAAAATTGACGTTATCAAAGCCAAAGTGGAAGAATTGTCAGAGTTCAACCCAATGCTCGGGCACAGGGGATGCCGTTTGGGCAACACCTATCCTGAGATCACGGAAATGCAAAGCCGTGCCATTATTGAGGCTGCCTTAATCCTTAAAAAGCAAAAGATTAATGTCAAACCTGAAATTATGATTCCACTGACAAGTACTTTGGCAGAAATGAAGATGCAGGAGGATATCGTTCGTTCTACCATTGAAAAAGTATTTGAAGAAAGAGGACAACAGATTGATTATCTCGTAGGAACGATGATTGAAGTACCCCGCGCCGCGCTGGTGGCTGATAAAATAGCCCGGTCGGCAGAATTTTTCTCTTTCGGAACCAACGACCTCACTCAAATGACGTTTGGATATTCACGTGATGACGCCGGCAAATTCTTAAAAGTTTATCTTGAAAAAGGCATTCTGAAAGAAGACCCGTTCCAGGTACTTGACCAGGAAGGGGTGGGCCAGCTTGTTGAGATGGCCGTAAAAAAAGGAAAGAAAACACGACGGAATATTAAACTTGGCATTTGCGGTGAACATGGCGGCAATCCCAGTTCTATTGAATTCTGCCACAGGGCAGGGCTGAATTATGTGAGCTGTTCACCTTTCAGGGTTCCCATTGCCAGGCTGGCAACGGCACAAGCTTCAATCATGAACAAAAGGAGCTGGAAAAGAAAACAAAAGTAAATAAGATTGAAACGAAACAAAGCCACACACTTGCAATATGATGTGGCTTTGTTATTTTTGTAATTGCTTAAAATTTCAAAACCAACATTATTATGACAAAAATTTTAGACAAAATCAGGGAAGATTTAAAAACCTATGGCATCAATGATGTTCCCGAATTAAACTATAACCTTTCTTACGACGAACTGTATGATCATGAGATTCATCCCCACAATGAAGGTTTTAAAAAAGGAATCATTACCGATCGCGGGGCCGTAGCCGTTGACACAGGCATTTTTACAGGCCGTTCACCCAAAGATAAGTATATTGTTGAAGAAGAAACCTCAAAAGATAATATCTGGTGGAAAAATAAGTTACGCACTTCATCTGATAATCAACCCATTTCAGAAGAAAACTGGAAATATCTTTATGAAATAAGTGCAAACCATTTAGATGGTAAGAAAATATATGTCCAGGATGGATACGCCGGTGCTGACGAAGACACACGCCTAAAAATCAGGGTTGTTACCGAAGTGGCATGGATGGCTCATTTTGTTAAAAACATGTTTATCCGTCCGGCTGATGAAGAACTTGAAAGTTTTGAGCCGGATTTTGTTATGCTCAATGCATGCCAGACCGTAAATCCACGCTGGAAAGAAATGGGCATGAATTCGGAAGTCTATACTGTTTTTAACCTGAAAGAAAAAAGGGCAATCGTTGGCGGAACCTGGTATGGAGGGGAAATTAAAAAGGGGTTCTTCTCCATCATGAACTATTACCTGCCTCTCCAGGGTATTGCTGCCATGCACTGTTCGGCCAATACCGGTAAAAATAAAAAAGATGTGGCCATTTTTTTCGGACTCTCGGGAACAGGGAAAACAACCCTTTCAACGGATCCCAAACGTTTACTCATTGGCGATGACGAACATGGATGGAACGATGACGGCATTTTTAACTTTGAAGGGGGGTGTTATGCTAAAGTGATACACCTGAACAAAGAACGCGAACCCGATATCTGGCATGCCATCAGAAAAGATGCTTTACTGGAAAATGTTGTGGTGGACAAACTAAGTCACCGCATTGATTTTTCAAGCACCCTGAAAACACAAAATACCCGTGTTTCCTATCCGATTTATCATATTGAAAATATTGTTAAACCGGTATCAAAAGCCGGCCATGCCCAAAAGGTCATATTCCTTACAGCCGATGCATTCGGGGTATTGCCTCCGGTTTCCAAACTGACACGCGAGCAGACCAAATATCATTTTTTAAGCGGATACACTGCAAAAGTTGCAGGTACCGAACGGGGAATTACTGAACCGCAACCCTCATTTTCCGCCTGCTTCGGAGCTGCATTTCTATTACTACACCCGACCAAATATGCTGAAGAACTAATCCGCAAGATGGAAGAACATGGATCTGAAGCCTATCTGGTAAACACAGGATGGATTGGTGGCGCGTATGGTTTCGGAGAACGTATTGACCTGCCCACAACACGTAAAATCATTGATGCTATTCTTGACGGCAGTGTTGACAAAGCGGAATTTGAAACCATTCCCTATTTTAATTTGAAAATCCCCAAATCCCTCGAAGGCATTGACAGTAAAATCTTCAATCCGAGAAATCTATGGAACTACCCGGAAGACTGGGACGAAGCCGCAAAAAAACTGGCAAAGAAATTTATTGACAACTTCCAGCACTTTACCGATAATAAAGAAGGTAAACGTTTGGTTGCGGCAGGCCCGCAGTTGTAAACCTTTGTTCTTATCATTGACACCCCGGCAGTTTTTATTGAATTACCGGGGTTTTTATTTGCATTCCTGGTTCAGGTTTTGTATATTTAAACGCTGTTAAACCATAAAAATTTATCATCATGCAAACTTACATCCTGTTAACCAAGCTGGCTCCCGAAGCCACTTATCAGTTGAAAGACCGTGCCAAATCCAGTCACGACTGGTACACGACTGTCAAGGAAAAATGCCCTGAAGTAAGGTTCATAGCCCATTATGCCTTACTTGGCCAGTATGATTTTATAGATATTTATGAAGCACCCGACGAAGAAACGGCGGCCAAAATATCCTTGATCAGCAGGGCGAATGGCGCAATGTATGCCGAAAGCCTGATCGCCATTCCCCACAAACATTTCCTTGAACTGACTGAAGAAATCTCCGACAATTACGATTCAATGTTTGAATCATACATGAAAAAGAAAAGGGGAAAATAATCAGTAAACAAAGGGAATCAGTTTTTTTGTCTTTTTCCGGTAGGCTACGAAAGCCTTACCATATTTCCCCGAAAGGTAAGCATCCAGTTTTGGAATGTTGAAAAAGATAAAAAACGAAAAAAGCCATAATGGAATGATGGCCGAATACCAGTTCCGGGTTAAAACGGCAAAACCACTAACCCATAATATGTCCCCAAAATAGTTGATGTGCATGGCATATCTGAAATAGCCAATCGTATAAAGTTTCCCTTTATTTTCGGGCCGTTTTTTCCATCTGTATCTTTTCAATTCCCCAACTGTATTCAACCATCCGCCAAAAAGGAATATGACAATACCCAGGATATCCAATCCGGCCAGGGGAAGTTGATTCTGGTAACCCAATAAACTAAAACCAATATAATAAAGTGCAAAGGCAAATGAAACGCTGAACACTTCCTCCCAGGGCATGCGTCTTTGCAATAAAACAGTAATGGTTACCCAAAAGCGTAAATAGGTTATGAGTATGAACCCGAAAAGGATAATCCGCCTTTGCTGATCACCGGCCACAAACGGGCCCGTGCCAAACCAGCCGGCTACCCGGTCAAATCCGCCATAAAACAATATCCAGCCACTGAGAATAACAATAATTGTTTCAACAATTTTCAACACTGTTTTTTGCGGGATACTTTTTTCTACGTTTCCATAAAGTTGCATAATCTGAAGGTTTTAAATTAATATGACTTTTCTACAGCCCTGTGCCATAGCTTTATCTGCCTTTCAACTTTTTCTTTTTCCATAACCGGTTTGAATTTTCGATCAATCCCTCCATAACCTTTTATTTCTTCCCTGTCTTTCCAATAGCCAACAGCCAATCCGGCCAAATAGGAAGCACCAAGCGAAGTGGTTTCAATATTGGCAGAGCGTTCAACAATAATCCCTGAATAGTCCGCCTGTATCTGCATCAGCAGATTGTTAACGGCCGCCCCTCCGTCCGCTTTTATTACATTGACTGACAGTCCGGTATCTTTTTCCATCGCCCTGATCACATCGCAACTTTGAAAGGCAATGGATTCCAGGGCAGCCCTTGCAATATGGGCTGTGGTGCTCCCGCGTGTTAAACCGGTTATGGTTCCCGTGGCTTCCGGTTTCCAATAGGGGGCTCCCAGGCCGGTAAATGCCGGAACAACGATAACCCCTCCGTTATCATTTACCGATGCCGCGAGCGTTTCTATTTCCACTGTCTTTTTTATCATCCGCAAACCATCCCGTAACCAATGCACCAATGCTCCGGCAGTAAAAACACTTCCTTCCAAAGCATAAACAACTTCGCCGTTAATTTGCCAGGCCACAGTTGTGATGAGTCTGTGTTTTGAAAAAACGGGTTTGTTTCCGGTATTCATCATTAAAAAACATCCTGTTCCGTAAGTATTCTTCACCATCCCCTCATTAAGGCACATCTGCCCGAACATGGCTGCCTGCTGGTCGCCCGCTACTCCTGTTATCGGTATCTTCGCCTGAAGAATTCTTCCGGAAGTTTCGGTAAAAAAGGCACTCGATGGTTTAACTTCCGGTAGCATTTCAAACGGGATATCAAATAATTTCAACAATTCATCATCCCATTGCAGGTCATTAATATTAAAAAGCAGGGTACGTGAAGCATTCGTCACATCTGTCAGGTGGCTGTTGCCATGGGTCAGGTTCCATATCAGCCAGCTATCCACCGTACCGAATGCCAGTTTCCCATTGTTGGCTTTCCTCCTGGCATCAGGTACATTATCCAGGATCCATTTTATTTTGGTAGCCGAGAAATAAGCATCAACCTCCAGGCCTGTTTTTTGTTTGATGAATTCTGTTTTTCCCGACTTTATTAATTTATCACAATACCCTGCGGTTCTCCTGTCCTGCCATACAATAGCATTATAGACCGGTTGGCCGGTCGACTTATCCCATACAATTGTTGTTTCGCGCTGGTTTGATATACCGATGGTTAGCAAAGATTTGGGAATGATTCCCATCTTAGCAATGGCCTCTGATGCCACTGCCATCTGCGAGGACCAGATTTCCACCGGATCGTGCTCAACCCATCCGGGTTTCGGAAATAGCTGTTTGAATTCCTTTTGTGCTACGGAACAAATATTCCCGCCGTGATCATAAATTACCGCCCGCGAACTGGTTGTGCCCTGGTCAAGGGAAAGAATATATTTTTCAGCCATTAAAATTTAAAGAATAGTTGCTCAAATGTAAACAATTTACGTTTTATTAAAAGTATTGAAACGGCCCTGGAAGAAATAAAAATTGTAAGTTGTTGGTGGGGACACCAACAGCAGAGAAAAAAAAGGTGGCGACAACAACGGCGGAACAGAATCCGGATTACAAATCAGGATTAGCGTGAGTGTTGAAAAATCGTTTCCCGGCAAGCCTTGCGACAATAGTGTTTCATCAATGGTTATTCTCATGGACAAGAGTTTGATACCACTCGAATTCAGGGAGAAAATGACATCAAAGTCCGATGGGTTTCCGAAGTGTAAGAAAAGCATACTCAATATTGAATCAGCTCCATCCTGATTCATTTTAAGAAGGTCGGTAAAAGAAATTAACGGTTGGTTAATAAGAAATAATGCCCCGCTTGGTGATATATAATAATTGTCATTATTTTTGCGTTAATTATTACTTAAAATCAAGTTAAAACAAAACCTATGAAAAAAACATTACTTTTTATTTTTGCAATATTCTTCACCACAGCAATGGTGGCGCAGGAATGTTCCGATCTGTTTATTTCAGAATATGTGGAAGGATCGGGGAACAATAAAGCCATTGAAATTTATAACCCAACCAATGAACCAGTTGATTTGGCGAATTACAAATTGGTGCGATACAGCAACGGGGGAACTGTACCTTACGGTGTTGGGCTTGCCGGCACGATTCAATCCAAAACCACCTATGTCGTAGTGCTTGATAAAAGGGATCCCAATGGTATTGGCTTTGAGCAACCTGTGGATTCAGCACTGCAAATTAAAGCCGACACTTTCCTTTGTCCGGTATATGAGGTAAACAGGATGATGTATTTTAACGGAAACGATGCGGTTACGCTTGAAAAAACAGATGGTACCATTGTGGACATTTTTGGCCGCGTTGGCCCGCCCATGACTAAAGAAGACAATGGCTGGGGAAACATTAATGACACAACCATTACTTACAACAGTGGCGGCGTCCCCACTGAATATACCATACATGATTATATTGTGGGCCCGTTGTTTTGGCTATCCTGGACCAAGGATCATACATTGATTCGCAAAACAAATGTCAGCCAGGGTGTGAAAGAAAACCCCGACCCGTATTTTGTCGTGGATATGCAATGGGACTCCCTTCCGAAAAATACATTTGACTCATTGGGCTTCCATAATTGTGACTGTACAACCTTCGGTATTCATGAAAATAATGTCGCTTTAAATATTCATGTTTATCCTAACCCGGTGATAAACGGTGAATTTTCTATTGAATCGGAAGAATCAATTGAAAGCATAGAGATTTTTGATATCACAGGAAGATTGGTTGAAGCTAAAGAAATGGCCGGGCGGCTTGAAAATATCAAATTTAAAACCGACAGCAACCTGTCCGGCTTGTATTTGGTTAAAATACAATTGTCTTCAGGAAAGGTGGGTACAAAGAAATTGCTTTTTAAGTAATTTTCAGCGATCAAAGCATTGTTTGTTTCATCAATGCTTCCCATTAAAGTTAAAATAAAGTGAAGCCGGAAATGTATTTTTCATATTTTTCATTCCATCAATAAAATAGCAGAATGAGCCATAGAACATTAATCTTGCTGGCACTAATTGTACTGGCAACCAATTTGTTTGCCCAGGAAAGAACGGTTAGCGGCGTAGTTTCAGATGAAACCGGCACTCCCCTCCCCGGTGTAAATATCGTGTATGGGACAGGTCTTGGTGCTGTAACCAACAATCGGGGACAATACCTCTTAAAACTTGCCCCCGGTGAATATGACCTGAAAGTTTCTTATGTCGGGTTTGAAACCCAAAACAGGCATATTGTGGTTGCGGATAAAGACCTGTTTATCAATTTTTCACTTAAAACCGTCACTTTGAGCGAGGTAGAGGTTGTGGGTGATGTGGCCAAAACAAGGGTAACCCCCATTGCCTTTTCAAATATTACTCCGGAAGAAATTGATGAGCAGCTGGCATCACAGGATATCCCGCTTATCCTTAATTCCACACCCGGGGTTTATGCCACTGCTGCCGGTGGCGGAGATGGTGATGCCCGGATTAACATCCGTGGATTTAGCCAGCGTAACGTGGCTGTCATGCTGGATGGCATCCCCGTAAACGATATGGAAAATGGCTGGGTTTACTGGTCAAACTGGTTTGGCCTGGATGCCGTTATGCGTTTTACCCAGGTGCAGCGCGGTTTGGGTGCTTCAAAACTTGCTATTCCATCGGTAGGTGGCACAATTAATATTGTCACCAAAGGAATTGAGAACAAAAGAAAGATCAGCATCAAACAGGAAGTGGGAAACGATGGCTTTCTTCGCACTTCACTGGGCCTGACCACCGGCCGTATGCCAAAAGGATGGGGGATTACTTTTGCCGGTTCTTATAAACAGGGCAACGGATGGGTTGACCAAACCTGGACAAAAGGCTGGTTTTATTTTTTGAGGATTGACAAGCAATTTAAAAAACACACCCTCAGTTTTAGTGCGATGGGTGCCCCGCAAAAACACGGTCAGCGCAGTTATAAAAAATTTATTGCCACTTACGATACTAAATATGCATTGCAGGCAGGCATGACCCAGGATGTTATTGATAAAATGATTGCACTCGGGCAACCGGTCAACCGGGGACTCAGGTATAACCCAAACTGGGGGTATCTGAGCAGGGCTTATGTTACCGAAACCGATACTATATTCCCGGAGGCCAAACCGACCAGTACAGCCAATAATTTTTACCATAAACCTTTATTCAGCCTCCGTGATTTCCTGACAGTGAACGACCGCTTGTATATCTCAAATATCCTCTATTTGTCACTTGGCAGGGGGGGCGGCCAGTCCTTTTCAACTTCACCGGGAGATGACACGATAACCTGGCAACAAAATCTGCAAAAGGAATACAATGCCAACCTGAACGTAATCCCGCCTTACTTCAACACAACCCACCGTTCGACCAACATTATGCGCAATGCCATGAACAACCATTTCTGGCTTGGCCTGTTATCCACTTTCGATTTTACGGTAAATAAAACAGTGACGATATCGGGGGGTCTGGATTTAAGGACTTACAAGGGGGAACATTACCGCGAAGTCGCCGATCTTTTTGGTGGTGATTATTACCTTGATAATGGAAATCAAAATGAAAACAACGATACAACAAAAAAGTACATTGGCGATATTATTGGCTATCATAACGATGCATTAATCAGGTGGGGCGGAATATTTACGCAGGTAAAATACGTCAGGGGCAGCCTGAGTGTATTTGGCAATTTAACGGCAGCCCTTTCAGGCTACAAGCGTATAGATTATTTTTTGCCCCATCCTCCGGAAGAATCTGCCAACGAAACACCATGGAAATATTTGCCCGGTTTTACGGTTAAAGCCGGAGCCAATTACAATATCAGCGAAACCATGAATGTATTTATGAACATGGGCTTTATTTCAAAAGCACAACGCTTTAACAATGTTTACGACAGAAGCAATACGTTGTTCCGCGATATAAAAAACGAACAGGTAAGGGCGGTTGAACTGGGTTATAGTTATGTTTTGCCCAGGCTCACCTTAAATGTGAACACCTATTTTACATCGTGGCTAAATAAACCTGCCGACAGGGCCATGCGTGTCCCGATAGATGGCGAATTTTTCAGTATAAATATCAATAATGTGGATGCCAGGCATATGGGCATCGAATTTGAGTTTGCCTGGAGAATAACTGACAACCTGACCCTTGAAAGCCTGCTCTCGCTTGGGGACTGGAAATGGACCTCGGCAGATACAGCCCGTATTTACGATGACAACGGGCAACAAATCGGTACACGGCCCTTCGATGCCAGGGGGTTATATGTTGGCAATGCAGCACAGTATCAGAACAGGGAAAGCCTGCGTTGGGAAATCATTAAAAGACTGTATGTTTCGGGTTCATTTACCTGGTTTGGTAAAAATTATTCCGAGTTTAACCCGTTGGACTATGATCCTGAAAGCATGCCCGGATCGTTTGATAAAAACGGAAAACCCATACAATCCTGGAGGATTCCCAATTATTATGTTATTGAATTTAATGCAGGATATGCGTGGTGGATAAAAAAAGTGAGGTTTCAGGTCCGTGGAAGCCTGCTCAATGCGCTGAATAGTGTATTTATTACCGACGCACAAAATAATGACCCTTTTCTGACGCACACAAGTTCCTTTGACGCCAATTCAGCCGGTGTTTTTATGGGTATGGGCCGGAGGTTTAACGTGTCATTAAGTGTAAGTTATTAAACAATATTTATCAATCAGTTACCCGGGCCTTTAGGTCGGGGATTAATAAAAGAACAAAAAATGAAAAAATTATCACTACTTATTTTTGCCGTCCTGGCCTCAGCAATGCTTTTTAGTCAACCAACGGGTTACTACAATGATACCGAAGGGAAAAGCGGTGACGAATTGAAAACCGCATTGAATGACATCATTAGCGGACATACTGTTTATTCCTATTTCTTTTCCAAAGAAATATTTAAACTCTCGGATGCAGACCCGGACAACCCCAACAATGTTATCCAGGTTTACACCGGATTCTCGCACGACAACAGCGATTATGGCAGCAGTGGCCTGCAACTCAACCGCGAGCATGTGTGGTCAAAGTCGCATGGTGATTTCAAAGATGTGTTACCTATGTACAGTGATGTGCACAACCTGAAACCTTCGGCTGCAGTGGTCAACCAGGATAAAAGTAACAAGGATTTTGACAACGGGGGCGTTCCGGATGACGTAGCCACAGAATGTTATTATACCGATTCCACCTGGGAAGCACGTGATGCTGTAAAAGGCGATGTTGCCCGTATGATTTTTTATATGTCAACAAGGTATGAAGGACAAAATGGCGAAATGGACCTTGAAGTTGTTGACCACAACAACACTTATCCGCTTCCCGAATACGGTAAATTATCCACTCTTCTCCAGTGGAACAAACAGGACCCGCCTGATGCTTTTGAAAGGCACCGGAACGATGTGATTTATTCGTTTCAGAAAAACCGAAACCCCTTTATTGATAACCCCGATTTTGCAGATCTGATTTGGGGTGGCATGCCGGCAAGTGTTATTCTTATTGGCGAGGTTCAAATGGCACCTAAAATACCCATAGCCGATCAGCTTGTTGATGTGAGTGCTGTAATTACCAGCAAAACCGACCCCGTTTCTTCAGCCGGTTTGTATTGGGGATTGAGTTACGAATCGTTGACCAATGAAGTGATGATGACCGCTGACGGCGATGTATATTCGGCACAGGTTCCCGGGCAGGCCGAAGGGGTTACCGTTTTTTACAGGATTTTTGCAACAAATACCGAAACTGAAGACTCAACAGTCGTTTACAATTATTACGTCCCGAAAATATTTACCGGAACCATCACCACAATTTACGATATCCAGGGTCAACAACCGGATTCACCTTATGAAGGGCAGGTGGTGAGCACAACAGGAGTAGTTACTGCAAATTTCGGGAAAAATTATTTTATTCAGGATGGTTATGGCGAATGGAACGGCTTGTTTATTTATGAATCCGGCAGGAACCCTTCAATTGGCGACAGCATCGTAATTACAGGGAAAATATCCGAATATTATGGTAAAACGGAGATGTCGGATATCACCGATTACTACTTCATTTCTTCTAATAATGCACTTCCCAAACCGTTGCCGGTAAAAACCGGAAATGTGGAAGAAGCCGATGAAAGCGTACTCGTAAAAGTAAATAATGCACTTTGCACCGACGCTAATTACAAGCCCAACCATTATATGTGGACAGTGGATGATGGTACCGGGGAACTAAGGATACACAACACAGATATTTTTGAATATAAACCGGTTGAAGGTTCATACTATAACATTACCGGCCCCATGAATTACGACTTTGATGAGTGGAAAATCGAGTTGAGGTTTGAAAGCGATGTTTCCAGCGGTGGCGATACGGATGGCCCTGAAGTGGTTGAAGTCACCCCGGTTATCAGTACCAATATAAAAGTTTTGTTCAACGAAAATGTTGATGCCGCAACGGCTGAAGATGCCGGCAATTATAGTTTAAACAACGGTGCGGTTGTTGAATCCGCCAAACAACATGAATTCAACAAGGCGCAGGTTAATTTGACCGTAACACAGCTTTCAGGAGATTACGAGCTTACAGTACAGAATGTTAAAGATGAAAGCGGCAATGTGATGCAACCGCAGACCATTTCTTTTTCGTATCTTGGCATCGAAGAACAATTGTTAAATGGCAGTGTGACGGTTTATCCAAATCCGGCATCTGATAAGTTGAATGTTGTTTTTACCGCGTTAAAAAATATTGACCTTACCCTAACTCTTTCCGATATAAGCGGAAGAGTAGTAAAACAAGTGAATTACCCGGCAAGGCAGGGGAAAAACAATTTCATCTTTGATTTGGGCAACATGCCCAAAAACATTTATATACTGAGCATCCGCGGCGACAACAGCAGCCTGAAGTATAAAGTTGTGATCAAGTAAAGTAATGCAAATTTTATAACGGTGAATAAACGTTTAGTAATTATACCAACGTACAACGAAAAGGAGAACATCGAAAAAATCCTCCGCGTTGTCTTTAATCTGGAAACAGAATTTGATGCCCTCGTTGTGGAAGACAACAGCCCTGACGGTACGGCTGAAATCGTCCGCAAGATGATGGACGAATTCAAAGGCCGCCTGTTCATGCTCGAACGGGAAGGAAAGCAGGGGCTGGGCACCGCGTATATCACCGGCTTTAAATGGGCACTCCAGCGAGCGTATGAATATATTTGTGAGATGGATGCCGACTTTTCGCACAACCCCAAAGACCTGGTCAGGCTTTATGATGCCTGTGCCAGTCAGGGGGCGGATGTAGCCGTGGGCTCACGCTATATTACCGGTGTGAATGTGGTCAACTGGCCCATGAGCCGGGTGCTGATGTCCTATTATGCTTCCAAATATGTGCGGGTGGTTACCGGACTAAACATCATGGATACAACCGCCGGATTTGTCTGCTGGACAAGGAAAGTGCTTGAAACCATTGACCTCGACCGGATCAAGTTTGTCGGTTATGCCTTTCAGATTGAAATGAAATACACTGCCGTAAAACTGGGTTATCAAGTGATGGAAGTGCCCATTATTTTTACCGACCGTACCGAAGGCACTTCAAAAATGAACAAGGGGATATTTACCGAAGCCATTTTCGGCGTCATTCAGTTGAGGATGCGCTCAATATTTGGTAAGGTCAAACCCGTAAAATCCATTTGATACTATCTCTGCCATGGATAAGAAACTGATCAAAGGAGCATTTATCGTAAATGAAGGGCAGACTTTAAAAGGTGATGTCTATATTGAAGATAAACGCATCGAAGCAGTTGTTTTTGATGGGGATAATGTTTCTTTCAATCAGGATAATTATCATATCATTCAAGCCGAAGGGCTGTATCTTTTGCCCGGCATTATTGACGACCAGGTGCATTTTCGTGATCCGGGACTGACCTACAAAGCAGATATGCACAGCGAAACGCGTGCGGCCGCTGCCGGAGGGGTGACCAGTTTTATGGATATGCCCAACACCATCCCCAATGTTTTGACTCAGCAACTGCTGGAAGAAAAATACGAACTGGCTTCCGGAAAATCATTGATCAATTACTCATTCTACATGGGGGCATCCAATGACAACCTGGATGAAATCCTGAAAACCGACCCCGAAAAAGTTTGTGGCATCAAAGTGTTTATGGGTTCGTCAACAGGTAATATGCTGGTGGATGATGACACGGCGTTGGAAAATATTTTTTCCGGTGCGCCAACACTTGTTGCGGTTCATTGTGAAGACGAAAAAACCATCAAAGCCAATTCGATCAAAATATTTGACAATTTTGGCGAAAATGCCCCCGCAAGGGTCCACCCCCTGATACGCACGGCAGAAGCCTGTTACCTGTCCTCTTCCAAAGCTGTGAAACTGGCAAAAAAACACAATACCCGTTTGCATATCCTTCATCTTTCCACAGCCCGCGAGATGGATTTGTTTGATAATTCGGTTCCCCCGGAGCAAAAAAGGATCACCGCCGAAGTGTGTGTTCATCATCTTTGGTTTTCCGATGAAGATTATGAAAGGAAGGGGAATTTCATCAAATGGAACCCGGCAATAAAAAGTGTTGATGACAGAGACGGACTTTTCACGGCTTTGATGGATGGGAAAATTGATGTTGTGGCTACCGACCATGCCCCGCATACGCTGAGAGAAAAAGAAAGGCCTTATTTTAAAGCGCCTTCGGGCGGGCCAATGGTACAGCATTCGCTGGTTACTCTGTTGGAGTTTTATCATCAGGAACGCATGAGCCTGGAACAAATCGTTAACAAAATGTGCCACAATCCGGCACGGGTATTTGGAGTTCGCAACAGGGGCTTTATCCGCGAAGGATATTTTGCCGATCTGGTTTTGGTGGATATTGATTCACCATGGACGGTTAAAAAAGAAAATATTCTCTATAAATGCGGATGGTCGCCGATGGATAGTGTTAATTTTGCATCCCAAATAAAAAAGACTTTTGTCAACGGCCATCTCGTTTACGATGAAGGCCGGTTTGATGAAAGTAAAAAAGGGGAAAGGTTGATGTTTAACAGGAAATAAAAAAAGTAAAATGAAAAAGATATTCATATTGTTGATGCTCCCCGTTTTTATCTTGTCGTGTAACAGTTCCGGCAAAAAAGAGCCGAAAGAAGTAAAGATCAGAAGTAACGAAAAAGTTATCAATTCCTATGTTAACGGCACCCCACAGGTTGTCCGTCAATTTGAAGAAAAGGACGGGAAACGTGTTGCTGTTTATGAAAAAGAATATTACGCAGACGGCAACATCCTGAAAGAAGGACCGATATTGAACAATCAGAGGAACGGGCACTGGAAAATCTATTACCGTGACGGACAGATCAGGAATAGTGTTACTTATAAGCAGGGCGTGTTGAACGATACAATTATCGGCTATAATGAGAACGGCAAAATTAAGTTTCGGGGCTTGTTTAAAGACGGCCAGAAAACAGGCACCTGGCTTATCTTTGATGAAAACGGGAAGTTTAAAGAAAACAGGGTCTATATGCAGCCCGGTGAAAAGCGGGAAGATACCCTGTACATGCCTCAGTAAGATATTTTACTCAAAAGCCGTCATCCCGATAAACACCGGAAGGTGATCGCTGTAACCTCCGTAGTATTTACTACCTGCAGTCCGGTTAGGGCGTGCCGGTCCTTTTTTGGGATGATACAACATCCAGTCGTATTTAATCACCGTTTGATCTGGCGAATTGACTTTTATTTTGTTTATCCCGTTAAGCATGGCGGTTGAAACAATGATCTGATCGAACATATCCCAACCCCGGTAATATAACGACCCTTCCCCGGATTTGTATTTTTTATAGGCCAAATTATATAGCGTTTTTTTCTTCAGTGGTTTTTTAACCGGTTTGGCATCCAGATTCCGGCTTACACTCACATCATCAGGATTATCGTTCAGGTCACCGGCAATGAGGATGTTGGCATTGGGCTGAACGCTGAAAATGGAATCGGTGATCTTTTTCAACAGGCTGCCCGTAAATTTACGGAATGGTTCGGTTTCTGCCTGTCCCCCCCATCGCGACATCCAATGGTTGATGAACAGGTGCAACGTGTCTTTTCCCGCAATCACACCTTTTGAATAAATAATATCCCTTGTACGATCGTTGGGCTCAAATGGAAATGTGAGCCGTATAAAACGGGTAACAACAGGAGTATAAATATCCTTGCGGTAAAGCAGTGCCACATCAATGCCCCGCTCATCGGGACTGTCTTTGTGGATAATGCTGTAATGTGCTTTTTTTAGCCCGCCGTGGTTTATCAGATCACGCAGCACATTGATGTTTTCCACTTCACTTAAACCGAAAAGGGTGGGAAATCCTGTTGAATCAATGGCAGACATCACCCGGCTGAGGTTATCCAGCTTGTGTTCATATTTTTTTGTATTCCAGTGCAGTTTGCTCCCGGGCAGGAAAGAACTGTCATTGGTATGCGGATCATCAATGGTGTCGAACAGGTTCTCCACATTGTAAAAAGCGAAACTGAAAGGTTGAACAGGTTTTTGTTTGCAGGAATTAAAGGATATTGCCAGTATGAGTACTGACAGTGAAAGTAATATGATGGTTGAATTCTTTTTCATAATAAAGTATTTATTTTTTAAATCCCAGCCATAAATGGCTGGGTAACTGATTTGTTTCAAAATACCAGATCTGTCCCGATAGCATTCGGGAGGGTAACTGATTCGCTTAATAGCGTTACACACGCTATCAGTTTCCTCACCCTTTAGGATGGGGCACATATTTTTCTTTGTTTCTGTCATTTATATCGCAACTCCTTCCCCTCATTCCTCACCCTTTAACCTTTCAATCTCCCTCCTGTCTTTTTTTGTCGGTCTTCCCATACCGTGGTCCCGTTTTTCGTGTTTCAACTGCCTCAGCATCTCTTGTTTTTCATATTCTTCTGCCGGGGTGAGGTCTTCCGCCAGATTGGAAACAAATTTAGCAGAAACCCTGTTTTTTGCCGCTTTTATTATCTTTAATTTCTTTTTTAATATACCCAGTTGGATTTCGATAATGTCACCTTCTTTTACTTCCCGAGAAGGTTTTGCGTTTTGTCCGTCTATCTTCACTTTCCCCCCGCGGCATGCATCCGCTGACAAGGTACGCGTTTTAAAAATACGTACCGCCCAAAGCCATTTATCTATCCTGACAGTTCCCACAATTTATTTTTTACGGAAAAACAACTGGATCGGCACACCGGTAAAATCATATTCCTGCCTGATTTTGTTTTCTAGAAAACGCCTGTAATTTTCCTTAATATCATCCGGAAGGTTACAGAAAAAAACAAATTGCGGCGTGGCGGTCTTAAGCTGCATGATGTATTTAATTTTGATATACCGGCCTCTTGAGGCCATGGATGGCGGGTTTTCTTCGATGATAGGCAACAGGTAATCATTTAGTTTGGATGTTGGGATTTTTGTGCCCCTTTTTTGATAAACTTCCGAAGCCAGTTCAAGGGCTTTAAAAATACGTTGCTTTTCAATGACGGACGTAAACACAATGGGTACATCGTTAAAAGGGGCAATCTTTTCCCTGATATGATTCTCAAATTTCAGGTGGGTGTTGGTTTCTTTTTCAACGAGGTCCCATTTGTTGATCACAACAACAATCCCTTTTTTATTTTTTTCGGCCAGGTGCAAAATATTGATATCTTGTTTTTCCAGACCGCTTTTTGCATCAATCATGATGAGGCAGACATCGGATTTTTCGATGGAACGAATGGTGCGCAAGGTGGAATAGAATTCGATGTTCTCGTAAACCTTGCCTTTTTTTCGCAGCCCGGCTGTATCCACCAGGATAAAATTGTATCCGAATGACCGGTAACGTGTGTTGATGGAATCGCGCGTAGTGCCCGGAATAGGGGTCACAATATTTCTTTCGTCACCCAGCAAGGTGTTGATCAGGGATGACTTACCTACATTGGGACGCCCAACGACCGCTATCCTGGCCACATCCGGTTCTTCTTCTTCCGGTTGGGCTGCAAATACTTTTACCACATCATCCAGCAGATCCCCTGTCCCGCTTCCGTTAACTGACGAAACGGGATAAACCTCGCCGAGGCCCAGCGCATAGAATTCACCGACAAGTTCAGCCATTTTTGGAGAGTCAACCTTATTGGCCACAATAAAAACATGTTTTTTTGATTTACGGAGAAGGTTGGCTACTTCCTCGTCCAGCGGGGTGATACCCAGGCGGGAATCAACCATAAAAACAATGGCATCGGCTTCGTCAATGGCAAACAATACCTGTTTGCGTATTTCTTCTTCAAAGGTATCGTCTGAACCGTGCACATAGCCACCGGTATCAATCACCGAAAAGTCAATGCCGTTCCAGTCGCTTTTGCCGTAAATGCGATCGCGGGTCACACCGCTGACCGATTCTACGATAGCCTCTTGTGTTTTGGTCAACCGATTAAATAAAGTGGATTTGCCCACATTCGGCCTGCCTACTATTGCCAGTGTATTACTCATATTGGAGTTTTGAATTTTGAGTTGCGGGTTTTGAGGTTTGTGTTAAAAGTTTGTCTGTTTAGAAGTAGGTATCCCTATTCTCCAACTTCAGACTCCAAACTCCAGACCCCGGAACTCATGATTTTGCAAAGTTAATGATCGTATCCGAACCTTTTTAAAATATTCTCATTATCACGCCAGTCTTTGTTGATTTTGACCACCAGTTCAAGGAAAACCTTTTTGTCCACAAACTCTTCAATATCTTTCCTGGCTTCGGTCCCGGTTTTTTTGATTGCCCTTCCCTGATGTCCCAATATGATTGCCTTTTGCGATTGACGGCTGACGAAGATCGTGGCACTGATACGGTCAATATTAGCTTCTTCTTTGTATGATTCCACAGCCACATCCACCGAATAAGGGATTTCTTTTTTGTAGTTCAAAAATATTTTTTCGCGGATGATCTCAGAAACAAAAAAGCGTAATGACCGGTCGGTCAACTCGTCTTTGGGAAAATAGGGCGGGCTTTCGGGAAGCATTTCCGTAATGGTGTCAAACACTTTGGAAATATTAAATCCGTTGAGGGCAGAAATGGGGATGACACGGGCCGCCGGCATTTTTTGTTCCCACTGTTTTATTTCCAGCATGATATGTTGCTGGTCCGACAGGTCTATTTTATTGATCAGGACAATAGTTCTGGCACCGGATCCGGTAATCTTTTCCAGTATTTCAGCATTGTCAAAGTTCAGGTGCGGTTCGGTCATCAGCAGCACGATATCGGCATCCAGCAAGGCCGTTTCAATATATCGGTTCATAAATTCGTGCATTTTGTACGAAGGGTTGCGGACGATCCCGGGTGTGTCGGAATAAACAATCTGGAAATCATCGCCGTTAACGATCCCCATGATACGATGGCGCGTGGTTTGTGCTTTTGAAGTGATAATAGATAACTTTTCACCAACCAGGGCGTTCATCAGCGTTGACTTTCCCACATTGGGATAACCGATAATATTTACGAAGCCGGCTTTATGATCCATAAATAAATAATAAAAATTTGCGTTGCAAAGAAACAAATTATTACCTTTGCAGTCCATTAAAATATATTGCGGGGTGGAGCAGTGGTAGCTCGGGCGTACGCCAGGTCGCAGGTTAATATCCTCTCCCCCTCAATACAAAAAAAGAAAAAGAGTTCATTAAAATATATTGCGGGGTGGAGCAGTGGTAGCTCGGGCGTACGCCAGGTCGCAGGTTAATATCCTCTCCCCCTCAATACAAAAAAAGAAAAAGAGTTCATTAAAATATATTGCGGGGTGGAGCA
>CAJVWU010000051.1 GCA_913009755.1 uncultured Bacteroidia bacterium
CTTTTTGAACATATACAACTACATTAAAATATACTGCTAAGATAAGTAAAATAATTGTTACATAAAAATTTTAAGCAGCTATTATTCAATTATTTGTGAGGTGAAATTACTTTTCGGAGTGGACTCATCATTTAAACTTTTTAACCGGAAATCGTTAATAACTCATTCAATTATAAGTTAGAGTATTAACCTACCTGTTTTCTAAAATCAGAAAAAATTATAGTTTTATACGAAGATGAAAAAAAATGGTTATGGCCAGAAAGGGATATTGTTAGAAAGGTTGATCAAATCAAATAATAAATAGTGCCAGATGGTTAATAAACAAGACTTTATAAAAATGGGAAAGGCGGCCCGGGCGGACCGCCTTATGTTCCCAGATTAACCAAAACTATCGCCTAATGAAAAATAGGGAAGTATCTTAAATGCTACAAAAATCATGCTAAAGTAGCACGCCGCAGCAAATTATCCAAACTAATTTTTCCGCCTCCATAAATCAGCAAAGTAAACAGCATGATCAGATAGTAGAGCGGAATTTCAAAACCATTGTTTCCGGCTTCAAAACCATTATGTAAATGAACAGTAAAAATAGCGACCAACATTACAATCATCAAAGGTATGGAAATTATTCTTACGCCCAACCCGAAAATTAAAAAAAATACCCCGACAATTTCGGTTGTTGCTGCCAGATAGGCATTTAGGGTGGGAAAAGGTATGCCGAGACTGCCAAACCACTCTGCCACTCCGGCAATATTTTTCCATTTCATCATGCCGGTACCCCAAAATCCGTAAGCCAGTACCAGACGCATAAATAAAAGGGGTAAGTCTGAAAACATGCGTAGTTTGCGTACCGCCGTTTCATAATTTTTAAAAAGTTTTGTTTTCATGATGTTATTTTTTTATCGTTAAAGTCTTTTATTTGTTAAGCTGGCATTATTTACCCTGAGCAACGCTTGTTTGCAGTTTTTTTATTCTGGTTTAAAAACGGGTTGAAATAAGAGAGGCAAATGTTTAAAAGATAGGGAGGCCGGGCTAACAGCCTCCCTTGATATTAGCACATTACGAGTATCTACATTTTGGCAGTACCACATTTGCCGGCACCACATTTCCCTTCGCTTGTTTTGGCTTTTTTCTTCTCTGAAGCTGAACCTGATTTACCGGTTTTGCTTTTGCTCATTTTACCTTCACCGCATTTGCCTTCACCGCATTTGCCTTCGCTGGTTTTGGCTTTTTTCATTGAAACAGAATCTGATTTGCTCATTTTGCCTTCGCTCATTTTGCCTTCACCGCATTTCATGCCTGAGGTTTCTGCTTTTTTCTCAGTAACACTACCGGTTTTGCTTTTGGATGATTTGGCTTCCGTGCTTTCGCCGTTACATTTCAAATTGTAATACTTCCCACCATCCATTATTAATGTATTTACCTGAACATAAGTCTTGATGTTGAGGTTGTCATAAACGGGGTTTGTTCTTGCCTGGGTGGTGGTTGTCAATGCAAATGCAACCACGACCAACAAAGCGGTGATGAAACTGAATTTTTGTTTTTTACTTTTCATGATGTTAAATTTAATTAGGGATTAAAAAATTGAATTCTTTAGGCGCTTAGACGAATCAAATTGAAATTTCTTACAAAAGTTTAATTTTTTATCGGGTAAAATCAAATTGCAATTGAATGAAAAATTTGAACAGGTGGAATTAATGACCTTTCGTCAGATCCGATTCAATCGTTTTTTTAAGTTTTGATTTTTGTTCTTCATTAAGGTGAACATGCAAATGTTCACGGTCAACTACTTTTATATCGTTGATTGTTTCCGAGATGATTTTATTTTGTTCGGCAAACATCCGGCAAAATTTACAAGAGGCCAGGTGGAGTTTAAGCTGCATCTTTTGAATGCAGTTCAAACTTTCATAATCCCTTTTGGTTACCAGGTAGGTGGCATGGTCACAATCGAGCATGATTTTTTCCATACCTTTTTTAATGTTGCTTTTCTTATTGCTCATTTTATCCACTTCATTTCAATACATTCCCTCAATTTGAGCCGTGCCCTGTGTAGCATGACCCAAAGGTTAGACGGGGTACAGCCTAACTCCTTACAAATTTCATCGCTATTTATTTCGTCCATTACTTTCATGACAAAAACAGCTTTCCAGTTGTCAGGAAGGGAAGAAAGGCACAACTCAAGTATTTGTCTGAACTCTTTTCTGTGAATGGGGTCATCAAGTTCATGGGGCCATTCTTTGGGTGCCCGTTCCATGATCCAGTGGCCCTGCATGGAGCCTTCTTCATTAAAAGGTTTTGCAAATTCGGATGATGAGATTTCTTTTGTGGTGCTTGATTTTCGGTAATGATCAACAACCTTCCGTTTTAAGATGGATATCAACCAGGTGATTTCAGAACTTTTTCCCTGAAATGAAGGCATGGCTTTTAAGGCGGCCACAAAGGTGTCCTGAACCAAATCTTCGGCCAGGGATTTTGACATCACCCTTGAATAAGCAAAATTGTACAGATAATCCCCATGGTCTTCAACCCATTTTTCCGGGGCCAATAAATTTTTTCCGCCTGATGTGGTTGTCGGATTCGTATCCATAATGCGGTATTACAATTGTGTAAAAGTACTATTATGTTTTAATACTTCAATATTGCCTCTTTTATTTTATCCCGCGTGTTAAATTTTCGTTAAAAAAAATACTGAAACTTAACATTTACTTAATGGTCACTTAACGATAACATCTTATGGATTGAATTGATTTGCAAAATCAAAAAAAAACAGAATTTTTATCAATTGTAAATCAATTATCCAAAAATGAACAGAAAAATGTTTTATCTTTTTGCCATTATGATCATGGCACTGATCATCTCTTTCACAGGATGTAAAAAAAGTGGAGATAACCCTGTTGAAAAAACACCTCCTGCAATGGAAAGCCTGAACCTGACAGGCGAAGCGAAAGACTTTTCAGCAACCGTAACATTCAGTGTTGGCGTTTTTAGGAACAACGACGCAAAAGGCAACCTTGACAATTCAAGTTTTAACCTTTCGGTTGAGGGCCCTGGTGATGTATCAGTTGATAGTTATGAAGTGACGCACACAGCCGGTGAAAAAACGGCGAAAATTGCCATTACTTTAAACAAACTTGCAACTGATGGCGACAAAATTAATGTACGACCTGCAGGCGGATCCAGCATTTATAATGCGCAGGGTGTGGCCATGAGTGCTGATGAGACCGTTGTTGCCGCTTTGAAAGGGGGGCAGATCATCACGATAAAAGATGACGGTAACGGAACAGGGACTACAACCTGGACCGCAAACAATACCTATCTTCTTGACGGTTTTGTATTCGTCAATGATGGACAAACCCTGACCATTGAAGCCGGAACACTCATTAAAGGCAAACCCGGACAAGGTAAAGAAGCTTCTGCTTTGATCGTTGCACGCGGTGGAAAAATTATGGCTGAAGGCAATGCTGAAAACCCCATTATTTTTACTGCCGAGGCCGATGATCTGAACGGGTCGGTTCCTGACCTTGATAACGGCCTTTGGGGTGGTGTAATCATCCTCGGATCTTCCAGATTAAATACTGATCCCTCCGTACAACAAATAGAAGGCATACCGACCACTGAACCCCGTGGAGAATACGGTGGGAATGATGACAATGATAATTCCGGCGTGTTGAAATATGTTTCCATCCGTCATGGCGGTACAGACATTGGCGAAGGAAACGAAATTAACGGTTTGACACTTGGTGCGGTTGGAAGCCGGACTGTTATTGAATACATTGAAATTTTTTCAAATAAAGATGATGGCATTGAATTTTTTGGTGGAACCGCCCGGTTAAAACATATCGTTGTAGCGTTTTGTGCCGATGATTCGTATGACTACGATCAAGGCTACCGCGGATACGGACAATACTGGCTTGCTGTTCAGGGATATGGTCGTGGCGACCGTCTTGGAGAACATGATGGGGGTACCGATCCCGAAACAGGAAAACCTTTTGCAATTCCTGATATTTATAACGCCACTTACATGGGGCGTGGTTCGGGTACCGGAAAACAGGTGCTCATATTCCGTGACAATGCCGGCGGACATTATGCCAATTCCATTATGGTCAATCAGGACAGAGGTGCATACATCGAATTACTTACCGGTGAATGCTCTTACACAAGATTTCAAAAAGGTGATCTGACACTTGAAAACAATATTTTCTGGGCGATAGGTGATGACCCGGTATTTGCTATATCTGCAGCAGATGATGTTCCGGCAGATTCAGTATCGGTAGCGGCTCAAATTGTAGCCGGTTATTTTGCAACAGCAGGAAATGTCATCCGTGATCCCGGGATTGGAATTGATGAAACCGGATCTTATTTTAATCCCATTCCTTCAAATTCTGTTGGCGGTACAATGAGCAGCGTTCCCGATGCATGGTTTGAAACAACCAATTATAAAGGTGCATTTGATCCTTCCTCAACAAATAACGATAACTGGGCTTACGGATGGACGTTGTTCTCAAAATACATGAGACAGTAAAATACCTTAATAAATTCCCATAATGTATTTTTTAAAAAGTGTCCCTAAATAACGGGGTCACTTTTGATATTTAAATAAAAAGCAAGATGATGGTTGATTTGAGAATTAAATTCATTCTTATAACGGGTTTCATTTTAATGATTTCAATCCCTTCTGTGGCCCAGGGAATATTAAGGGGAAAGGTGATTGATGCTGAAACAGGAGAATATCTGATTGGGGCCACCGTCATGTTAAAAGGGACAACAACAGGTGCTGCAACAGATCTTGACGGGAATTATAGTGTCCCAAATATCCCCGCCGGAAAATACACGGTTTTATGTCAGTATATCTCTTATGAACCATTGGTTTTTGAGAATGTTGAAATAGAGGATGGTAAGGTAACCCTGATCAATATGCAGTTGTCAACAGTGAGTTTGGGACTCAAAGAAGTTCAGATCACGGCAAAAATGCAGCAGCGTACTGAAGCGGCGCTGCTCACTATCCAAAAAAAATCAGCCAACGTAATTGATGGAATATCTGCTCAGGCCATGTCACGTTCGGGTGACAGCGAAGCTTCAGATGCCTTAAAAAGGGTAACGGGAGTGAATGTCGAAGGCGGAAAATATGTTTATATTCGCGGACTCAGCGACCGCTACAGCAAAACAACCCTGAACGGAGCCGATATCCCCGGCCTCGATCCAAACCGTAATACGGTACAGATGGATTTGTTTCCCACAAACCTGATTGATAATATTACTGTTTACAAAACGTTCAGCCCAAACTTGCCGGGTGATTTTACAGGGGGTCTGATCAACATCGTCACTAAGGATTTCCCCGAACAATTTACAGTGCAGGCTGGTTTACGTTTGGGCTTTAACACAAGCGCCAGTTTTAATGATCATTTTTTAGCCTACCAGGGCAGTCCGTCCGATCTGCTGGGATTTGACAATGGTTTCCGTAACATTCCGGTTGCAGCACAGGGCATAATCCCGTCCTATCCTTCCGGGAAAAATGAATTAACTGATATTACCATGAGTTTTAATAAGATCATGGCTCCTGAGTTTCAACCATCTGCAATGAATGCCACATTATCTTTTTCCATCGGCAACCAGATTAATGTCGGTAAAAAAAACAACCAATTGGGCTATTTGTTTGGATTTTCATACAAATACAAAGAACTCAATTACGATAACGGAACCAAAGGACTATATACATTGGGGGGTGCACGGGATGAAAATTTAACCATGCAGTATCTTTACAATGACAACCAAAGTTCTAAGAATGTTTTGTGGGGGCTCATTGGTAATCTGACCTATAAATTTGCTCAAAATCATAAAATCAGTTTTAATATAATGAAGAATCAGAGTGGTGTTTCGTTAGCGCGGTTTATGTATGGGCCTAAGCCATCCGATGAGAAAACGTTGATCATACAAACCCGGAAACTGCAATGGATGCAGCGCTCTTTGCTGACCGGACAACTCAGGGGGGAAGATTATTTTGAAAACCTCTCAAAAATGAAAATGGAATGGCAGTTTGCGGTTTCCTCCTCCTCACAGGATGAACCGGATATGCGTTTTTTTACAAATAGTTACTATCCCGGCCTTAAAGCCCCCTTCAATTATGCCGTTGAATCTTCAATTTATAAAGTGCCGTCAAGGTATTACCGCAACATGGATCAAATGAATTATTTTGGGAAACTTGATTTTAGCGTTGAACCAGGCAACAAAACACATGCCCCCAAATTGAAGTTCGGCGGCTTATACAGTTATCAGAAAAGGAATTTTAAAGAAGACAGGTATGATTATAATTTTCAGTTTTCGCCCAGCGTTTATAACGGAAATGTCACTGATTTTGTTGCAGATGATGACATAGGCGTGAATTATCCCCTGTACCCTCGAACAGGCATTATGGGTTTGTATGTTCAGGAATCAAATCTTGACAATTTAAGGAACAGTTATAAAGCGGATCAAACCGTCGCCGCCGCCTACCTGATGATTGATGCCCTGGCGTTTAAGAAATTGAGGATTATTGCCGGACTGCGGTATGAATATACCCTGATTAATTCTGCCAGTTACGACAGCACCCTGCCGGCAGGTTATTTGAAAAACAATGATTTTTTACCGGCATTGGCTTTCACCTGGCAGGTTAAGAACAACATGAATCTGAGGTTCAATTACAGCCGTACATTGGCCAGACCTTCATTCCGTGAACTGGCACCCTATGCATCCGAAGATTTTGCCGGGGGTGAAACATGGATTGGAAACGACATGCTGAAACGTACTTTAATAGATAATATTGATCTGAGATGGGAAAATTATTTCCGCCCGGGCGAGATATTGTCACTGGGCGCATTTTATAAACTGTTTCACGACCCCATCGAAGTAGTCAATAACCCTAAAGCTCAAAATCCCGAGCTGACCTGGGAGAATGTTGGCCAGGCAAAGGTTTATGGTTTTGAACTGGATTTTCGAAAAAAGCTTGATTTCTGGAATTTCACAAAACATATATCGGCGGGGATAAACGTTACCTATATCTATTCGGAAGTAACTATTGATTCACTGGAATTGTCAGCGATAAGGGCAACCGATCCCAGTGCCAAAGATACAAGGCCCATGTTTGGCCAGTCACCTTATATCACCAATGTTCATCTGGAATACAACAATCCTGATTTGGGCCTTGATGTCAACCTTGTTTATAATGTGAGCGGGCCAAAGATTGTGATCATTGTGAAAGGGGGAACACCGGATGTTTATGCACAACCGCTTAATTCCTTAAACTTCACTCTGGGTAAAAGGATCGCTGACAGGTGGATGCTTGAATTCCGGGCAAAAAATATTTTGAACCCAAATTATAAGGAAACTTACACGTTTAAAGGCCGGGAATATGTTTACAGACAATTTTCCTCAGGTGTGCTTCTGGAACTCGGCGTTAAATACATGATCAATTAAAAGCTAACGATTAAGTTTTAAATTTGTATGAATAATTTTAAGACATGAAACATCAAATTATATATTCTGCATTGTTTCTCTTTGCCTTGCTCTTTTCTTCAAACAGTCTGTTGGCACAAAAGCTTGAATACAAAGACGGCCGTTATTATAAAAATGATATGCTCTATTCAGGCAGGCATATTGAATATTATGATAATGGCAATCCCAAGATTGAAAGGAACATAAAAAATGGCCTTGACAACGGCCTGATGATCCTGTATTACGAAAACGGAATCAAAAAAGAACAAAGGTCTTACAAAGAAGGTGAAAAAGACGGCCAATGGATCAATTGGAGTAAAGACGGCGTTAAAGTGGCCGAAGCTTTTTACCTGAACGATAAAAAAGACGGGGAGTGGTTGATCCGGAATTCCGAGGGTGTGCTGCTGTATGAAATGCATTATAAAGACGGCAAAAAAACCGGTATCTGGAAGATGTATAACAGCCGGGGAGCTCTTATTGATGAACGTAAATATTGACCGGAAATCTTATGAACTAATTGGCGGCCTGTTTTTAACCCGGATGGAAAGATTTCCGTTGAAGTTTTAATCTTTCTTCCAAACCTTTTCTCAACAAAAAAAAAGCACCCCCGAAAGAGTGCCTGAAGTCTGTCAATAACCAATAATTGGCAAACCAGAGTCAGCAAGAGGATTAATCATTTTGCATTTTGATTTCAACAACACGGTTGCTTGTGGCCTTAAAATTCTCAACAAGACTTTTTTTGTAAGAAATGAAAGAAGCAATGATACTGTATTCTCCCGGTTTCAGGTTCTCAAATGAGAAGTTGCCATCCAAATCCGAATAAGTTGACAGATTGGTTCCGTCAATCTCAACTTCAACACCCGTAAGGGCTTCTCCGGTTGAGAAGTCAACAATTTTACCTTTTAAGGTAATACTGCTTTCCGGTTTTACAGCAGATTTGTTTCCCTTGGTTATATTGTTTCCGGCATAAGCCATGCCCAGCAGGGCGATCATGATGAAGCTTAAAAATATTCTTTTCATTTTTGACAGATTTTGTGACAAAAGTAGAGGTACGGAATGAAGACAATATTAAGCCAATATTAAGTTAATGTTAAATTGATTGGTGGAAAAAACAGTTTGATATCCTTATTCGTGAATCCGGCTTTTAATACTTTAACATAGTATATGGGGATATTCGAAACTTTGTTATATTTTTGTTGTTGCAATAATGTAGTATAGCAGGGATATGGAAACAGGAACTGATTTTAACAAAACACATATAAAACCAGGGACAACAAGGGGGTGCTGCATTCCGGCAGGCCCTTCGGAAAAGAGGCAGACGGTCAACCAGCTACGATGCTGTAAACTTGCCTCTTACAACTGGCTGCCTGATGTTGATGGGCCTTCAACAAAAAATTATGTGGAGGTCAGGTTTAAAAACGACCACAAAGACTTTTTTATTTATCCTGCCGAAATGCGTCTGCTTGAAGGGGAAGTAGTTGCAGTGGAAGCATCGCCGGGCCATGAAATCGGGATCGTTTCACTGACAGGTGATGCAGTGAGGCTGCAAATGACCCGCAAGAATTTCAATCCTGAAAAAACAGAAATGCACAGGGTTTTCAGGCATGCCCGCCCGGTGGATATCGAAAAGTGGTTTGAAGTGATTGCCCTTGAAAAACCGACCATGAAAAAAACACGGGTCATCGCGATGGACCTGGGCCTCGAGATGAAGATCAATGACGTGGAATACCAGGGGGACAAAACCAAAGCCATTTTTTATTACACAGCCAGCGAACGCGTTGACTTCAGGGAGTTGATCAAAAAACTGGCCGAAGCTTTCCATATCCGTGTTGAAATGCGGCAAATCGGGGTAAGACAGGAAGCAGCCAAACTGGGGGGCATCGGCTCGTGTGGCCGTGAATTGTGCTGTGCTTCATGGATCAGCAGTTTCAGGAGTGTGGCTACCACTTCTGCCCGTATTCAGCAGTTGTCGCTCAATCCGCAAAAACTGGCAGGACAATGCGGAAAATTAAAATGCTGCCTGAACTTTGAAGTGGACAGTTATGTTGAAGCCCTCAGGGATTTTCCAGACAACCGCATAAAGCTGAAAACAAAAAAAGGCGAAGCCGGTTATCAGAAAAGCGACATCTTTAAAAAGATAATGTGGTATGCTTATGCCGGTGACACAACCAACATCATGGCTATTCCCATCGAAAAGGTAAAAACCATTATTAACATGAACCGAAAGGGCAATTTGCCTAAAGACTTGGAAAGCTGGGCACTTCAGCAGAGTGTTAGTGAAAATGTGGAAACGGAAGGTGATGATGAATTTATCGGGATAATCTGATGAAATTCATCAGTGCCTAAACAATATTTTTGGTTATTTCGCATTTTATTTCAAAAGCAAAATCATGCATCATAAGTTGCTGCCGGTTTTGACGGCTTGTATTCTTTTCCTTTCATCTTGCGGTTATCATGCTGTGTATGACCGAAATGTATCTATCCAACACAGCCTGTGGTACAAGGATGAAGCAGCACATTTTGAGATTGATATTGAAGACACACTTGCGACTTATGACTTTTTTATTAATCTCAGAAACAGCACGGATTACAGGTTTAATAACCTTTATTTATTTATGACAACGAAATTTCCCAACGGCAACTTAACCTGCGACACCATCGAATGTGTCCTGGCCGACAACGAAGGCAAATGGCTTGGAAAAGGTTGGGGACATTTAAAGGAAAATGAAATATTGCTCAATCAATCCATGGTTTTTCCTTTGAGGGGCAAATATGAATTTTGGATTCAGCAGGCCATGCGGGCCGATACGTTGAAAGGGATTGCCAATGTGGGATTGCGAATTGTAAAAGTAACTGAATAAATTCCGGACAATAAAATGGGCGAAAAAACACACAAAAAGTTTTTTAATTACATCGTCAAATTTTGGTTGATTGTTGTACTATTGTTCCTGATCACCGTACTTTTCTTTTACGGTGTTGCCAGGGGGTGGTTTGGAACGATGCCCAGTTTTCAAGATCTTGAAAACCCGAAAAGCAACCTGGCTTCACAAGTCATTTCTTCCGATGGGGTGGTGCTGGGTACTTTCTTTATCGAAAACAGGTCAAATGTTGATTATCGCGATATATCCCCAAATCTCATCAATGCCATCATTGCCATCGAAGATGTCCGTTTTGAGAAACACTCGGGCATTGACCAGAGGGCCCTGGCACGTGTGGCTTTCGGTGTGTTGACGGGTAACAGCAAAGGCGGGGGGAGTACCATCACCCAGCAACTGGCCAAAAACCTGTTTCCCCGCGGCAACCTGAATACCCCACAATTGATACTCAGGAAGTTCCAGGAGTGGATCACAGCCGTAAAACTGGAAAGGACCTATTCAAAAGAGGAGATCATTGCCATGTACCTCAACACGGTTTTTTATGGCCACAATGCTTACGGGATAAAATCGGCTTCGGCCACATTTTTCGATAAAAAACCCGATTCCCTCAACCTGCAGGAAGCAGCCTTGATGGCCGGTGTGGTTAACCGGCCCTCAGGATACAGTCCCATTTCGCATCCCGAAGCGGCACTTGAAAGACGCAACCTGGTTCTTCACCAAATGGAAAAATACGGGTATATCAACCAACAAACCTACGACTCGGTCAGCCAGCTTCCCCTTGGTGTTTCAAAATACGGAATGCTTGACCATAACCGCGGACTGGCAACTTATTTCAGGGAATATCTCCGCCGGTGGATGAAAAACTGGTGTACCAATCATTATAAAGCTAACGGGAAACCTTATAACTTATACACTGACGGTTTGCAGATTTATACAACCATTAATTCGCGAATGCAGAAATATGCCGAAGAAGCCGTCAGGGAACATTTGGCCAACGATCTGCAACCTGCATTTTTTGAACATTGGAAAGGGTATCCCAACGCCCCTTTTGTTTTTCAGACTGACGATGAGGAAGAAGTGGCCCGGGCTGTTGAAAAGATTATGAAACAGTCAATGAAACGTAGTGAACGATACCGGTTGCTGAGGAAGGCAGGCGTTGATGCCGATTCCATTGAAAAGAGTTTCAATACACCGGTTGAGATGAGTGTCTTTAGCTGGAGCGGTCCCATTGATACGGTATTGACACCCATGGATTCCATCAGGTATTATAAATATTTCCTGAATGCCGGCCTGCTGTCCGTTGAATCTCATACGGGTTACGTCAGGGCTTATGTGGGTGGCGATGACTATCGTTTTTTCAAATATGACCATGTTATGCAAGGCAAGAGGCAGGTGGGCTCTACTTTCAAACCGTTTCTTTATACCCTGGCTATGCAGGAGGGTGAATATTCGCCCTGCTACAAAGTACCCAACATTTCTTACAGTGTTGAACTGGGAGACGGCACATACTGGACACCAAAAAATTCATCGTCCCAAAGGATAGGAGAGGAGGTAACCCTGAAATGGGCACTGGCCAATTCCAACAACTGGATTTCCACCTATCTTATCAAACGCTTTTCACCGCAATCGGTGATAAAGATGGCACACAATATGGGCGTAACTTCATACATCCCGCCGGTGCCGGCCATTGCGCTGGGAACCCCCGACCTCTCGCTTTACGAAATGGTGGGGGCCATGAACACCTTTGCCAACCAGGGGGTTTATATCAAGCCCATGTATGTCTTGAAAATTGAAGACAAAAACGGCAATGTACTGGAACGGTTCGTGCCCAAAAAAAATGAAGCCATGGATGATATAACGGCTTATAAGATGATTGAGCTGATGAAAGGAGTGGTACAAAGTGGCACGGGGATACGTTTACGTTACAAATACGGATTTACCAATCCCATCGCCGGTAAAACCGGGACCACGCAGAACCAGTCTGACGGATGGTTTATGGGCATTACACCCGACCTGACAACAGGTATTTGGGTGGGTGCCGAGGACCGGAGTGTGCATTTCAGGAGCATCAGGCTGGGACAAGGTGCCAATATGGCTTTGCCCATCTGGGCCATTTACATGAAAAAAGTTTATGCCGACACAACGCTGCACATCAGCCAGGGTGATTTTGAAAAACCCCTGAAGGATATTTCTATTGAGTTCGACTGTGAAAAATACGACAAACAGCACAATACCGGTGTGGATGATGACAGTTCGGATGAAAATGAGTTTTAGGCTGGGTTCGGGCAGTTTGTCCCAGGCGGCTTTGCTCCTGGCGGGTCCCAAAAGGGTTCCCTGCCCGCCAGGTTACGGCGACTTTTCATAAAAATGCATTTCCAGTATATATTCATAAACCTTATCGGGCATCCAGAAAGCCATGTCTTTTTTGGCTTTGATGCCCTGCCGGATGAAACTGGATGAAATCTCCAGTAACGGGGCCTTGAAAACATGAATGTGGGGATGCCCTGCAAACTTGCCCATGCCGTAACCCGGACGGGGATAAACATAAAGGGAATACTGCTCCAGTATGACTTCAAAATTTTTCCATTTATGAAAAGTGGGAAAGATATCGCTGCCGCAGATCAGGACAAAAGTCCGCTGCGGGTATTTTTCGCTTAGCCAGGTTAAAGTATCAATGGTATAGGAAGGTTTGGGCATCTTAAATTCAATATCGGAAGCCCTGAACTTAACGTGGTCTTCAATGGCAATGCGCACCAGGGCTATCCGGTGATATTCTGCCAGCAGGCTCTCTTTGGGTTTCAACGGGTTTTGGGGCGAAACCACAAACCAAACTTCATCCAAATCGGTAAATTCGGTCATGTACGAAGCCAGGATAAGGTGTCCGTGATGAATGGGGTTGAACGATCCGAAAAACAATCCTGTCTTTTTATTTGATTTGGTTTCCATAATTTTAGGCTCTTAATTCACAAAACTAATCAACATATTGTTTAAATTGTCGTTTGATTTTAATGCCATGAATGCACGAATGAATATTTGCATATTTGCAGTTAGGGTTTAATCAGGATTTTTCCTGCACTCATGTTGCTGATATAATTTTTCAGCCCTTTTACGATGTCATCAAACCGGGCTGTTCCCCGGATTGTGGTTTTCAGTTCCCCGCTGATAAATTTTTGCTGAAGTTCACCGGCAATGGATAAAAACCCCCCTTCGTCAAGTTCATCCTTCCATCCCAAAAGGTTGAATCCCGAAATGATTTTATCCTTAAAGATCACATCCATTGTGTTTATCCCACTCATGGGTTTGCCCGACAGACCCCCGTAAACCACCAGTTCCGAATCGGCAGGCAGGGCATTGAAAATAACACCGGAAACAGCACCCCCCACCGCATCAAAAGCTGTTGTGGCATCAAGGTCGCGGGCAAGGGTTTTTAGTTTTTCTTCAAATGCTTCATCCTGTTCCATGAGCACATATTGGTGTCCTTCAGCCAATAGTTTTCCGGCAGTTTCGGGTTTCCTGACTATGTTGATCACTTCCATACCGTTTTCTTTTGCCAGCATCCTGATAAAAGCGGGAACCTGCCCGCCGCCGGCATTCTGGACAAGGGCCCTGCTCTGCCGGGCAAGGGCAATATCTGTCAGGCCATAAGCCGTAAAAGGGTTGACCGTAAAACAGGCAGCCTGGTCCATGTCCATCTTGTCATCAAGCAGGATAATGTCGTTTTTGTGAACGGTAAAATATTCGGACCAGGTGCCGCCTTCAACATATTGTACAAAACAACTGATTTTCCTGCCGATGAGGTTTTTCAGGTTGCCGGCCGCATCAACAACAGTTCCCGAACCTTCAAAACCGGGTGTGGCCGGCAGTGTTTTCACAATGTTATATCCGCCCTGGATAAATGCAATATCCGAAGGGTTGACAGCAGCGGCATGAAGTTTCACGAGCACTTCGTTTTCGCCAGGCCCGGGGATTTCCTTTTCCACAACCTTCAGGCTTAAAATGGCCCGCAAAACATTGGGGCTGTAGTTTGTGAGTATAACGGTTTTCATGGTCGTTTAAATAGTTACCGGTTTAAAAAATTTTGTACCGCCTCAAGGGTTTGTTTTTTGGCTTTTTTCAGATCGTCATTTATGATGATCACATCAAATTGGTCTGCAAACGTCAATTCATTTTTAGCTTTGGCCAATCGGGTTGCAATTTCCCGGTCATCATCGGTAGCCCGTTGTTTTAACCTTTGTTTTAAAGCCTTAACCGAGGGCGGTTTCACAAAAACAGCCAGGGCATCATCACCAAATATCTTTTTGATGTTCAATCCTCCTTTCACATCCACATCAAAAACCACATGCCTTCCGCTATTTCTAATCCGTTGTACCTCCGACCGAAGTGTTCCGTAAAAATAGTCACTATAAACTTCTTCCCATTCAACAAATTCGTCGTTTTTTATTTTTTCTTTAAACTCCTTTACCGATATAAAGTAATAATCGCGTCCGTCTTTTTCGCCGGCTCGTCTTTTGCGGCTGCACGCCGAAATTGAAAAAACCAGGTTGTCCATTGCTGACATCAGGTATTTTACCAGGGTTGTTTTTCCTGCGCCCGAAGGTGCCGAAAAAATAATGAGTTTCCCTTTGTTTACAGCCTTGTTCATTAAAGGATGTTAAAAAGTTGCTCCTTGATTTTTTCCAGTTCGTCTTTCATCAGTACAACCAGTTTCTGGATATTGGCATCATTGGCTTTTGATCCCAGCGTATTGATCTCACGCCCGATCTCCTGCCCGATGAAAATCAGCTTTTTCCCCGGTGTCTCTTCCCCGTTCAACGTTTCTATAAAATAATCACAATGTTTTTTCAGCCTGATCTTTTCTTCGGTAATGTCCAGTTTTTCCATGTAAAAGATCATCTCCTGCTCCAGGCGGTTTTTGTCTTGCTGAATTTCATTGGCCAGGTTTGCCAGGTTCGATTTAATCCTTTGTTTTATATTTTGTGTCCTTTCACTTTCAAAAAGGCCTACCTCCGAAAGCAGTTTTTTAATTTTTTCAATCCGCAGGCGAAAATCTTTCTGTAACGTTTCCCCTTCAGATATTCTGAAACGGTCAACGGCATCCATGGCCAGGTTAATATTTTCTGCCAGTAAACCCCATTCTTCGGGGTCTGTTTCTTCTTCCGGGACCGACCATACCTCCGGCATTCTCAATATAACGGATAAAACCTGCTCTGACAATTCAATTCCCAATACATTGGCCAGTTCTTTTATTTCCCTGTAAAAATGTCCGGCCAGGGTATGGTTAAGCCCCGGTGCCGATTGTGCTGTTTTTGGCTCTATATTTATCATCAGGTCCACTTTGCCACGAAGTAATCGTTGTCCGGATAGTTTCCTGATACCCGGTTCATATTCCCTTAAACGCGCCGGGATTTTTGTGTTTAAATCAAACTGTTTGCTGTTTAATGTGCGTATTTCGATGGTGAACTTGTCGTTTTGGGTTTCAACCGTCTGTTTGCCAAAACCGGTCATTGATTTAATCATAGCTTATTTATTGAATGGGAAACAAAGATAAATGGATTTCCGGTTATATTAAAATTTTGTCGGTTTTCTCAACCTGGGGAAAAAGTGATTATTTCTGCCGGACTTTTTTTTTCCACCATGAATTCCCTATTTTTGCGATAATGCGGTCAATTCAAAAAATAATTCTGTTTATTTTACTTCTGACGTTTACGGTTTCAGGTGTTGCGCAAACCGGTGGGTTGAAAAATACCGAAATGCTGATCAACCTGGCCGAATCATACCGGAACATTGATCCTGATTCAGCAATCCTGTATGGTAAAATAGCATTGGAGGAGTGTTCTCAATCCGGTAATAAAGAACTCATGGCTCGCAGCCAGCGCTCACTGGGCATCACCTATTTTTATCAGGGTGAATTCAACCGGTCGCTCGAATGTCTGGATTCGGGACTGGTTTTATATCAAATTTCCGGAAACCAAAAAGGAATAGCCAATTGTTTAAATACTAAAGCTTTGGTCTATCAGAAATGGGCCGAATACGATTCTTCCCTTCGTCTGCTCGAACAGTCCCTGCACATCCGCGAATCGTTGGATGACAAAGAAGATATTGCCATTTCCTATCTCAATCTGGGAAACACCTATTTCTACAAAAGCAATTTTGTGAGTGCCTTGAATTATTATTTTAAAGCGGTTGTTTCTTACCAGGAGCTCGGGCTGAAAACTGATATGGCCGATGTGTATATCAATATAGGTGTTGTGTATAAACAGCTGGAGAATTACGAAAAAGCCATTACTTATTTAAACTTTGCAGAGCGGATATACAATGAAAATAATGCGCAAATGGGGCTGTCCCGTGTTTATTCCAATAAAGCCGAAATCTATAATTTCGATTTAAACCGGTACGATGAAGCACTTGATTTGTATCAAAAAGCACTGAAAATAAAAAAACAATTCAACAACCCTTCTGAAATAGCCCTGATGTACAACAATATCGGTACGGTTTACGGTAATATGGCACAATATGGAGCGGCTTTTGAAATGTTTGAAAAAAGCCGGAAAATTTATCAGCAAGGGGGTGACATTGCCGGTTTGATCATGGTGGATTACAATATGGGTAAGGTAAAACAGGCCGAGGACAAATTTTCGGAAGCCGTAAAATTTTTGGAGAAAAGTCTGGAAGAGGCTCTAAAACATGATTATCAGGAATATATCGGATCGAATGAGGAAGCTTTATTTCAATGTTATGCAGCACTGCACGACATGAAAAAATTTAATAAATACTACCGTCTGTATTCAATGGGTGTGGATAGTTTGATTGAACAATATAACCAAACCCAGATATTGCAGGTTGAATCGGAACAAAAAATAAAAGAACTGGAACAGGAAAACCGGGATATGGAAAGCAGGGTTGCCCTGTTGAAGGAAAAGGCACACAATTATCGCATCACAGCCTGGGGGCTGGCAGCTATCTTTGTGGTGGTTTTTATTGTCTTTATCTTTATCGGGAACAGGAAGATCTCGTAACTTTTCCGGTATCATATATCTTGATTTTTGAACGAAAACCTATTGATGAAACTGAAAGAACCATATCATCTTTTTTCGCAACCCCTTCAATATTATAACCAGATCATTGAAGATATTGAAAAGGCCAAAGAATTTATTTATATTGAAACTTTCAGGCTGAGTAAAGATGAAATTGGCGACAGGTTTAAGGATGCCCTGACCCGGAAAGCCAAAGATGGGATTGAAGTTAAGTTGTTGATTGATTACTGGGGTGCCGGTCCGGTAAACCATGAACATTTCAATGACCTGATCAGTTACAAAGGCGAAGTCAGGTTTTTTGAAAAAATTAAACTGAGCACCGACCTTTTCACCCGTGGACATAAACGCAACCACCGCAAGATGATTCTGATAGATGATGAAATTTCATGGATCGGTTCATCCAATATCACCGGTTACAACATCAACTGGAGGGAGTCAATGCTCAGGCTGCGTTCTTATGATCTGACGGTTAACCTGGTAAAGATGTTCATGCAGGATTTCAGGATTTATAACAAATATGTTTTCAATAAAGCCTGGAATACACGTCCTGTCAGGTCCGGAAATTTCGAAATTGTCAGAGATGCGCCATCGGTGGCTGTTAAAAGGATTAACCAGCAGTTTATCAGGATGATCAAGAGAGCTGAAAAATCGATTTATATTGAGACCCCTTACTTTTTGCCCGGTTTTCTTTTGCGGAAAGCATTGGTTGACGCCACCCGGCGCGGTGTTAAGGTTTCGGTGATCCTGCCCAGGCAGTCGGATGTGAATCTGGTGGATATTTTACGGAACAAATACCTCGGCCCGCTTTGCAAATCCGGCGTTGACTTTTTGTTTTACGGCCCCCATAACCTGCATGCCAAGCTGATATTGATTGATGAACTGCATTTTGCCATCGGATCATCTAATTTCGATTACCGCAGTTTCCGGTATATGTACGAGATCATGCTAATTGGCAGCGAACCTTCAATCGCCCGGCAAATCCTGTCACATATTAAGAAAACTTTAGCCGATTCAGAACCATTCGACCTGGAAAGCTGGTACAACCGCCCGGGTGTCAATAAATTATTTGAATGGATTTTACTGCCTTTCAGGCATTTGCTTTAATCTGCACCCCCCTGATCCTCTTCCTGCGCAACCCTAATCGTTATAGATTTTTTCATCCGGCAAACCGGCGCCTTCCGCATCATTCTCGATGTTACGGCTTTTCATGTCCTGCGCCAGGAAGTCTTTATAGAATTCATGTTGGATAACCAAATCCATGATTTCATTGGTTCCTGTCCAGATAGTAATAAGCCGTATATCCCTGAGCATTTTTTCCACCGGATAAATATTGGTGTATCCGATACCGCCCATGATCTGCATGGCGTGATTTACAACTTTCCAGGCCGATTCGGTAGAGAATTTTTTGGCTTCTGAAACCATACGGCGGATTTTCCCTGCCGGAACGGGGGCATCTGCTGTTTTGGCAGCGAGATAGTTAATGGCTCTTGACGCATCCAACAGGGTAAGGCTTTCCGAAACTTTGGTACTGACTGCCTCAAAAACGCGGATTTTTTGGCCGAAAGCCCTTCGCTTATCGGCATACCGGGCGGCTACTTCAAAAGCTCCCCGTGCCATCCCAACAGCACCACCGGCTGATGTCAGGCGTTCGGGAATCATCATTTGATGGAAAACGCGGGTACCGTTTCCGATCCCTGATTCGCCCCCCAGAATGTTTTTTACGGGAACGGCAGCATCTTTAAATATCAGTCGCCCTGTACCGCCGCCACGGGTGCCCATGAGGCCATATACATGTGCTACCTCCACACCGGGGCCGCGTTCCACCAGAAAAGCGGTCATGGCTTTTTTTGGGTCTTCAATGCCTTCAACTATGGCATAAACCAGTAGCAGGTCGGCTCCTTCGGCTCCAACGACAAAACGTTTTTGTCCGTTCAGAAAAAACATATCCCCTTTGCGTGTAGCTTTGGTAGTGGCAGCAAAAAAGTCGGAACCACCGCGGGGTTCGGTAAGCCCTTCGGCAACCCCTGTTTCCCCTTTTAACATGGGAACTAAAAAACGTTGCTTTTGTTCTTCCGTACCAAAAACATGAATGGCTTCACCCACAATGGAAACCAGCGAATAGAGGCATCCCAGGGAAGTGCCCAGCACACCTACTTCTTCCAGCGCTACCATTTCGCTGGTCCAGGGCAGGCCCGACCCCCCCTGTGTTTTATCAAAACGCAAGCCCAGCAGGTTTCTCTTTCCCGCTTCGCGGATAAACTCCATGGGATAGCTGACTTTGTCTGCATCCATATCCAGCAAAAGCTGGCGTGGCACCCATTTTACAAAATCCCGGACCTTTTCCCGCAAGACAAGGTCTTCTTTGGTTAATAATTCATTCATTGACATGATTTTAATGGTTTATGTTTTTTTAGAAACTGTTTTCACTTTATCCTACACCTTAATTATTTTATTTCCGAATATTGGTCGCGCAGCACTTTTTTATTGAGTTTTCCAGCGCTGGTCAAAGGGATATCATCCACAAAAACAAATTGATCCGGTATCCAGAACCTGGCCAGTTTGCCTTCTTTTGTCTTAATAATGAGGAAATCGGTCAGTTCCTTCGGACTTACTTTTTCAGATACTTTTACAATGGCCAGCGGACGTTGTCCCCAGTGCTCATCTTTTTTTGGGATAACGGCCACTTGGGCAACAGCAGGATGTTCCGAAATGATAGCTTCAAGCATTCCGGAGGGAATCCATTCGCCGCCACTTTTGATGGCATCGCCTTCACGGTCAGCTACATAAAGCAGATTATTGGGATAAAAAAAGCCCAAATCGCCGGTACGAAACCATCCGTCAATAAACTGCTTTTTGCTGATTTCAGGTTCTTTATAATACCCTTCAGGCAACCAGGGGCTTCTTACCCATACGGCGCCCAATGTTTCTCCGTCGTGGGGAACTTCATGCCCCTGGTTGTCCCTTACGGAAATTTCAACCAAAGGTAGCGGGCGCATCCCCACTCGCCGCCATTCCAGGGCTTCGTCCGTATCGGGTTCGACCTCTTCGGGTATCACCGAAATGGCCGTGGCAAGTTGGTCGGAACCCCCGTAAATCAGGCTGAAATTTACGCCTTCCCGTTGAGCCCTTTGTGCAATGCCCGATGCAAAAGGACTGCCGCCGGTGAGTACTTTAATGTTTCCGAACCCTTTTTGATTGAGCAGCATCTGCAATTGGGTGGGAACCATGTTCAGCCAGCTTACCTTTTCCTTTTTAATCAGCACCAGTTGCCCGGTTGCATCGGCAGATCCGGGTAAAACCAGTTTGGAACCGAGGTAGATTGGAAAAAAGGCCATGCCCCATGCATGGATATGAAAAAAGGGAATCAGTGGCATAAACACATCACGGCTGCTGACCCTTGCGCCGTATTTATGGAGGGCAAGATGATGGAAAAGCTGGATGGCTCCATGAAGAATGGTGCGGTGTTTATACCGGATTCCTTTAGGTTTCCCGGTGGTTCCGGTGGTATAAAATATGGAGAAGATATCGTTTTCACTGATCTCGTTTGCCCCGGAAGGTTCCTTTTCTTCCCCTTGTTCCAGCAGGTTTTCATAATGAAAGGCATTTTGCGCATCGGGAAGGGCCTGCCTGCGGTTGTCGCTCATAAGAACCCAGTTGGGAAATTTTGAAAACAAAGGCTTGATAGCCGGGGCAAAAACATCCGATACAAAAACCCATTCATCCCCGGCGTGTACCATGGAATAGACCATTTGTTCAGGCGCCAGCCTGAAATTGATGGTGTGCAAAACAGCCCCAAGCATGGAACAGGCATAGTGCATTTCAAGAAAACGATGAGTGTTGACATCCAGCACACCGATGACCGTTCCCTTTTTTACACCTTTGTGACTGAGGCTGTCGGCCAGTTTAATGATCCTTGTATAAAACTGCTGGAAAGTGAACTGCTTGCCGTCGGAAACGATGACCTGTCCGGGATGGGTAATGACGGCATGATACAACAATTGGTGAACAACAAAATTTTTCATGGCTTAAAATATTTAATCGTTAAATGTCCATAAACAAGGTTGATTTTTCTCAAAGAACGGAACTGTAGTTAACTGCGATAAAAACTTCTTTTTGTATTTGTTCGGAAAGTGCATTTTTTGGGTTGGGTTTATGCTGTTCAAAAATAACAAATTAATGGCTCAATTTCCCTGTAATATTTATGCTTTGATTTCTTAAATCATTACTTTTGCCCAGCCCTTCGGGGGAATTCGATTTATTCATCTTTAAAACTTGATATTCAAATGGATAACATCATATCAAATCAATTGACCTCAAAAGGGGCAATGGCCCTGGAAGATCAGTACGGGGCACACAATTATCATCCCTTGCCAGTTGTCATTGCAAAAGGGAAAGGCGCCAAAGTTTGGGATGTTGAAGGAAAAGAGTACTTTGATTTTTTGTCCGCTTATTCAGCGGTAAACCAGGGGCACTGCCACCCGAAAATTGTCAATGCCCTTATCGGGCAGGCACAAAAACTGACCCTGGTTTCACGTGCTTTTTATACGGATACCCTGGGTTTGTATGAAAAATACATCACCGATTATTTTGGATACGATAAAATATTACCGATGAACACCGGTGCCGAAGCGGATGAAACAGCTTTAAAATTGTGCCGCCGCTGGGCTTACGATGTAAAGGGGATTGAACACGATAAAGCCAAAATAATCGTCTGTGCCGATAACTTTCACGGCCGGACGATAACTATTATTTCCATGTCAACAGACCCGGAATCGAAAGCCGGTTTCGGGCCTTATACCCCCGGCTTTGAGGTTATCCCATACAATGATCTGGATGCCCTGGACAAAGCACTGGAAGACCCCAATGTGGCCGGTTTTTTGGTTGAGCCCATTCAGGGTGAGGCCGGTGTGATGGTTCCTGACGAAGGTTACATTTCCAAAGCATATAAAATGTGCCATGAAAAGAATGTGCTTTTTATTGCCGATGAAGTGCAGACAGGTATTGCCCGGACAGGAAAATTGCTGGCCTGCGATCATGAAGGTGTGCATCCCGATATTTTGATTCTCGGCAAAGCCCTTTCCGGTGGTGTTTATCCCGTTTCGGCTGTATTGGCCAATGATGAAATCATACTGACCATCAAACCGGGACAACACGGTTCAACATTCGGTGGCAACCCCATTGCAGCCAAAGTTGCTGTTGCCGCACTGGAAGTGGTAAAAGAAGAAAATCTTGCGGCAAGGGCGGAACGACTGGGAAAAATATTCCGGGAGGAGATGAAAAAGATTGATACGGAAATGATCGAACTGGTTCGCGGGAAAGGTTTGCTGAATGCCATCGTTATCAAACCCAAAGGAAATAAAACAGCCTGGGATGTCTGCCTGAAAATGGCGGAAAACGGGCTGCTTGCCAAACCGACTCATGATCATATCATCCGGTTTGCACCCCCGCTGGTCATCACAGAAGAACAACTCATGGAAGCCATCGGTATCATTAAAAAATCGTTGCTGACTTTTTAGGCATTGCATGCTAACCCTCTTGAGCTTTTCTGCATACGATGACAAATTCCTTTGATTTTGATGTCAACGACCCATCGTTAAAATCTCCGAAAATCTGATACGATTCGAAACAGGATCGCTCTGCGAGATGTTCCAGTTCGTACCGGAAAAAGAACCTCAAAGGAAAAGTCCAGCTTTCCTTTTTTGTTTCCCCGTTTTCTTCCCATTGCAACACAAAATTGGTTTCAATGATCTGTCCGATCAGGTCGGGGCGGGTGGAAACCGTGCGGGTCACTTTTTTTCCGAACTCGTCTTCGTCTTCGAAATCAACAAAATTTTCAAATCCATTTTTGAGGTATTGCGGATCGGGGACGAAAGCGTCAAAGATGAATGTGCCACCCGGGTTGAGGTGGTTATAAATGTTGTTCAGCGCTTTCAACTGGTCTTCTTTTTTCAGGACGTGCGACATTACGCGAAAAGGGGCGATTACCAGGTCAAAGCGGAAATCGAATCGAAAACATACCATACTTTGCCGGCTGATGCGGTGATGTTCTTTTGATTCAGTTTTATCATAAAGTTCATCCAGCATGGCGGGGCTGGTATCAATACCGTAAATGTCAGTCCCTTCCACCAATGCCGTTTTGAAGAGCCTGCCGGTGCCAACACCCGCTTCCAGTATTTTTCCTCGTGTATTCCTGATCTGACGGAGGTAATATTCTTTGTCCGCATCATCCCGCTGCCCGATATAAATGAGGTCATAAAACCTCGCAAAATGTTTGGGATATTCGTGTAGGTTGCTCATAAAGGGTTTGAATCAATGCGTTGTTGGCGAAAATACAAACTATCCGGGTAAGTCTTGATTTGCATTATCCGGTTCATAATGAACCGGATCAATAGATGGCTCCTGTTCGCCTTTGTTTAATAGCCGGAGAAAGGCCTTTTTTGCTAATTTTGATTTTTTCGGAGGTAAATGCCAGAGAATAAAACAATGTCATTTATCATATCAGCATGCCCCCAATCAAAAAAAACCCTTATCTTACCCCTCTGAATTTTTTCTCCAATTTATCTTGTAAAAAGGTTGCAATACAGCCTTTTTATTTTGGTATCCTTTATTCATTTAAAAATTGATTATGAACATTTTTTTACTTTCAAAAAGCAAGATCACAACCTTAGGTTTAATCATTATTCTGGTATTTTTCAGGTTAGTTAATTATGGCCAAAGCCAGGCTGATAACCCCAACCTTGACCAGATACCACAGTGGTATCTTGAACAAGCGAGAGGCGGCGAACGAATGCCTTCACAGGTCATTACGATTGACTATTTTGATAATTTTTACCTCGGTGTTGACTTTGCCGAAGGACACATCAGTGTGAACCCACAGGCGCCAACGGAATTTTTTACGGCTTTCAATGTGGATGCCGCCCATTATACCCTGGATGGCCATGACTGGTTTAATTCGCAGCCGGCATGGGGCACCGGTGTATGGGGCGATCCGGTAACGGCTTACGACAGTTTAGGGAATATTTTTTACGAGAATATGTTCGGCAGCAGTGGTGTGCAGGGATGTAAAGTAGTCCGCTCGGATGATAACGGGCAAACATGGAATACGTCGGTAACGGCCATCATCGGTAATGATAAAAACTGGATAGCCTGTGACCAGACTGCAGGGCCTTATGCAAATTATGTTTACAGCACTATGACCAACAGCGGGGTGGGAAATTTTACACGCAGTACCGATCATGGCGAAACCTGGACAAGCACATTTGCTCCTTCAACACAAAGCCTGCCGGGCATGATGGTTTGCGTGGGGGCTTATCAAAATATACAGGGTGGTGCCGTTTACGTGGTGACCAACAGCGGCAGTTCTTTTGCATCCACTTATACTTTTTACCGTTCCCTGGATGGGGGTAGCACATTTCAAATGATGTCAGCCCAGAATTTTGCCGGATATGTTGGATCGAATGTTAACGGACGCAATGCTGTTGAAAACATGCGCACACGGCCCTATCCCTTTATTGCCGCTGACAACAGTTTCGGCCCGCACAGGGGAAGATTGTACCTTGTCTATGCCAAAAACGACCCACCCGGTAATGGTAACAAACCGGACATCTGGAGCCGCTATTCCGATGACGGAGGCGTTACCTGGACGGATGCCAAAAGGGTGAATTCGGGACTGTTCCCTCAAAACAGTCATCAGTGGCAGCCGGCAACATGGTGCGATAAAGAAACCGGAAGATTATACGTGCAATGGATGGATACGCGTGATACACCCACCAACGACAGCGCGCTGATCTACGCGACCTATTCCGATGACGGCGGACAGACCTTTATGGCCGGCGTGAAAGTTTCCAATGAAAAAATGAAAATTAATTGCAATACCTGTGGTGGCGGTGGAACGCCAAGATATCAGGGTGATTACAATGCGATCGTTTCCAACCCCGATGTTTCGCAACTTACCTGGGGCGATTTCCGATGGGGAAGCTTTGCCAGCTTCACCGCTTATTTTCCTGATTTTGCCATGCGCCTGTATCCCGAAGATCTGCAAATTGCTTACCGGGATACGCTGTGGGCTGTTGTGCCGCATGTAAAGCTTTATGATAATGCAGCAATATTTTCCACCGAGTTGGAAACACCACCCTCCGGTACGTTCACCGTTTCTTATCCCAATGGGGACACGCTGACCTCTTTTCCCGATTCCATTCCCATTGTGATCACGGTTGACGGCGTGCCTACGGGATCTTATTCGGTAACCATAAAAGGGGAAGGGCCCAACGGGACACCGGTGCATTATCGTGAGGCCACCATAGAAGTCATACCATTGCCCCCTCCTGTTGCTGATTTTATGGCCAGCGACACCAGTACCTGTGTGGGATCATCGGTTGATTTTACCGACCTTACACAATATAACCCCACAAACTGGCAATGGACTTTTGAAGGGGGCGATCCTTCAGAATCAACCGAACAAAATCCGGCAGGCATCTTGTACAACACGCCGGGCAGCTATGATGTGTCGCTCACGGTGGTCAACAATACCGGTTCGGACGATACAACCAAGATAGATTACATTACTGTTCACGTGATACCTGATCCGCCGGAAGGGGATGACCGGCAGGCCTGTGTGAATGAGGAAATACCTCCACTGGAAGCAACAGGGGACAACATCCGCTGGTACAGTGACCCCACGATGGATACATTGGTATTTGAAGGTGATGTTTTCGAAACAGGACAGACAGAACCAGGTGTTTACCCTTATTATGTTACGCAAAACATGGGTGGTTGTGAAAGTCCTGCCAAAATGATCACGCTGACGATATTTGAATTGCCAGAGGTTACCCTGACCCCGTTTGACGCGGTTTGTTTAAATACCGATCCTTTTGAACTGACCAACGGGCAACCCGAAGGGGGAACTTACTTTGGTCCCGGTGTGGAAGATGGCGTTTTTGATGCTTCGCTCGCCGGGGAAGGAACCTATACAATTGGTTATGTTTTTACCAATGGAAATTCCTGTTCGGATACGGCATTTCAGAATATCACGGTACTGCCGTTGCCTGAAGTGACGCTGGAGCCCCAGGGTGCAGGTTGTGTTGATTCAGGCCCGGTTGACCTCACAGGGGGCAGTCCGGAAGGCGGTGAATACTGGGGTGACGGCATCACAGACAATATGTTTTATCCTGAAGAAGCCGGTGTCGGCGAACACCTGATCAATTACACCTGGGCCGATACCAACGGTTGTTCCAACACAGCTTCGCAACCTTATACCGTATATCCTTTGCCGGCGGTGAACATCGGAAACGATACTTCGGTTTGTGGCGATGTTTCGATGACACTTAATGCCGGAGTGCCCGGTGCAGTCTCTTATCTCTGGACACCGGGTAACTACACCACACCAACCATTACGGTTGACACGGCGGGTATCGGTCTGGGTGTTCAGGAGCACAGCGTGCTGGTTACCGATGAAAACGGCTGTTCAAATTCCGATACGATCGCGATTCTGTTTCTTGATTGTACGGGCATTGATGAAATTGACGGACTGAAACAGGTCACCGTTTTCCCCAATCCGAGCAGCGGAATTTTTACATTAAACATTGTTTCTGCCAAACCGCTTGAATTGAACATGAAAGTTTTTAATGTATCAGGCGTTATGATTTATGGGGAACAGCAGCTTTCGGTTGACGGATCCTATTCCGAAAAAATCACCCTGAGCAATGCCGGGTCAGGGATATATTACATCCTGCTTGAAAATGGCAAGGGTAAGATGTTTAAGAAAATACTGATCCGTTAGGGAAATCCGGGTTAGTGAAATTTATTATTTCGGACAAAACCCGCTGAACGGGCTTTAGCTTTCAGCGGGTTGAAATTGATTTTTACAAAAATTATTTCAACCGGCTAACTCCGGATTGTGTCAACGGGTCAGTTGCTATCTCACCAGCGTCACATTCCCCGCCACGCTTTGCGGTTGGTTGCCGGTGGAGGAGGTCGTGTAAACGATTTTATAAACGTAGGTGCCCTGTTCTGCCGGGTTGCCTTTGTAGGTTCCGTCCCAGCCAGTGTTGATGTCGGAGGTCTCGAAAATGAGCTGGCCCCAGCGGTTGTAAACGGACAGGTGGTAAGCCTTCACCAGGTCATAGCGTTGCACGGGCTTGAATTCGTCATTTAATCCGTCGCCGTTGGGGGTAAAGGCATTGGGCAGGTAAAATGATTGTCCGCTCCAAAGTACAGTGACCGAATCTGCGGACCGGCAGCTTTCTGTTGAAGTGACCAATACCGAATACAATCCTTCGTTGTTGACCTGTATGGCATCGGTGGTGTCGCCCGTGTTCCACTATAATTACCCCCAAAATTTAGACAACAAGGATAATTTTATTTTTTACTAAACTTGTTGTTATGAAAAAGAGAAAAAGTTACAGTGCAGGATTTAAAACAAAAGTTGTTCTTGAGGCACTGCAAGAACGGGAGACGATTCAAGAAATAGGGAGGAAGTATTCTTTACATCCCAATCAGATTTCTACCTGGAAGGGTCATTTTTTATCAGGAGCCAATACTGTTTTTGAGAAGGGGGTTCTCAAGCCAGATGATGAAAAAGAAAAGGCCGAACTCTATAAAAAGGTTGGTCAGTTACAAATGGAGGTCGATTTTTTAAAAAAAGTATTGGGGAAATAGACAAAAGCGAACGACTGTTAAAAGTGGACAAAACCGATAACCTGAGCGTATCGCGGCAATGTTCTCTTTTACAAGTCAACCGCAGCAGCTTCTACTATGTTCCCCAGGGAGAGGGTTCTTATAACGAAGAACTTATGGAGCTGATAGATAAACAGTACACCAAAACACCATTTTATGGTGTTCCCCGCATGGTTGAGTACTTACGCAAATCAGGGCATCAGGTAAACCCAAAACGAATACGGCGGTTATACCGTAAAATGGACTTACATGCCATTGGCCCCTGTCCAAATACCGGTAGACCTCATAAGGGAGAGTATATATTCATATTTGCTGCGCGGGATGAAAATTACACGTCCCAATCAGGTATGGGCTATGGACATTACTTATGTTCCTGTTGGCAATGGCCATATGTACCTTGTGGCAATCATCGACCTTTACAGCCGCTATATCGTGGCCTGGTCGCTTTCAAATACGATGACGGCCAAATGGTGCAAAGAATGTCTTGATGCGGCCATTTTAACACACGGTGAGCCGGAGATACTAAATACCGATCAGGGAAGCCAATTTACAAGTCCTGTGTTTACTCAATATGTCGGTACATATAAAAATTTAAAGTTTAGCATGGACGGAAAAGGCAGGGCTATTGATAATATTTTTATCGAAAGATTCTGGCGTAGCATTAAATACGAGAAAATATACCTTGAACCATCAGAGGATGGTATTGAACTGTATGGGAAAATTAAAGATTATATGGCGTTTTATAATGCTGAAAGAGGACACCAGTCGTTGGGATACAAAATTCCTGAAAGGGTCTTCAAATCGGCTGCTTAAATTTTTTCCATTCCGCCCAATTGGGCGGAATGGAAAATCTAACTTATCTTTGAAGAATAGTTGTCTGAAGATGGGGAGTATTTAAAATTCATCATCCAGTTGATCAATTGTTAAAAACCCGGCAGTATCGTTTTCAATCTTTTCAAGTTCCTGATTTAAATATTCTTTTATCGAAAGAAATTCATTATCTTCTCTGATCACCTGAAGTTCCTCTTGAAGTTGTTTAAAGTTAACTACCACATAATCAATCAACATTTAAATGTTGAAAAGAAAGAATGATACAAGAATATCGAAAATCAATACTTTGTACCATTCTTCCAAAAAAAAATGTGGTTAGACA
>CAJVWU010000052.1 GCA_913009755.1 uncultured Bacteroidia bacterium
TTTCAATTCCTGGTTTAACAAGGCACTAACGGCCAATGATCTGTTGTTTTCCATTTTTTATCTTTGGTATGTTAAAATATTTTAGCAAAGATAATATTATTTTGTTAATGTTAGTGCCATTACCGCCAGCGGGGGATAGGTTATGTGTTTCATTTAAAATAATGAATTGAGATACCCTCATTTCATTATTTATATCCATATCCGGGAAACATCTCCCCCGCTGGCGGTGGATCAAGGGGGTGGATTTTTGCACTTTGTTTATATGCATTGAATTCTACCTTTAACACTTGGTCACAACTCATTAATCTTCTGTTCCACCGTTTCCAGCACGGCATCGCGGCAGGTTTTTGCTTTTTGGGCAATCTCTTCTCCCCTGTTTATCAGATCGTTGGTAAAAGCTTTGTCGGCAATGCCTGCCGCGTTGATCTTTACATTCAGAAAAGCGCCTTCCACAGCCGTCAGGGCACACAGAGCGCCCACGCCAGCATCGGATACCGAATTAGGATTGCCGTTTTCGGCCATGGCCCGCATGATTTCGATGGAACGGTAAGCCGTGTCCATCACTTTAAAAGGTATCTCCATGGCATATTTAGATGCTTCTTCAATGGTTTGTTTTCTGGCTGCTTTTTCTTCTTCCGTTTTTTTCGGTAATCCGAAAGCGTCCATAATCTTATTGAAAGCCTTAGTATCTTCATCCACCAGGCGCAACAATTCATCCTTAAAATGCTGGCCTTTTTCCGCCCATTCCGAAAACTCTTCCCAGCGGTCGTCCCACCCGCGCTTGTGTGCCGACAGGTTAGCCACCATTGTCCCCAGCGATGCGCCCAAAGCTCCTACAGTGGCCGCAATGGAACCACCACCCGGAGCAGGTGATTCGGAAGCCGTTTCATTGGCAAAACCGGTCAGGGTCATGTCAACCAGCTTTTTCTCGTCGCCTTCAAGAATGTATTCGATAATCTTTTCTTTGGGATTGAACGGTTTCAGGTCATCCAGCCCCATAGACTTGATGGCGATCTTGATCAACTCGTCATTATCCACGCCCACCGAACGCTTTTGCTTACGCAGAAAGTAGCGTCCGGCTTCCAGCATGGCTTCCAGCGGGATAAGCCCCACCAGTTCCGAGCCGGTCACCCTGATACCACGGGCATCAGCTTTTTTACAAACCTCATCGAATGCAATATGAACCGGTGTAATGCTGATGTTGGTCAGGTTCATGGATATCTGTGCAACGCCATATTCTTCAATAAACCAACCGATGGCTTTTACGGCTCTCAGGGAACCCGGGATCATAACCGGCTTCCCGTTTTCGTCTTTCACGATTTTTCCTGTAACCGGATTACCTTCCCTTTTTGTCCTTCCGCGCTCGCGAACATCAAAAGCAATGGCATTGGCACGGCGGGTTGATGTCGTATTTAAGTTCACATTGAATGCAACAAGAAAATCCCTTGCCCCCACTGCCGTTGCCCCTGTGCCGGCAACATGGTCGTTAAACTCATCCGGCCCGAAATCCGGTTTCCATTCTTCGGTTGTAATTCTTTCAGCCAATGCTTCATACTCGCCCGAACGGCAATTGGCCAGGTTTTTACGAACTTCTGTAAAAGCGGCATTTTCGTAACAAAAAACCGGAATTTCAAGTTCCTCCCCTATTCTTTTGGCCAGCTTACGCGCATACTCCACGGTTTCTTCCATCGTGATGTTTGCAACGGGTACCAGCGGACAAACGTCGGTTGCGCCAAAACGGGGGTGCTCGCCTTTGTGGTGGCGCATATCTATTACTTCGGCGGCTTTTTTTACAGCCTGAAAAGCAGCTTCAATAACTTCCTCCGGTGTTCCAACCAAAGTTACAACGGTGCGGTTGGTTGCAGCACCCGGGTCAACATCCAGCAGCTTAACCCCTTCTATTTTTTCAATTTCACCGGTAATCTGTTTGATCACGTTCATATCGCGGCCTTCGCTGAAGTTGGGAACACATTCGATGAGTTGTCGCATTGTCTTTATCTTTTGTTTTTGGTTTCAGAAATGAGGTGCAAAAATAGGAAATATCATGAGTGGTAAGAAATGTTCATCCGGTTATCCTGTTTCAGGCCGAATCAATTTGAGATCAGGGCCGCGGCACCTATGGGCAAGTAATTTTACCCATCGCGTGTAGGGTTAAGTTTATTAGAATGTCAATGTGTTTTGTTTCATTTTCTGCCTGACAATGTAAACATCAAATAGAAAGACCTAAGCGATCAGGAATTAAATTCTTCGGATAGTTTTTTTAAAGAGGAAAGGTCGGATACCCTGATTGATTTCCCTTCCAACCGGATTACGTTTTCTTTTTCCAACTCCCCAAGAACCCTGATCACCGTTTCATAAGTCGTACCGGCAAGGCTTGCAATGTCCTTTCGTGATGGTGTAAAACTCAATAAAGTATCATCCTGTTTTTCAAAGCCAAATGAATCCACAATTGTCAATAATGCAGAGGACACTTTTCCTTTGGCCGATGTTATCGAATACATTTTCAGGCGCGAATTGCTGGCTCTTAGTTGATCAGCATAATAGCCCATAAGGAAAATGGCCATGCCGGGGTTTGCTTTTACCGCTTTGTAAAATATATCAATAGGAATAAAAGTTACTTGCGATGGGACCAGGGTTATGGCAGTAACCGGGTAGATCATATTACCTCCAAGTCCGTTAAACCCCAGCATTTGTTCCTGGGATAACAGGCATAAGATCCTTTCTTTATTATTGCCAAAAGAGGAAACGACTTTGATTTTCCCGTAATATATTTCGTAAATTCCTCTTACAGGCTCTCCTTCTGAAAATATAGTGGCTCCGGACGGATAATCTGTAGTGGTTTTATTGAATGTGATTATGGGTTTCCACTTATGAGAACAATATTTGTTGATAAAGCAGCTATAGTGCTTACATGTTTCGCATAGTCGTTTTGCAGTTGCCATAACTTCTTAAGACTTAGGGCAGTTAAATTGCTTCCGAAAATTACAGTTCTTAAATAGTACCTTTTATGGATTTCTGATTTCTGCTTTAGGCCTCTGGTAGAACCACCAGTTGAGCACGAGACAAACGAAATAATAAATTGCAAAACCATACAAGGCATACTCCGGTGTTCCATTTTCAATTTGCTGGCCAAATACTTTCGGGATGATAAATGCACCGTACGCCGCAATTGCCGCTGTCCATCCCAACACAGGCCCTGCTTGTTCTTTATTAAAAATATAGGGGATACTCCTGAAAGTTGATCCGTTTCCGATTCCGGTGGTTAAAAACAGGATCATAAAAAACCCAAAAAACGGCCACCAATATTGTTCCGGAGTTTCGCTGTTGCGGGCCTGAATTACAAAATAAGCTACCGCGAGTGTGGCCAGAATCTGGGCAATTGTACTGATTGCCGTTACTTTGGCACCACTGTTGATTTTATCGGCAAACCAACCACCCACCGGGCGTATCAGGGCTCCGATCACCGGCCCGAGAAAAACCCACATTAAAAAATTCGGGGCGTTGGGATTGACATAACTTGGATCATTCGGATTGCTGTAAACAAAAATATCCTGGCTTAATTTGGGGAAGGCTGCCGAAAACCCTATAAACGAGCCAAAGGTCATGGTGTAGATGATCGTCATCACCCAGGTTTGTTTATTTTTAAAAATGTCAAATTGTTTGTTCAGATTGGTTTTAATATCGCCTGGTGTGGCAAATTTCATAAGCAACAGCGTTAAAATAACGACCACTGGTAATACAATCCACATATTTATTTGTAAGCCGATCAACATATAAGCACCGACTCCTGCACCAACAAGACCGAGTACAATCATGTACAAAGTCTTGGAAATTCCCTGAATTGTGGAGGGTAATTTGGGTGTACCCGTTATCACATTGTTCATTCCGAAGAAAGCGGCAATAGCGGCCAAACTCAGCAGTGGAACCCAAACCCATCCTGCATTTTGAAGCCCGGATATGGCCTCACCAAAGATTTTGTTTCCATCTGCACCAATTGCTCCAAAGAGGAAAAATCCAATCACCCATGGAATGGTTTTTTGCATAACACCCACGCCCAGGTTACCAATTCCGGCGTTCAATCCAAGTGTGGTTCCCTGCATTCGTTTGGGAAAAAAGAAGCTGATGTTGCTCATGGAAGAGGAGAAGTTTCCGCCTCCAAATCCTGATAATGCCGCATAAATGGCAAAGGTCATGTAAGAAGTATTTACATTTTGTAAGGCAAACCCAACACCAATTGCCGGAATTAATAACAACAGGGTGGTTACAAAAATCACATTCCTTCCACCGCCCAATGAAATCAGGAATGAATTGGGTATTCGCAAAGTGGCACCGGCCAGTCCCGCTATTGCGGGAAGTGTATAATACAAACTGTTGATTTCTTTCAGCTTGGCAGTGACCTCATCAGGGCTCATTTCCGGTGTGATCATACCGAAATTGAATCCAAACTCTTTGAGCTTGGTCGCGATGATACTCCACATGATCCACACAGCAAAAGCAAGAAGCAGGGCAGGGATTGAAATCCACAGGTTTTTTACGGCGATTTTCTTTCCGGCTTGATTCCAGAAATTTTCGTCTTCAACATTCCAGGTTGACAGATTTATTTTTGACATATTGTTGTTGATTAATGGTTTAATCGTTATTGATCATTTGTGCTTCGCACGTCATCTGCTTCGGGTCATTCAATGGTCATTTTTATCATTCTAAGTAATTTGATTCCCTTCCATTGCATCTTTTATCTTGATTCGGTTCTACTCTTCGGCAAAAGACCCTTTCGGTTCCCTCAACATTATCCAGCAGAAAATGAAACTGGCAAAAGCACCGCACGACAAAATATAAAAGAATGTTTTGTCGTCCACCAGTGAGTAGAGCACAAGGTAAACGACTGCTCCAACATTACCATACGCACCAGCCATACCGGCAATCTGCCCGGTTTGTTCTTTCTTAATCATCGGGATAACAGCAAATGTTGCCCCTTCGGCTCCTTGTACAAACATGGAGGTAGCTATGGTAATAATTACGGCCACGACCAGCCACCACATCCCATCAAACAGCGGGAACAGGACTTTTATACCATCCTCTCCAACAGGCCCATATCTGGCAATGATGGCCATAAAGAAAAACCCGACGGAAATGCCAAACATATACAACAGCATGGTCTTTTTTCTGTTATTCATTTTATCTGACAACAGCCCGCCAAGCGGTCTGGCAAAAAGGTTCACAAAGGCAAAAGAAGCGGCAATAATCCCTGCAAACGTTGCAGTCATGATATAGTTGCCATCACTGTTGGTCAGGTTTCTGAATACATTCTGGAAGAACATGGGAAGCATGGACACAACAGCCAGTTCCGCACCGAAATTTGCAAAATAAGTACTGTTCAGCGCGGCCACATTCCCCCATCTGTATTTTTCATTCTCGGGCACACCCGCCCTCAGCACAGGCAGGTTGACCTGCAATACTTTTATCACATGGACAACATAAATCAATGCCAGTATGCCATAAATACTGTACAAAACGTTAGCCGGTAAAATGTGAACGCCATCCACCACCACATTTCCAATTTTCCAGGTCAGGATGCCCATGGCACCAACCAGCGGAAACGACCATACAAGATACTGTATCAAGTCCTTGTAGGAAGTAACAGTCATGGGCTGTGTTTTCTTTGCCTTCTTGAAGTGATAGGCTTTGGTTGCCCCTTCTTTCGGGATATCCTTTACAAGGAAATAATAGGCAATGCCATAAACCAGCGAAACGCCTGCATTGATTGCAAGGGCATATCTCCATCCGTTTTCACCACCAAAAAAATGGAGGGCGATCCACGGTAATGTCATGGCAGCCCAGGCTGAGCCGAAGTTGCCCCATCCGGCATAGAAACCTTCGGCCCTGCCAACCATTTTGGGGGGAAACCATTGTGCAACCATCCTGATTCCGATAACAAAGCCTGCGCCGATTGAGCCAAGGATCAGCCTGGAAATCAGCAGTTGCATAAAAGTGTTCCCAAAAGCAAAAAAGAAGGCCGGGACAGCCATCACTATCATCAGCAGGCTGAACACCACACGCGGACCGTACCGGTCAATCAGTGCACCGACAACAATCCGTGCCGGGATGGTGAGGGCCACGTTGCAAATTGCCAGTACCTTGATGTGGTCTTTCGTAAGCCAGTTAAGGTTGGCAAGCATGGTTGTGGCCAGTGGCGCCATATTGAACCATACATAAAACGTAATGAAAAACGCTATCCATGTGTAGTGTAGCGTTCGTATCCTTTCTTGTTTAAAATCAATTAATTCTGCTAATGCCATTTTTTCGGTTATTGGTTAATTGGTTATTGGTTATTGAAAATGGGAATTGGTTAACACCGCAATTTTCACCTTCGCCACTTTTGTCTTTCCACTTTTATCTTCTATCTCTCCACTTTTATCATTATCCTGTTTCCGTATCCTTAAATTTTAATTGTTTTTCGACCTCACTCCGTTTACCAATTTTCCGGAAGTCCTTATTTTTTTTCGGTCCCAGTTCCAGATGACAACCTGATAATTTCTCGTGATGTAAGCGAAAGGATATACCAAAAAGTGGATAAACCGGGTAAATGGTATCATACCAATAAAAACAAAAGCCGAGACAACATGGATTTGAACTGATAAAGGCATTTGAGCCATTATGGCCACATCAGGAGTGAACGTAAACAATGACCTTAGATAAGGAGTAAGAGACGTAGCAAACCAGGCTGATCCCCAATGTGCAAACCAGGCTACCCAAATACCTGAGATAATTTGCGTCAGTAGCATAATGTAAACAAATACATCCATTTTTGTGGTTACCGCCCACAACCTTTTGTTTTTGAAACGCCTCTGGATCAACATTAAAAGCCCGAACAGCGCCGAAAAAGCAAATCCAAGTGCAGTCACTTCAAGAATGATAAGACGCAGAGGTACCCTGTCCCACAGGATGACGGCACGGGGAATTAAAAAAGCAGTGGCATGGCCAAAGAACAGAAAGATAACCCCCCAGTGGAATGGACGGCTTCCGTAAAATAGTTCCCTCCCTTCAAGAAATTGTGAGGATAATGAAGACACTTTAAAACCGAGCCGGTAGTATCTGAAGACGGACCCGACCAGCAATACCGTTAGTGCGGCATAGGGTAAACCGATAAAAAAGAAGTTATTGAACATAATTAAAAACTTTTGCGTTTGGTACAATGTGTATCACAAATAGCCGACTTTGGTGAAGGCATTACAAATTCATTATCAGCATTAAATGCCTGCTCGGGAACTGCATACTCTGCAAGGCCGTCGCCTGTGAAGTCGCGCTGAAGGAATTCCAGCAAAATCTCAAGTAATTCTTTATAATAATTATTGATGTTCTTAAATTTCGTAAGCATAAAACGCACCGCAGGGGTAGTGATGATGAAACCCAGTTCTTCGGCAAAATCACGGTCGGTGGTTTTTGAGAGCAGCATCAGTACATTGGGCAGGTGATCACCCAGTTCGCTGCCGCAGTCCACACCGGCTACCTTATGTTCATTTTGAAGATTGACCAGCAGTTGCGCCCTTTTGTAATCTTCGCCGAACAAAACATACCCCAGGTCAAGATAGCAAACGGCCTGCACATCAAAGGTTTTCATGAAATATTCCTGTTGCCGGTGTAGCGAAAGCTCCTTTTGCCTTTCAACAGTTTTGAGAAGCATGGATGCTTTGTGAGTCAACTCTTCCCCAATCATTTTCAGGAATCTATCGGCATACTCCCGGAAGTGTTCATCAGGATACCTGAAAACATCTGCCAGTATTTTATAATGATTAAAATTCTTCATTAATTTCTTTTATTCATTTTTTAACTATTTACAATCCTCTTTTCGGAGGTTCTTTAAATCCAAAACCTGTATTCCCTTTCACATCTGCCGTACTTTCCAGCATTTCCATCGCTTCCTCGCGGTGTGCGGCCGGAATCACAAAACGGTCATCGAACAATGGCAGTGAAGTCAGTCTGAAAATGGCATCGGCCGTATCTTTGTCCATCATCACTTCGTTCATGGGGCCGTTTACTTCATCTTCGGGCAGGTCGCCGACAGTTACATTTCGACGGTGCAGACGAACCGCCATCAGTTTCTTCAATACGGTTTCGATGGTTTTCTCATTTCCGGCGCTGAACAGGTTGGCAAGGTATTTCATCGGCAGCCTTGATTTTTCAATGGCTCCCCAGAAAGATTCGCTGGTGGTTTCGTACGAACCGTTTTCCACAAATGCCATGGTTGGCAACAAGGGTGGCACATAAAATAAATTCGGCAGTGTCCTGAATTCGGGGTGCAACGGCAAGGCAAGCCCCCATTTTTTTACAAATTTGTAAACCGGGGAATTTTGTGCCGAGGTAATGGTTGAGTCGGCAACGCCGTTTGCCCGGGCCGCTTTTATAACCGCAGGGTCATTCGGGTCGAGGTAAATATCCAGGTGTTTTTCAACCAGGTCATGTTCAGCGCAGGATGCAACGGCTTCAATTTTGTCAGCATCATACAGCAATACGCCCAAATACCGGATCCGTCCCACGCAGGAGTGCATACATGCCGGCGCCTGTCCCGACTCAACACGCGGGTAGCAAAGCAGGCATTTTTCCGATTTGCCGGTATTCCAGTTAAAGTAACTTTTTTTGTAGGGACAGGCCGTTACGCACATTCTCCAGGCGCGGCATTTTTTCTGATTGATAAGTACAATACCGTCTTCGCCCCTTTTATAAATGGCACCCGACGGACAGGCAGCCACACAGGCAGGATTTAAACAATGGTTACAAATCCTTGGCAAATAATGGAAGGACATGCGTTCCAGTTGGAACATGGCTTCCTGCTCGGCAGCCGAAAGGTTACGCGCATTGACATCTTTTCGTGCATATTCCTGGCTTCCGCCGAGATCATCATCCCAGTTGGGCCCGGCTTTTGGTGTTATCGGTTCGCCGGTAATCAGCGAAACCGGACGGGCAACCGGCTGGTCATCACCTTCCTCCGCTTCAAACAAATGTTCGTATTGGTAGGTCCACGGCTCATAATAATCTTCAAGTACGGGCATATTCGGATTGTGAAACATGTTCTTTAACCCTTTGAATTTGCCCGCTCCTTTGAGTCTGATCGTTTTACCTTTTTTCTCCCATCCGCCTTTATAAATATCCTGGTCTTCCCACTTGCTCGGGTAACCGGTACCGGGTTTTGTTTCCACATTGTTCCACCACATATACTCGGCGCCTTTCCGGTCGGTCCAGATGTTTTTACAGGCAATGGAACAGGTATGGCATCCGATGCATTTATCAAGATGAAATACCATTGCAATTTGTGATCTTATATCCATGGTTTAGCGTTGTTTTAAAATTCGACTTTGTCCATTTTTTGAATCAGGACGTGTGTATCGCGGTTAACCCCAACAGGTCCCCAGTAATTAAAATGATAGGTAAACTGTCCGTAGCCACCCACCATCAGGTTTGGCTTGAGGTGAATCCGGGTAAAACTGTTGTGTCCGCCTGCCCGCCTGTTGCCCCTCACTTGTGATTTGGGAACAGAATAAGTACGTTCGGGTGAGTGGTAAACAATACAGATACCCTGGGGGATGCGTGCACTAACGCAGGCCCGTGTGCAATACACGCCGTTGTCGTTAAATACTTCAACCCAGTCGTTGTCCTTGATGCCCATCTCGGCAGCATCCTCCTCACTCAGCCAACAGGGTTCCATTCCACGTGAAAGGGTCAACATTCTCAACGTATCACCATAAGTGGAGTGGATATGCCACTTTCCGTGGGGCGTGAGTACATTCAGCATCTTTGCTTTTCCGGTTGCAACCGATTTGCGCAATTCACCATAGACTTCCGGTTTTGGAGACGGTTTGTAAGTTGGCAAATGCTCGCCAAACTTGATGTAGCCCTCATGATCGAGATAAAAGTGCTGCCTTCCTGTGAGCGTACGCCACGGGACCAATCGTTCCACATTGTAGGTGTAGGCAGAATAAGCCCTGCCGTCCGTCAGCAATCCCGACCAAACGGGGGAATTCAAATATCGTTGCGGCCTGGTTTGCAGATCTTTATAGTTCATCCTGACATTTTTATTGCCTTCGGAAAGATCGCACAGGGCCAAACCGGTTTTCTTTTCGGCCACTTTGTAGGCCCTGTGGGCAAGTTCGCCATTTGTCAGGCTTGATAAATGCAGAACGGCATTGGCAGCTTCTTCATCTTCGTAAATGGACGGGTATTCTTTATCGTCCAGTATGCTCACATGATCCCTGTCATCAAGCATTTGTTCGTAAAAATCGGCACACTGATAGCTGTTGCCGTGGGCACCCAAGCCGTTTTTAATATTGGGACCGAGCCTGATGAATTTATCGTAAACTTTGGTGTAATCCCTTTCAACCACCACAATGTTGTGCATGGTTTTACCCGGTATGGGCTCACACTCCCCTTTGCTCCAGTCTTTAATTTCGGATTGCGCGACTTCCCCCGCGCTGTCGTGGGCGATGGGCACATTGACGATGTCTTTGACGGGTTTTGAGAAATGCGTTTTGGCCAGTTCACTGGTGGCCTTGGCGATTTCCCTGAAGATGACCCAGTCGCTTTTCGATTCCCATACCGGGTCAATGGCCGCCGACAAGGGATGAATGAACGAGTGCATGTCCGTACTGTTCAAGTCGGTTTTTTCGTACCATGAAGCGGCTGGCAGGACAATATCGGAATACAATGCCGAAGTATCCATCCTGAAGTTGAGGTTGACGATAAGGTCCATTTTGCCTTTGGGGCTTTCGCTGCGCCATTTCACGTCTTTCACAAATTGGTCAGCCACCTCGTCAGCCACGTCGTTGTGGTGAGTGCCGAGATAGTGGTTCAAGAAAAACTCATGCCCTTTGGCGCTGGACATCAGGGCATTTCCACGCCAGATATACCAAACCCGCGGGAAACTTACTTCTTCATCGGGCTCAACCACCGCATGAAGCAATTCTTTACTCTTCAGCTTTTCAACGACATATTTTTTAATGTCCTCATCAGAGCTTGCCCCTGCTTTTTCGGCGTCTTTTACAATCTCTAAATTATTCTTGTTGTACTGGGGATAAAAGGGCATCCAGCCGTTGCGCACCGCTTTTACAACCATGTCAGCCGAGTGCATGCCCGACAATTTGTTTTTGGGGACGGTGTTGTAATCGGCCTGGTTTCCATCGTATCGCCACTGGTCGGAATTGATGTAGTGCCAGATGGGTGTTTGCTGCAAGCGTGGTGGTGCCTGCCAGTCTTTTCCCGACATGATGGCACCCCATGAATCAGTTGGCGCCAGTTTCTCCTGACCCACATAGTGGTTCATTCCCCCACCATTCACGCCGATACAGCCTGTCAGCATCAATGCCATTGTACCGGCACGGTAAATCAGGTTGTTATGGTACCAGTGGTTGATACCGGCGCCTATAATTATACTACACTTACCATGGGTTGTTTCTGCTGTTCGGCTCCATTCGCGGGCAAACTGGATAACCGTTTTTGGTCCGATACCTGTAAAAATCTCCTGCCAGGCCGGGGTGTATGCCGCATCGTTTTCTTCGTAAGAAGCCGGATATTCGCCACCCAGTCCGCGGTCAACACCATATTGTGCCATCATTAAATCATAAACAGTGGTAACCCTGACCGTGCCGTCAATTGTTTTGATATGTTTTACAGGAACTCCTCTTTGAGCAACCTTATTCTGACCGTATTCAATAAATTGGAGTTGGAGTACTTCATCGTGATTATCAAGTAGCGTAAGCACCGGGTCGTAGTTTTTTCCTGTTTCGGCATCTTCATACTTCATATTCCAGTTGCCATCCTTGCCATCCCATCTGTGTCCCGAGCTGCCACCCGGACAAACCAGGTCGCCGCTTTTTGAATCAATATTCAGAAATTTCCAGTCACCCTTTTCTATGTCTTTGTATTTCCTGACTTTGCCTGCCCTTAACATCCGACCCGGGACGAGTTTTCCGTTTTCTTCGTTTATCTCTACCAGGAAAGGGCTGTCGGTGTAACGTTTGGTGTAATCAATAAAATAAGGTGTCTTTTTTTCGTAATGGTACTCCTTCAAAATAACATGGACAACAGCCATCCAGAAAGCACCGTCCTGACCGGCATGTACCGGCACCCATTTGTCGGCGTACTTGGCCACCATGTTGAAGTCGGGTGTGAAGACAACCGTCTTGGTCCCGTTGTGGCGCGATTCCGAGAAGAAATGCACATCGGGTGTACGGGTCATCCCCAGGTTTGCCCCCATGCAGGCCACGAATTTTGAGTTGTACCAGTCGGCGCTTTCAGCCACGTCGGTTTGCTCTCCCCATATTTCGGGAAAAGAGTTCGGAAGGTCGCAATACCAGTCGTAAAAACTGAGATTGACACCGCCCATCAGTTGCAGAAAGCGTGAACCTGCCGCATAACTCAGCATTGACATGGCCGGAATTGGTGAGAAACCAATCAGCCGGTCGGGGCCATATTTTTTGGTGGTGTAAATATTCGATGCGGCGATGATTTCTTTGGCATCGTCCCACGACACCCTTCTGAAGCCGCCTTTACCCCTTGCCCGTTGGTACCTGGCCCTGGTTTCAGGGTTTTTCTGGATATTTTCCCAGGCTTTGAGGGCATCGCCGGTTTTGGCTTTTTCTTCATTGAATGCATCAATCAATGCCCCCCTGATCATGGGATACTTGACCCGGATCGGGCTGTACAGATACCATGAAAAAGAAATACCGCGCTGGCATCCCCTGGGCTCGTACGGAGGCAATGACTTTTCTAAAAGAGGGTAGTCCAGGGCCTGTGTTTCCCAAACCACGATACCGTCTTTTACATGGATGTTCCAGCTACAGCCACCGGTACAGTTCACGCCGTGCGTGCTTCTGACTACCTTGTCGTACTGCCACCTGTTTCTATAAAACTCTTCCCATTGCCGGGTTTTTGGAGAGATTAAATCTTTTATCCAACTCATAAAAATATATGTTTGCTAGTTAATTACTTTTGAAGGCCTGCTGAGAACGTCGTGGTTGACAGGAAGCTTTTTCCGCTTAAAATATAATATGATCGTGCTCATAAATATTATAATGAAGACAACAATACCGAAAAAGACAAATAACATACTGAAATCGGTAGGCCGCTGGTAAATTCTCTCTTCACTTACTGATCTTAAATAGGCCGTGAGGTTGATAACCTCTTCTTCCGTTAAGGGATGGTTTTTATATGCTGCCCCCATCACGGAAAAGGGTGGGCTTTTAACAATTGCGGCGATTCCGGCACTGCCCATGACATCGTAAACCAGGCTCAGGTCTTTGGCCAGTGTCCCGCTACTGAATATCCGTTCGTCCCTGACTTTGTGACAAGAAGAACAAGCAGCACCACCGTTCACCGGGCGTTGTTTCCCAGAAAAAATGGCGGCGCCTGCCTTGATATTTTCGGCGGTTGTTTCACTTAAAATGTCAGTTGCCGGTGCAGTGGCCTGCCCCCCGGTGCCTGAACCCTGATTAATGCCAGATGCCTGACTGATGTAATTGAGTACCTTGATAATCTGGGCATCGGTATAATTATTATCAGGCATCTTAATCTTGTTGTATTGCTCAAAAATGGCTATGGCATCTGCATCACCACTCTTAATCTTCGCGGTTGAGGATTGAATGAAAGAGACAAGCCATTCCTGACTTTGTTTTTTAGTAATATTTTTTAAATCAGGCCCAACAAGCCGCCCCTTTCCAATGGTATGACAAGCTGCACAGGTCTTCTTAAAAATATTTTCCCCTTCGCCGGCAAAAACGATGGTGAATGCAAAAATTCCAATAAACAAGAGTAAAGTCTTCATTCGATAAATATTCATGGAAAGACGATTAAATTTTCGGTGTAAAAATATTATAAATATGTTTCAGATCATATTTTTTTATGTACTGAATCATAATTTAGATTCTTTCCAAATATATAATATCGCCTTTTCTGTTATTTTTAAAGGCTTTCGGGATATCAGGAATTTGACAGGTGATTTTTGATTATTTTACTTTATATGATTTATATCATCCAAACTGTCAGGGAACAGAAACCACAACAGGCAAAAAAAAAGCGCCTGAAGGCGCTTTAATGTTTTAGTCAGACGACTGAAGTCGCCGGTACGGTTTTATCCGAGGTAAGATTTTAGAATCTTACTGCGTGAGGTGTGTTTCAGCCTCCTGATGGCTTTCTCTTTTATTTGACGCACCCTTTCGCGGGTCAGGTCGAATTTCTCACCGATTTCTTCCAGTGTCATGGGATGTCCGCCGTTTAAACCGAAGTAATACCTGACGACATCCATTTCCCGTTGGGTAAGGGTTGAAATGGCCCTGTCAATCTCTTTTCTCAACGATTCATAAAGCAGTCCGGTTTCCGGGGTATTACTCTCATCACTTTTGATGACATCATACATGTTATTGTCTTCATCCTGAATCAGGGGAGCATCCATCGAAACATGCCTTCCGGCATTTCTCATGGACTCTTTCACTTCAGTTTCAGTCATGTCCAGTTCGCCGGCGATTTCCTTCACATTGGGTTCCCTCTCAAAACCCTGTTCAAGCCGTGCCGATGCTTTATTGATCTTGTTGATGGAGCCAATTTTATTCAGTGGCAAACGGACAATTCGTGATTGCTCGGCCAGGGCCTGAAGGATTGACTGCCTGATCCACCAAACGGCATAAGAAATAAATTTAAACCCACGTGTTTCATCAAAACGCTGTGCTGCCTTGATCAAACCCAGATTCCCCTCATTGATCAGGTCAGGGAGAGTAAGTCCTTGATTTTGATATTGTTTTGATACAGACACAACAAAACGAAGATTGGCTTTGGTGAGTTTTTCCAGTGCAATTCGGTCACCCTGTTTTATCCTCCGGGCCAGATCAACTTCTTCCTCCGCAGTGATCAGATCCACTTTACCAATTTCCTGCAAATATTTGTCAAGAGAAGCAGTTTCACGGTTTGTAACCTGTTTTGTAATCTTTAATTGCCTCATACCGGGATTAATATTAATTCTTGTTTTATTCTACGAATAATACATGTTATAGTTTCTATGTATTTAAGACAACTAATTAACAATTTTAGTTGTTTTCATGATGTTCTTTTCGCTGGGGCCTATCAATTAGCACCTTGCGGGATAGTTTAAGTTTTCCGGAACGACTGTCAATGCCAATCAGTTTAACTTTAACTTTATCGCCGACCTGCAAAACATCTTCCACGTTCTCGATCCGTTTCCAGTCAATCTCGGAAATGTGCAGCAGGCCGTCTTTTCCGGGAAGGATTTCAATAAAAGCGCCAAAAGGAACAATACTTTTTACAGTACCCAGATAAACTTCATTAAGTTCCGGCATGGCCGTAATCCCCTTAATCCAATCTTTGGCTTTTTCGATGGAATCTTTGCTTGGCGACATAATTTCGATGATCCCGAAAGCACCTTCTTCTTCAATATTAATGTTTGTTCCCGTTTCAGCCTGAATCTCCTGGATCACCTTGCCTCCGGGCCCTATCACTGCACCGATAAATTCCTTGTCAATCATCATCTTTTCAACACGGGGAACAAAATCTTTATAATCGTCCCTGGGTTTGTCAAGGGCCTTGGCCATTTCGCCGAGGATAAACAACCTACCCTGCCGTGCCTGTTCAAGCGCTTCTACAAGCACCTGATAAGGCAAACCGTCCACCTTGATATCCATCTGGCAGGCTGTAATTCCGTCTTTGGTTCCGGTAACTTTAAAATCCATATCCCCCAAATGGTCTTCGTCGCCGAGGATATCGGAAAGCACTGCATATTTATCAGAATCCTGATCTGTGATCAGCCCCATAGCGATACCGGCAACGGGCTTGTTGATTTTTACACCTGCATCCATCAGGGCCAGGGTTCCCCCACAAACAGTTGCCATTGATGAAGAACCGTTGGATTCGAGAATATCGGACACAATCCTGATGGTATATGGATTATTATCTGAAGGCAAAACCTGTTTGAGGGCACGCTGGGCGAGATTCCCATGACCGACTTCCCGGCGACCTGTGCCCATAAATTTTCTGACTTCACCCACCGAGAACGGGGGGAAGTTGTAGTGCAACATAAAATCGTTGTTGCCTTCAATTACAACACCGTCAATAGTTTGGGCGTTTAGTTTGTTGCCGAGGGTAACCGTTACCAGTGCCTGTGTTTCGCCACGTGTAAAAATGGCAGAACCATGAACAGAGGGAAGATAATCCGTTTCACACCATATCGGCCTGATCTGGTCAAGCTTCCTGCCGTCAAGGCGGACACGTTCGTTGAGTATGGCATTGCGGACCGCTTCTTTCTCAACATCATGAAAATAGCGTTTGACCAGGGTCTCTTTTTCTTCACGATCTTCATCTGTCAGGGTTTTCAAAAATTCTTCGCGAGCGGCTTCAAAGGCCTCGCTTCTTGCCTGCTTGTCATCATTTCCCGAAAGGGCAATTTCATAACATTTTTGATAAGCAGCCTCTTTCACGGCAACTTTCAGGTCTTCATCATTTGTTTCATGACAATATTCCCGTTTGGTACGGGCTTTTTCTACCATTTCGGTCATTTCGGTTTGGATTTTGCATTGCTCCTTAATGGCTTCGTGTGCAATTTTCAGAGCTTCAAGCATTTCATCTTCCGAAACTTCTTTCATTTCACCTTCCACCATGTTGATGTTATCCAGGGTAGCGGCAACCATTAGTTCGAGATCTGCCTTTTCCAATTCAGAGAGGCTGGGGTTGATGACATATTCCCCATCAATTTTTGCCACCCTGACTTCGGAAACAGGCCCGTTGAACGGAATATCGGAAACGCTGAGTGCCGAAGAAGCGGCCAGGGCAGCGAGGGCATCGGGAAGGACATCATTTTCACCCGATATCAGGGTGACCAAAACCTGTGTTTCGGCATGATAATCATCGGGGAACAAAGGCCTGAGGGCTCGGTCAACAAGGCGGGAAACCAAAATTTCATATTCCGATGGCCGGCCTTCACGTTTGAAAAAGCCACCCGGAAACTTACCGGTAGCTGCGTATTTTTCCCTGTAATCAACCGACAAGGGCATGAAGTCAACGTCTTCGCGTGCTTCCTGTGCTGAAACCACTGTGGCGAGGAGCATGGTTTTTCCCATGGTTACCACCACCGAGCCATCGGCTTGTTTTGCCAGTTTACCGGTTTCAATACTAATTTCTCTTCCGTCTTTTAATTGAAAAGACTTTTTTACTACATTTAATGACATAATTTTTTTATAAAAGTGATTATACACAAAAAAAGGCAATCGGTTCTAATTGCCTTAGTTCGTTGACTTTGTACACCTGGTTATTTTCGTAAACCAAGTTGTTTGATAATTCCACGATACCTTTCGATATCTTTTTCTTTGAGGTAATCCAATAATTTCCTTCTTTTCCCAACCAGTCGTACTAACGACCTTTGGGTAAAAAGGTCTTTTCTGTTTTTCTTGAGATGTTCGGTCAGATGCGTAATGCGAAATGTGAACAAAGCAATTTGTCCTTCAGCAGAACCGGTATCCAGGGTTGAACTACCGTATTGTTCAAAAATTTCTCTTTTTTTCTCAGCCGTCAAATACATACTTTTTTCTTTTTCTTTTCTCTAAAATTTCGGGGGGCAAAAATACAATTTTTATTTCAGGTGACAATTTTTTTTAGAAATTAATAATTTCAATCCAGTGGATTGAAAATCATTTACCCGGACACTTCTGAATTAAGATGAAAAAACCTCCCAAGACCTTAACCGGCCCGGGAGATTTTATTAACATACTACAAAATTAGCTGTTTAATTGAAAAACTTACAATAACACCATTTTTTTGGTGTCCGATAATTGCCCGTTTATGAATATTGAATAGAAATAAATACCTGCCGGCAAACCGTTCATGTCCAGTTCTATTTTGTTCAGCCCTGCATTTTGGGTTGTTTCATTTATCCTTTTTACTTCCCTGCCGACATGGTCAAAAACTTTAAGGGTAACAGAGCATGGTTCGGATAACCTGTAATAAACAGTAGTTGTATTGGAAAATGGGTTGGGTGCATTTTGTAACAATATTTCCTGCTTTGACGTTTCAAACAGGTTGTCCGGTTTTTGCCGGTTTTTTGTAACAGGCAACAAAGAAAGCAGGTAATTCCGCTTTGCAGCAAATGCTTCCCTTGATTTTGGTATGTATTGCAACATCCTGCCACGGGCTGTTCCCCGTTCCGTACTGTCTCCCATCAGCAAATAGGTGTTTCCCAGGTCAATAATGGCAAAAATACTGTCTTCGGTACTTTCGGGGTTATCAATTACATCTTCAAAATGGTCAATGGCTGTTTGCCAGTTTTCCAGTTTTATTTCACATTTGTTGGATAGAAAGGTGGCCAGTTTTGTTAAAACGGTGTCTGCCTGAATGCTGTCATTTGTTTCATAGTATTGTTTTAACGCACTGTAATCATTGTCGGTAAACTTTTCCAGGGTAAACAGCTCTTTCATGGCTGCGCCTGCATATTGTGTATTGGGGTAAAGTTCAACAACCGATTCAAATGTTGTTTTTGCATCGGCATATTCTTCGTTTTCAAAATGTTCTTCACCATCCAGAAAAGTTTGCAAGGCAACTTCACTCGATTTCTGTCCACCTCCGCCCGGACACCAGGTGGGATTGACCATGTATCCCGAAGGATATAAATCCTCGGCAGCATCAAAATTATTGCCCCAGCAGTTGTATTTTACGTCAATTAGTTGGAATCCACCGGATTGTGGTTCGTAATAAACCATCGGGTCGTCAGGATTGCCGAGGTTGTCTTCGTCAATGATGGCATTGTACCGGAAATACCATGGAAAACTATATTTCGATATGTATATTTCATACCCGTCATTATCTGTAATGTAATTCGTTTCATTAAACGAATTAGCATTTGGATCTCCATATAGAGCCATGTTGCACTTATTCATCAGCTTTATCCCTGTTTGATTATCGTAAATATGGTTTTGTTCTATTATTCCATTGGTACCGTATGCTAAAATTCCAGCCCAGCCACAATTATGAATACTGTTGTTAAATATCTGCTGAGCAATGTAGTTGCCATTGCCACTATTGAAAATCTGAATGCCATTATAGGATGCCATTATATCATTGTTGTCGATCCAATAATTGTCGTAATTCCATAGATCAATGCCAACAAGGGAGCTCGTGTTGTTAAAAATAGAATTGTTTACCCAGGCCAATAAATCAGGATCATTAGCCTGGTTTTCGAGAAAGAGCGTGGTTTCTGTAAAAATACAATCATCGATTGTTACATCTCCATGAAATGAATAAACCCAGCTACAATCGTTGAATGTGGAATTGGTAATATCCAGTTCAGAACCATAATTCCCTAATTGAGTTTCGTTAAATGTTACGTTGTCAATTATTGTCTGCATGTTGCTATTGTTCAATACAAGGCCATAAAAATAACCTGTACTGCCGTGTTTATTGAAAGTAACATTCTGGCCAATTTGAATATCTCCGTTAACAATGATTTTGTTAGTAGCATTTCCGCTTATTGTTACATTGTCTTCGATTATTAAGGTTGCTCCGGCATCAACTATTAAATCTGCATTATTCAAAAGATAAACTTCTGAATTTGAAATCAACTGCAACTGTTTACCTGATGTGATATGAACATCTTTTGAAATACCTATCAGCCCCCTGTAAGTTTCATTAACTGTAATATCGGTATGTAGCAAAGTTGGATATTCCAAAGATGTATTAGCACCGATATTGCCAAGGTCGGACAGTAATGGGTCCTCGCCAGGATACATTCCTCCTACATCAATTGATTCATGAGCGTCCTCCCAGTTGTAGCTCTCAAGTACTGATATGTAATTATCATTGTTTTCATCAGCTTCTGTGTATGGTTGCCCATTGTAATTATCTACAAAAGCAGGTGATTCGCCAATAGTTGCAGAATAAACATGAAAATTAAATTCGCCATGACGATAATAATCTCCGCCGGAATAATAAAAATCCCACTCTTCAACCTGATTACCGGATAAATCAACGTTATCTGCCGGTCTTGCATACTCCTCAGGTTGGCAAGCTGAATGAAACACAGTATTAATAGCTTCCAGGTCATCATAAAAGCCACCTGACCGGCATTGCTGCATCCAAAATACTTTTTTATGTGCTGCTATGGGGTCGGTAAGTGCTGCAAATTCATAATCCCACATATTGCCATCTAACAAACAAAGATATACAGGACCTGTTTGTCCAGGGCCAGGTCCTCCATGGTCAAAAGTCCATACAAACAAAAAATCGTCTTCGGTTACTTGTGGGAAACCTCCTGACCCGGTAGTCAGTCCGGTAAATACATTTTCAACATTTGTGATGGTAGCGGAAAAATCAGTTATATGATCAAGACCATGTTCTGCCGCAGTATACCTACTCCACATATTAGGTTTTGTAAAATCCGTTCCGCTTGCAAATAATACAAAAATATTTTCATCGGAATAGCCTTTTTCAAAAACAAGCATTTCCCACATCAAATAAGTATCGTACCAAAATTCTTCAAAACCATTAATGCTTTTACCTTGACCTTGATTCCATTGATCCTCAATGGGAACATTGGTTGCGGCATAATCGCCGGTAATGAGTACGGCATATTTTTCTTGCGCATTGGCAAGCTGGCTGATACCGTAAACCATTAGAAACAAAAATAAAACTTTTAATTTGCTCATAATTTTTAATTTTGCGACCCGAACCGGTTGCTGGAGCAGTATAATCTTTGCTTTTACGATGCGTGATTATACTTGCTCCTTTGTGCCGGTTTTTGTCAGTTTAACAATTTATTTAATAATCTCCACCGAGCGTGTCATAACTTGCCTGCCGGCTTGCAGGCGAATAAGGTACAGGCCACTGTTAACCTCCTTTCCGTTTTTATCTGTACCGTTCCACATTATTTGATACCTGCCCGGTGCATTATTTTCATCAATCAACGTATTTATTAGCTTTCCTTGTATAGTATATATTTTCAATTGAAACTTACCATTAAATTTCAATTCAAAAGAAATTGTTAAATTGTTTTTAAACGGGTTGGGAAAAAGCTTAAGCTTATTAAATGGAGTGTGGATTTTAATATTGCCCGTCATCATATCCATTTTTGAATAATAAATCTGTCCTTCTTCTATCATAAGGCTTTTTGTATAAAAAATATATATTTGATTGTTGTTTTTTTTTGCATTCAAGTCAAAAAATGCGTTTTGTGTTTCATCCAAAACATAACCATTCCAAATGCTATTAGAAAAATAGTAAAATAATATTTTATGACCATTCTCGTATTTTTCAATATCGAAGATATTTGGATTATTATAGTTGTCAATGACAATTTGTTGGTTTTTAGGGTCTTCAACGATAAGTTCCGGGGTTTTCCAATTATCCCCGTCATAATAAGTATAAAATGTTCCGTCATTTGGTGGTATGCTGTCATTTGTAAACTCCTGCCAAACAAGATGGGGATTTTCGGGCACATCCAAATCAATATCAAATCCATACCATGAGTAGCGTTCACCGAATTTTACAAAATCACTCCATTCATCGTTCCCATAATTATAATAAAAATACACAGGTTTTATTTCATAAGCCGTTTGCCATTCATAATAATGTGCGCCTATCCAATGAAGATTGTTATCCGAATCAACATCACAGTTCAAAAAAGGAAAATAATCATTATTATCATAAGGGATAAAAATGTCGCTCCATTCACCATTTTCCATATATCTGTAAAAAGTAGTTCCGTTATTATAAAGAATCCTGAACCAAAAACAATAAATCCTGTCATTGTTGTCAATAACTAATTTATTGGCGTGAGATTCCGGCATATTTTCCGACACGACAAAAGACTCACTCCAATTTGTTCCGTTAAATTTTTTGTAATACACTAAAGTTTCAAGATAATTACCTGTATCATAATCATAAGTCAAGTGAATGTTGTTTTCTGAATCGCAAACAATATGGGGTTGTGATAATCTTTTTTCTTCATTTAAAGAAATATCTTCTCCCGTTGTCCATGTTAAACCATCATCGTAAGATTTGCTATAAAATATCTTGCTGAAATTTGTTTCATAAACATGTACCCAAACGCAATGTATTACACCGTTATCGTCGAAACAATAGTCAGGAAGTTGATTAAAACCGCCCATATTTGAAACATTGACCGGCTCTGTCCAGTTTTGTGCAATAACATTTATTGTCAAAACACTTAATAATAATATGTATAGTATCTTTTTCATAATATTATGCTTTTAAAATTGTCTGTCAATAATTTACATAAAATTACACAATTTATTCATTTCATCCTTTATTTTGCGTTTGCCCCAATTTAAGCTCTTTTGGTTTTTCCGCCATTTGGCCTGTGCATCGGAAAGGTAATCATTTCCATCGGCAAACAGTACATATATATTTTCTGGTGAGTACCCTTTTTCCTGCAGCATTTCCCACATCAAAAAAGTATCGTTCCAAAATTCGTCAAAACCATTACCGCCTCTGTCTTGGCCTTGGTTCCATTGTTCGTTGGTTGGAATGCCTGTAGCAGCATAGTCGCCGGTAATGAGTACGGCATATTTTTCCTGCGCATTGGCAAGCTGGCTGATACCGTAAACCATTAGAAACAAAAATAAAACTTTTAATTTGCTCATAATTTTTAATTTTGCGACCCGAACCGGTTGCTGGAGCAGTATAATCTTTGCTTTTGCGATGCGTGATTATACTTGCTCCTTTGTGCCGGTTTTTGTCAGTTTAACAATTTATTTAATAATCTCCACCGGGCATGTCATAATTTGCCTGCCGGCAGTCAGGCGGATGATATAGATGCCGGAACTGACCTCCTTACCGTTTTTATCCGTGCCGTTCCACATTGTTTGATACTTGCCCGGTGCTTGTTTTTCGTTTAATATTGTGTTTATCAATTTTCCTTGCAAGTCATATATTTTTATGCTTGTTTGTTTTCCTTCTTGCATTGAATATGAAATCGTTGTGTTTCCCAATGAAGGATTCGGATAGATATTATAAGCGTTAAAAACAGGTGCAATATTGTTTTCGATATTTGTGGTGATTTCATATTTTCTTAATACAATTGGTATATCAGGATTAGGAGAGCTGCTATAAGCCTTAGCACTTACCAAGTACAAATAATACTCTCTACTAATTAACTTATTTCCATAATTTCCAAAGGTGTCTTCTTCGATAATATTACCCACCCATTCATTATTAATAAACTGATAATGTACTAAACGGTATGCGTCTTCTAACTCTTCATTATCAATAATATGGGTTTTGTTGTTTATATCAATGGCAATGGCTTGGTCGCTTGCATCTTCGACTATGATTAAAGGATTTGTCCAGTTTGTACCGTCAAACTCCGAATAAAGTGTTCCGTTATCGGGTGGAATACTGTCATTGATTGCTTGTCTCCAAACAATTTGGGGGTTATTATCAGAATCTATTGCAATGTCGTTTCCAGTCCATGCATCATAATTATAACTCACTTGCGTTAAATCCGACCATATATTATTAAAATATGTAGAATAAACGATTCTTTGATCATAAGATGTTTGTCCTTCAAAGTATCTGTATCCGCTACAATGTATTTTGTTTGTTGAATCAACTACTGCTTTTTCCAAATAATAACTATCATCATTATCATAAACTATCATAATATTGCCCCACTGATTGTATTCCAAGATTCTATAAAACTCAGTTCCGTTTTGATATTCGTTAAACCAGAAACAATAAAGTTTGTCGTTGTGGTCAATCACAAGACGGTTGTGCCTTGCTCCGGGCCAGCCGGTTGAAAAAGTATCCATTTCACTCCAACCATTTTCGTTAAATTTCCTGTGAACAATTAAAGTTGCTCCCGGATTTCCGGTATTATAATCGTAGGTTAAATGCAGATTGTTTTCGGAATCGGCTACAATATGTGGATTTTCCATCCACATAGTATCATTTTGCGATACATTTTCGGGTGTACTCCACGTTAAACCATCATCAGTGGATTTGCTGTAATAGATAATGCGGTGGTTTGGCTCTATTCTATAACTCCAAACACAATGTATTGTGCCGTTATTACTGATACAAAAATCAGGGTTGTTATTATAGCCTTGCAAAGTGTTTATTTGTACAGGTGCTGTCCAATTTTGCGCTTTGGGTGATGCGCCCATAATTGCAAGCCAAATAAATATTATCAGTTTTTTCATGACTTGTTGGTTAATTGGTAATCAACGACAGGTTAACTAATCCCAAAGATAATACGAAAACCGGTGAAATGCAAATGGGGATGCCTTCGGTGAACCTTCGGCATTCGGAGGGGGGGGGGGGGGGGTAAGCTATTGCTTACTAAATATATAACACCTTGTTTATATTCGTTATAAATTTTGAAAAGTTATGAACCGGACAATAAAAAGGCTATAGGTTAGTAAATTCCCCGTTTTCTTTTAAATAACAAATACAGGTTGAGCCCGGAGTAGATAATCAGGGCAAAACCCATCATGTAAATCGCCGTATCCATGAACTCCTGCACAAAATTCATGGCAACAAAACCGAAAACCATGCAGATGATGCCCATCAGGGTGTAGGACCATAAAAAAGGTTTATTCTCATCATCCATCAGGCCGGCAACAAGATACAGTGCCCCCATAAAAAATATCCAAAACCCGAAAACGACAAGCAAAAAGTCCTGATCGCTGTTGGGATAAGTAAAAAGCACAAGACCTGCAAACCCGTCGGCAAGCATCTCCACAACTACTTTCTGATTGATATTTTCATCAAAATGCAGGAAAATGTAAATTAGTGTAAACGCCGCCGAACCAACGAGTGCAATACCGAAAACAACCGCATATCCTGTCATAACCTGGTTTAGCACCACAGCCAAAAGGCCGGCAATCAAAAGAATAAACGAACGAACGATCCTTAATCCCATAACGGTTCTGTTTTTAAAAGGGTTAGTTTAATTTTACAAAGGTATAAAACCCGTAACAAGGCCATCGTTAAATGGCGTATTTTATTGCCGCGCCCCCCCTTAGCCACGGATTTCTAATTTCTTTCTCATTTCTACTTTCACATTTTTAAACCCACGGCCTCAGCTCATCAGCTTTGGCCCAGGCCTTAACCCACTCGGGAACTTCGGGCAGGATTTCCCTGCTGTTTATGGATTTGAGAACTTCCTCCGTTTTTACAATCCCGTCTTTGGAGGTTATTGCAGCACGGATGAGGGCCGAGGCATGGATACGTCCGTTACGAATCATCTTCTGATGAAAATAAAACCATTTGTCGTCATATCCGATGACCTGGCTGTGCAATTCGTATTGCTGAAACAGTTTCAGCCGGTGGCGAAACCTAACGCTGGCTCCGGCCACGGCCAGCCCCCATTTTTTATTTTTTATCACCTTCCACAATCCGGTACGAACTGCCACATCAAACCGGCCAAAATCCATCATGGTCAGGTAACGCCCGTTGTTGAGTTCCAGAAACGGGTCAATGTCCATCAGGCAAACGCGCAATTTGATGACGCTTTCGCTGTTAATTGTAAACGCTTCGCGGGAGCGGTTGACGGCAAGTAATTTTATAAGGCGGAGGTATGGATACATGGCTTGTTATTAAGAATGGGCAAAATTAGTGAAATGATCGTTAGGGAAGGGGAACGGGTGAAATCGCCAAATAAAAAAACCTGTCAAAAATGACAGGCTTTTACAATGCCGGAAAGTCAGTGAATAATATTATATTATTTTGACATTAACTGCGTTCAATCCTTTTTGGCCTTCCTCCACATCAAAACTTACTTTATCTCCTTCAGTTATCCGGTCGATTAATCCATTTTTATGTACAAATACATCTTTACTGCCATCGTCAGGGGCGATGAATCCAAACCCCTTGGAATTGTTGAAAAATTTTACTGTTCCGTTACTCATGATTATTATTTTAAATTAAAGTAGGCCACAAAGTTACTATTATATCTTTTCATTTGATTATTTTATACGACTTTATTTTCATTTTCAAGTCTTGATATGTAGCTTCTTTTTAATAGTTATCAGTTTAATTTTATCCAATTTTCAATGAGAATAGCAATAGCATCAACTGCAAGTATTGTTAGAAAGCCCAATTCGTTTTTCAGTTTTGCTTTACTAAATATGCCTGCTAATCCTACTAAAAGCGTAAATATGGGAAGTAAAACAGTGTTGCCGTGCCAGTGGTTCAGTACCCATAACCAGTAAGCAAATATTGAAGCGGACATCAGGCTGATAATTATTCTTGCCCAAATTTTCTTTTCTTTAACTGTCAGTCCGTAAATAAAAGCAAGTGCCACAAATCCCATATAAACATAAAAGCCAGGTGTCTGTATTGTTTTAGAAGGAAAGAACACCAATATTATGCCTACAATCATTCCCAGTGTAATAATGGCCGGCATTGTCTTTTTCTCCTTCAATTGTCCAAATAATCCCAAAAACTGCTGCCAGTCCCATCAGTACTTTTAAAATCATAATATTCAACTTTTTGTTATTACAGTCATTTTAAACGTGTTACAGGGAATTTTTAATTAACCCAAACTTCCTTTTTTCTAAAGTCAATAGTGAAAATATACTTACTAATGGATTCAAAATTTAAAACACCATCATAGATTATCTTCTTTGAATATGAATTTATTTCAATTTTATTTCTACCAATGATAAATTCAAGTTTAGATAAAGGTTTAGAATCTTTAGTGTTGGATTGTAGTCCCCAAAGAGTAGCACATTCAGGTGAGAGAATCACAGGACCGATATTACCCGTATCAAAAAGAAACCAATACCTATTACCATATTTAGGAAGACCAATAAATATAGTTAATTCAGCTCCATCAGTTCCGTTTGCAAAGCGGCTTGGTAAAATACTCATGATATCCCATACACCAATAGTTTGATGGAAAATTTCAGTAGCACCAATTTTGATAGATATACTGTCAGCTTTTTGATACTTAATCATTTCACCATCCATCCTGATTCCTGTTGAACAACCATATATTTCTTTATTCAAGAGTTTCGCGACATCGGGAGAAATAAGGGTTTCTCCTCCTCCAGCATCAAAAAGAAAATTATATTTTTTATCATTGATGAAAACTTCGACTGATTTCAGCTCACTTACATAAGGCTTAAGATGTATAGTATCCTGTGCAAAGCCTACTAAAGTGCTACAAATAAATAATAAACTGTAAAATGTTTTTTTTGTGTTTAAATTCATTTTTTGATTAGTTACAATTTTGATTTTTAATATATTCTCGTTTTAGAAAAACGGTTGGGCTATGGTGCGTGGCGCATTTTATTGTTTAATTTTTCTATTTACCAGTGTCTTCATTTAAAGTTTAATTGTCAAATTTACAACTATTTGCGGTATGCACTATAAGCCTGTGTTAGGCTTTCGTGCTTTTTATTTTTTTTCTTTCAAGCAGTTTGGAAGCATTGATAAAAATCCTAAGCAATTATCATAATTAAGCTCGTAATAATTTACTCCCAAATTCAATGTTTTGTAATATTCTTCCTGATGTGTTTTATAATATTCTTCAGTGGGTATTTTCCAGTATTTTTCTCCAAGTTTTTCGGTGATAAACCATTTTTCTATAAGTCTGGCAGCTCTCCCATTTCCGTCTCTGAAAGGATGAATATGTACAAACACTAAATGTATTAATGAAGCGAAATAAAATACTTCTGAAATTGTTAATTTTTCTTTTATCAGTTTTGAAATATCTGAAAATAATTGTTTCATTTCCCGTTCAACAAATTCCGGTTCAACGGCTAAATAAGTAAGTCCGGATTTTCCAAAAACACCAACTTGTTCTATCCTGTATTTCCCTCTTTTACTTTTAATCAATAATGTTTTTGATAAAATTTTATGACAAGTTAAAAAGTTTGATTCGTTAAGTTCATTTTGTTGTGCAAATTCGTATGCTTTAACAAGGTTTTCTATTTCTTCAATTTCTTTTCCAGGCTTGAATTTTTCTTTGCTTAACTCATAATTCATGAAAGAATTAAGGTCTATGCTGTTCCCTTCAATATTTGAGGAGTAAACCGCGGATGCTTTAGTTAAGTATTTAAAATTTCCGTTACCTTCTGAAAAATTAAAGTTCTCAATTAGTGCAGGGATTTCGTTCCCAATAATTTTTAAATATTCGGGAAGGTATTTTCTTTCGTTTACTCTCATTTTGTATTTAGCGCTTTTGTATCCCAAAGATACTCATTTTTATAATTGCGTTGATTTTTTCTTTTTGTGTTTTCTGGCATGTTCGTTAAGATACATCGTTTACAAAAGTTATAGATTAGACTTTACACTAAATTAGTTTCTAACCTTACTGATTTTTCTTTCGTTCTTAATTCATTTTCGTTGAAGAATCCTAAAAATACATCTCTATAAAAAACTCTCCATATTCCATTTCCCGTTTCTAAAGCTCCCACATATTTTCCTTGTAAAGAAGCGGATAAATAAACCCAGTTATAGGCTCCCCATCTCATAGATCCGTTTTGTGTAACCTTTAAAACTTTCATTTCTGAATCGTAGTCAAAGTTAGGTATTTTTTCTGGAAAAGGACGTGTCGAAAAATTGTGCACAGAAGCAGGTGTTTCCATACCCAAAGCTTCATGGGGTCTTATGTGGTTATATTCCTTTACAAAATGATTTAATCGCCTTTGTTGAGCTCTTAAATCATAGGCTGATGGTTTT
>CAJVWU010000053.1 GCA_913009755.1 uncultured Bacteroidia bacterium
GGAATTTTTAAACCGGTTTGTCTCTTTAATCATTTTGATATCGAAAATATCAAAACCGTATTCATCCAATAAATCTAAAAATTCTTTTTGCAACTCTGTCATAGTAATTCTTATTTATATGTTGTGCATAAACGCAAAGATAAGAATAATATTTCCCATAAGGATAAAATGTTTGTATTTAATTTCTGATTTCATTTTATTGGTTGTTAAATTACTTTCTTTGAAATTATTAGTAAAAACCTACTTTAATATCACCAATTCTTATTTTTTTGTATTTTAATAACAATCACGAGTAATAGATTTCGTATATAAATATGTCCTTGTTTACTAAATTGCTGGTATGCTCCACTTGTATTCCATTGCTAAAAAACCATAGTTTTCTTTGGCAAATGAAATAGTAGTTTATGTGGGTGCCGGTGTGGTGCATTGTGTTGGAATTTAAGCATTAAAAAAACTGAGAGTTTGAGAATGTTTTACTGTCGAATTCTTTATCGTTAATTCCACTTTCTATGTTATAAACTTTACCCTGCCCTATTTCATCTTTTCTTAATTTCAGATATTGAAAATATTTAAAGTCCGAATAATCTTCATTGTATTCGCAAAACTGTTCTAAATCCTTCGCCTTTTTCATAAAAACTGAGAATACGAATTTAGACATAATACCATTCAAAATTTTCAAATCAATTGAAAATCGCTTTTCTTTATTATGAATAAATGAAACATATAAATCCCAAACTTTTTCGCCCGAAACTTGATTTTTATTTTCCAGACAGTCGTATTTTTTTATAAAATCAAGTTCGCTATTAGAGAAATTATTTTCGCCTCTGTAACAATGAATATTAATATCGGCAGGAACAAAAACAGTTGTGTTTTCGCTGTCAATTAATTTAAATTTTTCATTTATATTTTTAAAATCTATATTTTCAAAATATTTTCTATAAGTATCAAAGTTTGTTTTCCAAATAGACTTATTTAGTTGTTCTATTTTAGTAAAAACTTCATCATACAGTCTTTCAAAGTTTTTTTTATTCAAAATATCTCTAATGTCTTGATTCGAAAATTTCAGCATTTCTTTATAGCGCAAATCATTACCATAAATAGACTTTACTGAATCCTTATTAAAAAGCCAAAGCTCACAATTTTGTTTTTTTAGGTTTCGGTTTATGCGTCCGGCAAGCTGTTCGTCGCTATCAATGAGTGATTGGTTCTTAAAACCTAAATCCATGTCAATATCTACACCGGCTTCTACTACTTGGGTTGTTATGAGCAATATTTTCTTTTTCCGGTTGTTTTTGTCTTTCAGGTATTTAATTATAAATTTTCGGCGCGGTTCAAGAATTGTTCCTGAAAGAACAAAAATTTTATCGAAAAAGCCATCGTTTTTTTCTATAATAATATTGTAAAATTCGCCCGCAGATTTTTTGAAAATAAATTCGATAATTGTGTAAATGCTGATTTTAAATTCGTCAGTTCTGTTTTGAGAGTATTTTTTTGATTTTTCCAATAGAATTTCTGCTAATTCGTTTAATTCAATATTTTTCCCGAGCAAATCGGTTTTTATGCTTACCCTGTCGGCGAAATTTGGGTTTTGCAAATATTTCTTGGCTTCCGGAATTAAAGCTTCAAAGTGCGTGTCGAAAGCCATCTTTATTTTGTCAATCTTTGGTAAAGTTGCCGACATTATAATAAAGCGAATATTAAAAAGCTCGGCATATTTTGAGATATAAAATTTGATTTTGTCCCAATGTTCAGGTGAATAGGCTTGCAGTTCGTCAATGATAACAATAGAATTTACCAAACGGTGTAATATGTAATTCGTATCTTTTTTGTTAGATTTCAGAATGTCGAAAAACTTGATATGCGTTAATAATGTGAACGGATAATTTACAAACAGGTTGTCAATTTGGTTGCGATAATTCTTGCCATATTTGTTTTCGTTATCATAATTTTTAGTTTGAAATCCTGCTTTTGTGTGAACTTGAGCAACTTCATCATCAGCTAAGCCCAATGTTTTTTTTATTGCCTTTGCTGTTTGAGTGATGAGCGTGGTGAAAGGAAAAACATAGAAAATTTTATTTATTTCAGAGTGAATTTGCAGCATTTTGTATATAGCAATCATCGACATATTGGTTTTGCCGCCGCCTGTTGGTGCTTCAATATAAAAAATGCGTTCGTTTTTATGTTTATCAATGCTTGTAAAAACTTCGGCACCCATTTTTTGGCGTAAAATGTTTAAGTTGTTTTTATCAGGTATTTGTAGGTTTTCAATTGGATAATTAAGATAATAATCTTTTTTAGCTATTAGTTTTCCGTTATAATCTGTTTCTTTATTATTAATGAAATGCTCATATATCTTTTGTTTTAATTTTTCAGTTAGCAATCCAAAATCTTCTTCCGTTTCAAATTGCAGACCGTTCATATATTCCGATGTTGCGTAATAATCGGAAGCTGTTAATAATGAATAGTTTAATTTTAGTAGAGCAAAAAGAGAGAAATAGTCAAATGAACTTTGTTTTGTTTCATTATTAAATATTGCCCATAGATTTTGCTGATTATCTGACTTTTCGTAATCTATTAATTTAATAATTTGTTTCGGCGTTAGTTTTGGGCTAATGATTTTAATAAAATGCTGAATACTTGAAATTTTTTCTGCTTGAAAATCATAATCTTTTTGCAAAAATGAAGAGTGGTGTTTTAATATTGGGATACAAAACAAAAAGGTAAAAGCATATAAAAGTAATTGCTCGTTTTGATTTTTATGATTGAATGAAATCTCATCTATTTTATGGTTTAAAAAGATAAAAGCACTTAAAAAGGAATGCTCGTAACCAATTTTTATTGAGTTATTTGTTATAAAATTTGTATTATTCATTCGTTCAGCTTGAAAATTATCATTTATTTTTCCGAAATCATGAAAAATAATAGTATGGGAAAACATAATTTTCAACTTTTCGCCAATTTCTTTTTTGCCAAACGAAATTTTAGAAATAAGGATATCAATAATAGGTTCCAACTTGTTTACTTGTACAATCTTTTCAAAATAGTTTTTAACTCTGGAAATATGTTCGTGTAAAGTTTCGCCGGCTTTTATTGAATGTGTATGTGCCAAAAACTCAGTTTTGTTTTTGAACAGATTTTCAATTGATACATATTCATTTGAAATTTCATTAAAAGACTTGTATAATTTCCGTTCCATTGATTTTTAAAAGTTCATTTTTAATTTGATAATTCTTCTGTAAATCCCAATCAGTAAAAGCAAAATTTCGATATTCATATTGATAATTGTTTTTACCTATATCAATATAAGCAACGGGTAATCGTTCAAAATAAGAAAAAGTATTTCCTTTCAAAACGGCATCAAAAACAGGGTTAAAATACTGAATTTCTTTTCCTTCCTCTAATGGCTGGTCTTTTATATAAATTGAATTTATTTTAAAAGTTTCTGTTGGTTCAAAAACTTCAAAATCATAAGTTTCATATCCTTTCCACCAAACCGAGAATTCATTTTTACCGAGGTATGGCAAGTATTCGGCATGGTAATTCCTTAAATTTTCGTCAATTTTTTGATGTAATTCGTTGTCTGTTTCAAACAAAAAATAGCAGCGGAATGCGGGGGCAATTAAAAATTGCTCAATAATATTTAGGGTTGCACCTTCTTTTTTCTTTTTTATTTTACCTGTATGTTCATCAACTACATCTTCTTCGCCCATATTTGCCAGTCCTGTTGCATTATTATATTTCACCATTGATTTTTGGAAGTTGCCGTTTTCGTGATAAACTTTTCCTGTTTTTTCGTCTTTATCAATCGGCTGAACACCTACTTTCAAATCTTTCAATTCTTCATAATATTCCGGTAGTTTCCCTTTTTCTTTAAACCCCTCAAGTCCGGTTATTGCTCCGAGGATACCGAGCAATGCGGGTTTGTGAAGCATGTTAAAAGTGAGATATACCGGCTCATTGGTGTCAGGTTTTTTCAACATACCAAAATCGGCAAACAGGTCTATTGATATTAGCTTTTTCATAATTTTTCTAATTTAAAAAATTTATATCAAATTTTATTTTGAGAAATATCCCGGCGGGATAAAATATTTATAGAATATGACAATAACAGAAATAAAGTCCCGTAGGGACGGCATATAAATCGTGTTCATTAGTCAAAAAAATTAAAAACATATTCGTTTTTAAATTCCACATCAAATTTTCGTAAGAATAGCAAATACTCATCTTTAAAATTATATTTCTTGTGATGTGTCTTTTGTTTCATCACATAGTTAATTACATTATCCAATTGCGAATGCCCATAAGAAAATGCACCAAATCCTTCCTGCCATGAAAATTTTTCCCGCATAAACTCTTTTTCGTTTATCCATTTCGATGAATTTGATTTAACTTCGCGAATTAAATCGGACAAGGCCTGATTGGGTTTCATTCCGAAAAACAGGTGTATATGGTCGGGCATCCCGTTAATTGCAAGCAGTTTATGGCCATTATTTTGCACTATGCCTGTTATGTATTTATATAGCTCATCCTCCCAACTCTTTTGAATTAAACATCTTCTGCTTTGTGGCGAGAATACGGCTTGAATATAAATTTTGGTGTATGTATTTGCCATTGATTTATTAATTTAGATAAATATGTCATCCCTACGGGATTTGTGTTTCTGGTGTACACTATTTCTATAAACATTTCGTTCCTACGGAACTACAACGGAATAAAACAAATATTGAGAAACGAATAGAATAAAGATAAAGCCTTTAATATTTTACTCCATATTGTTTCTGATTGTCATGCAGCCCGGTATTTACAGATCAAAGATCCTTGTATTTTCCGGCTTATTACTAACAATAATCGAAGCATCATTCCGGTAAATTTCAATTTTTTCAATCTCTCCGGAATGTTTTTTCAAAACCAAACTCAATTCTGCCAAATCCAAAACCACCTTTTCATCTTTTTTCTCTTCTTTCATTACAATTAATTGCGAAAAATTAGGCAAAACCAATTTTGAGGCATCATTTAACTGCACCCATATCATAAACTCGTTTTCGGTACCGGCTTTTGCAGCACTATCATAATAAGTTGCCCCACGCCGCATGGCTTCTTTTAGTTTGTTTATGTCTTCCTCGGTCAAATCATTCGCATCTTCACCGGCTAGTTCTACGATCTCTTCAAGATTTTTCGGATTGACAGAAAAATGATGAAGATAATGACCTTCTTCTAATTTTGACTGCCGACCGATGGTAGTCATAGCTGCTTCATCGGCTTCATCACTATTCTCGCTTTTTTTCTTTGGGTCACTAAACGGAGATTTAATTTGTTCTGTAAAAATATTATTTTCTTGCCAGATGTTTTTGCCATGATTTACTTGAACAGGTCCGTGAACTGAGACTGCAATTTTTTTTATTTTATTGGCATAGGTTGCTCCGAATAATCTAATATCTATACATGAAAGTAGATTTTTTGAAACAACTTTCTTATCTTTATTGTCCTTAGTTTCTTCAAAAAGATAATTATACTTATCATCTAAACTCATAGGATTGCCGGTTTCTTTTTTAGCTGTTTGAAAAAAGAATATTTTTTCACCTTTGTAAACATCCTTCAAATAATTTCTTACAGTATATTTGAATGCTTTGTCGGTTGCGTAAACCGTTCCATTGGGAAGGGTTCTCGGTTGTCCGGTAAAATCGGCATTATAATTTGAGTTTACGGCTTTTACTATTACCGCTCCGAATACTCTGTTTTTGAATTTTTTATTTTCCATTTTATAAAATTTTAATTGTTATTACTTTCTGTATTGTTATCATCGTTTTCTTTTTTATCTGAAAATAGTTCATTATCAGAAAAGAAACCGGCTAAAAATGTCGGCATTAAATCTTTAAAATTTGTGTCCGGAATATAATCCAAAACATTTGCAAACGGATTTTTAAACTTGTTTGAAAAGTTCTCATGCTTGTATGTGTTAAATGCTAAAAGCAAGGCTTTTCTAAATCCAATGTAATTACTTTTTTGTAAAAAAGGTTCTAAACGGGAATAACTTTTATCGTTGCTTTTACTTTTACTTAGAATGTAATAAATTACTTGTCCTGCATCAAAAGCAAATTCTTCGTCATCAGTAATATTCCGTTTTCCTTCTGCAACTTCAATAATTTGTTGCCTGTGTTTTGCAATGTTGTTTGCCATATCTGTATTTTTTTTATTTGAGTTATTATTAAAATAATTATATAAACTAAACCATATATTCAGTTTTTCTTTGATTGGTTTTTCTTTTGAATGATATTTTAATTTATTATCATATTCATCATGTCTAATATCATCAAGTATTGAACTTTTCATAAGGTCGTGAAACATGCTATCTGTTATTAGCTGGTGTTTGGATTTATAGATAAAATCATAAAATGCTTTGCGGTATTTATATAAAAGTAATGTGGTTACAGCAGGAATATCATATTGTTTAGATGGCTTAATTTTTTCTATAAAATAATTATTTTTTAAAATGCCATATCCAAAATCAGATTTTTTCTGATATTGTAAAAACAACTTGCTATTTAACAACTCTTCAAAATCAAAAACAGTTTCAATCTTATCAAAATGAATGCTGTTGCTTGAAGTTTGAAAAAATGTTTCAATCTTCATTTCATTATCAAACTTGTGTTTAAAAACCGGAACAAAATCCAGATCAATTATTCGACTACCATTTAAATTGTTTTGAAAATAGATTAAATAGAAATTTTGAAGATTTTCTTTTTTTTCTAATAAGTTTTCAATTATTTCTTTATGCCCGAACTTTTTGTCTTTATTCGAATTATAAAAAGTTATTGCTTGTTCAGATAACTTTCTTTCATCTTTATCAACAAAAATAGGCATTGGATTGGGCAAAATTTTGTTTTTTTGCTGTAATCGGAAAAATTTATAAAGCTTCATAGCTTCCTGTCCCGATACTTTATAGTTTATTTCAAAGCTTGCAGATTTATGTTTCAGAAATGCTTTTTTAACATTAAAAACATTCAAGTCGTTACTAATACCGTTAGTTTCATTTTCCTTTAAATCATACAAAAACACTTTTGTTTGAAGGTATTTATCATAAAATTCTTGATAATCTTTTATTTCAGGTTCTTTCATAAAGAAATAAAACATAAAAGAATCTTTCGGCTCTTGAGCTTCTTCAAGTGTTTTAAGATAATCAAACATCTTAGTTCGTACAAAAGTTTTAAAATCTTCAAACCATTTGTGTTGTTGCACATTTTCTTTATTCAGGTATTTTTCGATAGCTTTTAAATAAGCTTCAAGTGCTTGCATTTTTTTTAATATACCTATTTTATGTCCTTTTCCTGAAATTGAAATTGCATAAGGGCTGCCTATTTCAATAAATATTTTTTCTAACGAATTAAGGCTTTTGCCCCTAATCATCTCTGAAACAGAATAATATTCTTTAAACTTATCATAAAGCTGAGTTTTTTCAGTTTTTTTATCAACTTTCAAGATGTTTTCATCCTTTATAATAAGTTCTCCGTTTTCTTCTTCCAAAAACAGAAATATCCCTTCTTTCAATTCAAGGTTTTCCGAAAAAATATCGGGACTTTTATCTTCCAAATACTCAATAAAATTTACAATTTCATGTATCATGATTCACTTATTTTCAATTCGTTAAATTTACAAATTCTTTCTCATATCAACCCCGCTTTCCTAAACTCATCCCTCAGGGCCGGCAGGTTGGGTTTGTGGTTGGCATGATTCCCAGTCCTGATTTTCCATGTCAATACGCTCAAACTGCGTCAGAAAGGTTCCCCGTTGAATGATAATTGTTTTCTGAAATGAGGTGAACTGTGCTTCGGTGTCATCGCCGGCAGCAGTTTCATGCTGTTTTGTAAAGTTCAAAAACTCCTGCTGCAGGCTTTCGTTGTATTTAATAATGGCACTTAGAAATTTCAACTTTGTTTCTTCTGTTGCTTTCTCAAAAATGCTTTTAAAATCCATATTTATTTTTTTAAGATTATATTTCCAACCACTCTTCAATTTTCGTTATTTCAGCTTTTTCCTCATGGCAAAATTTAAAATTGGTTTCGTCTCCAAACATTTCCATCACCTCTTTTCGGGGTAGTTTTGAAGAATTACCCGACAGATAAATTAAATAGCTGCTCCATTGATATTCTTCCGTATGGTCACAAAATCTGTGATGTACGGGATTGTTATGAATATAGAGCAGAACATTTTTAAGGAAATCTTCACCTTCAATTAATTTTCTTTTAAAAGGCCGTTCAAAAAGGCTCCCATGTCGTTTAAATCTTTTGTTGAAAGCCTGGGCATACGCATTGAATAATTTGGAGAATTGTTGGGAAGGGCTGCGGATTTTTTTTCTTCCTTCAACCCCGTCAGGGTTCAAAACCCTGACGGGGTTGAAGGTACGCACCAAAAAATGAAAATGGTTGGGCATCAACACCCATGCGTATGTTTCGGCGATTGGATCAACGTATTTTTCGTATAAGGAAAGAAAATAGCGGTAGTTATCCTCTTCCTTAAAGATATTGCAACTATTAATTCCTCTGTTGTACAGGTGATAAGTGTTTCCGTATGTAAAAAGTTCTAACTTCTGCATTTGTTGCGTTTTTTACATTATCACCTCCCCACACCCAAATCCCATGGCGTTCATGGCGCCGAATCCACTGTTGAGGCCGGTGCGGATTAACGCAGCCGGGGCGGTCAGGGCAAAATCAAACAGATAACCTCTGACTTTCACCTCTTCCGGGGTAAAAGCTTTGATGATTTGCATTTTACCTTTGGGATTCCTGGTCAGGCATTCAAATTTCAGCTCGCCGCTTCCGGCAAACGGGTCTAAACCGGCAAATTCATCGGAAAGGATTTTATGTTTGTCCAGCAGGTTATGGAAGAACAACCCGGCATAATGGTCGTCCGAAGGGGAGAGGTAGGTTTCGTATTTCTGTCCGGGTTGGTTTTCGGTAACTACAACGGGGGAGAGACATCTGATTTTTACAGTTTCTGATTTTATCTCCGGTTCTTTCACGGCTTCCACACTTCCCACTTCCATGGTTACCTGCGATATCCGGTCGCCGATGATAACCCTCTGATCCCTGAACAAGCCCATGACGAATTTTTCGGCAGGCTGCGGCAGTTGAAACGCCACGGTAAGCCATGCGTTGCGCGACCATAGTTCCATACGGTCGGACCGGGGAATGATTTTAAACGTTCGGTTCGGGAAACGCAGTTGCGAAAAGGTAAAAAGCTTAAAAGTCTTCCCGTTTTCTAATCTATAGCCTTCACGATGCAGGAAACCGGACAGGTCGGCATCGCCTTTCTCCAGCACTTTATATATCCAGCTACTCAGCGGGTATTGATAATTCAACGGCAGCACCTGCCTTTTGCCTTCCAGCCGGAATTTGATTTGAAACCGCATGACATTTCGTGTTTGGTTAACAGCAATAGCCTTTGATATTCCTTATTTTCTTTTAAGAAAACCTTTGGCGTGAATGGCGCTTTAATTAATTGTTTAAAATTACTAAAATAATACACGGCAGGTTGGCTTGTTAATAACTTTCAATGAATATTATTTTTAATCTGACTAACTCATTATTCCCGTTATGCATTGTCCATAAACATGACTACACATCTTCTGTGGATGCCGCAGTTGTTTGGGACGTCGTTGTTAAAAAAAACAATCAGGTAATTCGGGGGTTCTGCCATCAAACAGTCATCTGCCCATTCGCACAATTCCGAAGAATAAGTCCTACATTTGCGCGCTTAAAACAAACCGTTGACAGAAGCAGAAAAGAGTAAATATTACAAACGCAGGCGCAGGATTCGTAAACTGATACGTTACCATCGTCATCCGGCGTTGGTGTTTGGCATTTTTGTCCTGCTGTTTGCCTTTTCGGGGATTGTGCTGAACCACCGCTTAGCCTTTTCCGGTATTTCTGTCAGCCGCAGCCTGCTACCTGCCGGATATCGTTACAATAACTGGAATAGTGGTGCAGTAAAATCCATATTGCCCCTGAACGACACCACCCTGTTGTTGTATGGCAATGTGGGTATCTGGAAAACGGATACCTCGTTTTCATCATTTTCGCGTTTCGACAACGGTTTTCCCGCCACTACGGATGAACGGAAAATATCAACCCTTTATAAAACCCTTGACGGGCAACTGTTTGCGGGTACTCTTTTTGGCCTTTATCGTTTCGATGCTGCTGTGGGCCTTTGGAAACAGGTACCGATGCCGGTGATCAATCCGCGTGTTTATTCAATTGCCGGACGTGACAGTTTACTTTATGTGATGACACGCAACCATGTGCTGGTTTCTGACATGAACCACCTGAATTTTAAGGTCATCAACATCAGTGCATCGGATGATTATCATGGTCGTATCGGGCTGTTCCGGACACTGTGGGTCATCCATTCGGGCGAGATATTCGGGATGCCCGGACGGTTGTTTGTTGATCTCATCGCCCTGATTTTTACTTTTTTAACTATTACCGGACTGTTGCACTGGCTGGCGCCGCAACGGATGGCCTGGCACAGGAAAAAGGGACATAGCCTCAACAAGCTCAAAAACAGCAAGCGCTGGATTAAAAAATGGCATAACAAACTGGGTGATGGGTTGATTGCATTCTTAATCATCAGTGCCTTGACGGGGATGTTTTTGCGTCCGCCATTGCTCATTCCAATTGCCAACATGGATGTCATCAGGCTGCCGTTTACTTATCTTGCCAACGACAATCCCTGGTTCGACCGTTTCAGGGCCATGATTTATGACGCGGAGAAAGGAATATTTCTGCTGGGCACACCCGATGGATTTTACTGGGTTGATAAGGATTTCAAAGAAAAGCCACAGCGTTTTGCATTGCAGCCGCCCATCAGTGTTATGGGCATCAATGCGTTAGTAAAAGCCAAAGCAGGCGGGTACCTGGTGGGCTCTTTTTCAGGATTGTACCGCTGGGATACGGAAAACAATCTGGTTGAAGATTATATTACAGGCAACAGGAATGTGAAATTTGACCCCAATGCCAAACCCATCGGGGAGGTGGTGGTCAGCGGTTTCTGGCAGGATGAAAAGGGGAGGGCCTGGTATTTTGATTTCAATAAAGGGGCTGTTCCCGTGAAGCACCAGAAAGCATTTGCAAAAATGCCTGAAAATATTATCTCAGACAGCCCCATGTCGTTATGGAATTTTATGCTGGAAGTCCATACCATGCGCATCTTTCAATTCTTGATCGGTGATTTTTACGTGCTGATCATCCCCGTGGCCGGGATTAATATACTGATCCTTTTAATTGCGGGCTACATTTTAAAACAAAGGCTTTACAGGAAACCTGCTTTTTGGCGAAAGGGGAATAAGTAAAAAGGCAGGATGCGCGTTATGGTTGGTGTATGAAATAAATTTTAAGGGGATTTCATGATAAGCATTTATAAATTTCTGATACTTTTTTCTTTTCAAATTCACTGCGCTAAATTCAACTTCGAGTGCAAAAGGTGAGCCTAAAACCGGGCTTACAACAAAATCTACCTCTTGCTGATCGGCTGTCCGCCAAAATTTGATTTCCTCCTGATTTGTCATTAGGAGAAACGCGCTAATGACGAGTGCCTAAGGCTGTGAGTGGATTTCCGGGGCAATCCGGAATTGTCATTTTAACGAAATTTAATGACAATTTTGGGTTTTAAAAGATTACAAAGACCTCAAATTTTATTTGAAAACGTTTTCAAAGAGTTTTCCGACTGCTTTTCCGCCTTTTTCCTCAACATAATTAACTATAATGGGCACAAACAGCGACACCTTATCCTGGCTGATTTCATAATCATACGGAGCTTAGATGCAACCGCGAATGAGATCATTGTAAAATGTCACCCCTCCCTCGGATCGGGCTGAAAAGGCAGTTTGGCCATTTTCTCTGTTTCGATGCTGGCATAGCCGAACTCTTCGACCACCTTACCGAAGATGAGATAGACGCCGTGTCCCCGGAAAGGGTATTTTTTGAGGCAGCCGGGGAAATGAGTGGTGTCGAACATCTCGCCCGACGGGTCGAGGAAAGTGGCAAAGTGCATCAGCTCGCCCTTTACGGTTTTTACATATTTGATGGTGACCAGCAATCCCACCACCCTGATCTTTTTACCAATCAAATTGTCAAAATCGCAGGCCTGCACCTCACCGCGGAATGAGGTTTGAAGCATGTCAAAATACGACATGGAAACGGGGAAGCCGAGCAGCTCGATCTCATCGTAGGCATCTTCCAGCGGGTCGTGCAGCAGTTCGGGGAGCTTGAACTGTTTATGTTTATCCTCAAACAGCCTGAGCCCTTTGGGCAGGGCTTTGCTTGTCTTTTGCAGCAAATGGGCTTCCCAAAGCAGTTTTGACTTCGATTTGCCGGTAAACCGGAAAGCACCGGCACGCACCAGCAGGATCAACTGTTCCATGCCCGGGTCCACACGCCGGATAAAGTTTTCCAGGCCGGAATACTGTCCGTTTCTTTCCCTTTCTTCAACAATCCCCTTCCCCGTTTTACTTTCCAGTTTGGCCACATGGATGAAGCCCGTATAAATACTTTTTCCTTTGATGCAGGTTTTGTATTCGCCGTTGTTCACACAAGGAAGCAGGATATTTCCCCCCTGGCGCCGGGCTTCATTAAAATAAACCCAACTGTGGTAAAAACCGCCGAAGTTGTTGATCACGGCCACCTGGAATTCAAGCGGAAAATACGCTTTCAGGAAAAGACTTTGGAAACTTTCCACGGCATAAGAAGCCGAGTGTGCTTTGGAAAAAGAGTAGCCGGCAAAACTTTCGATCTGCCGCCACACTTCTTTGGTGGTCTCTTCGGGATATCCGCGGGCATGGCAGTTTTCAAAAAATTTGTCCACAATCCGCTGAAACTCCTGTTTTCCACGGTATTTGCCGCTCATCGCCCTGCGTAACACATCGGCATCGGCTAGGTTGAGGCCTGCAAAATGATGACATACTTTGAGGACATCTTCCTGGTAAACCATCACACCGTAGGTTTCTTCCAGTTGTTCTTTCATCACCGGGTGGATGTATTTAAACTTATCAGGATTGTGAAAACGGTAGATGTATTCCTTCATCATCCCCGATCGCGCTACCCCCGGCCTGATGATGGAGCTGGCCGCCACCAATGTCAGATAATTGTCGCATTTCAGCTTTTTCAGCAGCCCGCGTGTGGCCGGGCTTTCAATGTAAAAACAGCCGTTGGTTTCGGCCTTGCGCAACTGTGCCCGTACTTTTTTGTCTTTTTTGAACTTGTCCACTCTGTGCACATCCACGTCAATGCCCCGGTTTTGCCTGATGATATCAGCTGCATCCCTGATGTGCCCGATGCCCCGCTGGCTGAGGATGTCCAGCTTTTCAAACCCGATGGATTCGGCAACATACATGTCCCATTGCGTGGTGGGGAAACCTTTGGGTGGCATGTCAAGGGCGGTGTAGCAGGTGATGGGCTCTTCGGAAATGAGTATGCCCCCGGCGTGGATGCTGCGGATGTTGGGGAAGCCGGTCATCATCACCGCAAGGGAATAGATGTGGCGGGTGATCCCGTTCCTGTCTTTTTCCGCCATCGGGTTCCCGGTCAGCCGGTCAATATCGGATTTTGGGAGGCCGTGTACCTTGCCCAGTTCGCGGTAGATGGATTTGCCCCTGAATGTTACGGAAGTACCTAATAATGCGGTGTGTTCCCGGCCATATCTTTTAAAGATGTAATCGGTTACCTCATCACGCTCTTTCCACGAGTAGTCAATATCAAAATCGGGAGGTGATGTGCGTTTGGGATTGAGGAATCGTTCGAAGTACAGGTTCAGTTCGATGGGGTCCACATCGGTGATTTTCAGGCAGTAGGCCACCACACTGTTGGCGCCGCTGCCCCGTCCCACGTGATAAAAACCACGCGACATACTATAGCGGATGATGTCCCAGGTGATGAGAAAATAGGAAGAAAACCCCAGTTTGTCAATAATGGCCAGCTCGCTTTTCACCCGCTGTAAAGCTTGCTTGTTATTTTCACCGAAGCGGTATTTCAGCCCGTCGTAAGTCAGCTTTTCCAGCAAAATCCTGTCGTCGTAACGGCTGCCTGTAAATGTTTTTTTATTCTTGATGCTGTTGTAGTCGAAGTCTATTTTGCATCCATCCGTCAGTTTTTCCGTGTTTTCGATGACTGAAGGATACCGGGCAAAAGTTTTTCGGATAGTTTCCGGTGAAAGGAAAGTTTCATCGGGCCTGGCAAACATTCCGGGTTTTAAATGGCTCAGCAGCAGGTTGTGGTCAATAGCCCGCAGGTTTTTATGGAGGTAGTAGCTTTTTTCATCGCTAAAAGTCACGGGTTGCTGAATAATAATTTTTGAAAAATCGCCTGCCGTACGTGTAATTAGTTTTCTTGCCTGTGAAGGTTTTACGCCGATGAATTCGTTTTCCTTCAGTTTTCGTGAAAACTTATCCCCGAAAGGGTAAATAACAAAAACGTTACTGAATTCAGGTGCTGTTTCCGTATATTCATTTTCTCCCAGGTTGATGGCGCTCATGTAAGCATTCAGTTCCCTGAAACCTTCGTTGTTACGGGCAATGCCGGTAAACAGCAATTCGTCCCTGTTCCTGATTTCCATCCCGCCAATGGGCTTAATGCCCTGTTCATTACATTCCTTTACAAAGTCTATCATTCCTGATGAATTATTGATGTCCGTCAGGGCCATGGTCTCCACTTTCCGTTGTCTGGCGGCTTCCACCAGTTTCTCCACGGAAAAGGTTCCGTAGCGCAGGCTGTAATATGAATGAGCATTCAGGTACATGAGGGAGTTAGGTTAGGGGGAGGGGGTGAGAATGTGAAGGGGTGAGAGGGTTGCCGTCGGTGCAATGGTGGAAACACCTTCCAGAGTCCGCCCTGGCGTACCTGGAAGAGTGTTTGAGGGGAGCTGCCGGGTGGTTGTGGGGTACGCGGTGGAATAATGGAATGGTGTGTGGCTGGATGGCCTGGAAGTTTGCCATTGACGGAAAAAATTACTGGACAACCCTCCTTAATCAGGCCGGAAAATGATTCTGGATTTAATTGATAAGTATTCATATTGAAAAAATCCTTCATTTTATTTCTGGTCATTTTAAATAAGTTGTTCGTTCCATCTCTCTTGCATCTCCCGTCGCCAAAGAATAAATTCTATGGCTTTCTGCCATTCTATCCCTTCGGGATGAAGTTCATCTGCGTTAGGAGTTAAGCGTTAATTTACCCCGCGCACTTCGCGAAGCGAAGCAAGCCCGTAGGGCACCTCGCCGTCCACATTCGTCATTTACTTTCGTAAAGTTTTAGTTAGTAAGAACGTGCTTCAGTTACTCCGTCCTTCAGGGCGGGGGATGAAGACGGGGCAAGCCCCACCGCCCTTTGCACTGCTTTCCTGCCGTAACGCAGGCGGATGCTGTCCATGGCCTGGTAAAGACCGGTCATTTCAGGGGTGTCATCAAACAGTTCCAGTTGCTGGAATCCGCCCACCAGGTGGCTGAACCGTACCCCGATAAGCCGGATGAGCATCCTCCTTTTATATAGCCGCTCAAAAAGCTCCAGTGCCGTTTCCAGCAACACATGGTCGAAAGAAGTGTAGGGGAGGTGCTTTTGCAGGGTGTGGGTGTCAAAGTTGGAGTAACGGATCTTCACTGTTATGCAACCTGTTAGTTTTTGCTTCTTCCGCAATTCGAAGGCAATTTTCTCCACCATGCTGATCAGGATGCCTTTTAGTTTTTCCACATCGGTGGTATCCTTGTCGAAAGTGCGCTCAGTGCTGATGGATTTGCGTTCGGAGTAAGGGATGACAGGGGTTGGGTCAATGCCGTTGGCCTTTTTCCATACACTGATACCGTTTTTGCCCATTACCTGTGTGATCATTTCGGGCGGGATCATACTCAATGTACGGATGCTGGAAACGCCCATGGAACGTAGCAGCCGGTAACTTTTCTTTCCAATCATCGGTATTTTACGGATGGACAGCGGAAAAAGAAAGGGCTTCACCTTTTCGCCGGGAATATAAAGTTCACCGTTGGGCTTGGCCTCGGTGGTAGCGATCTTTGACACGGTTTTGTTGGTCGAAAGCCCGAAAGAGATGGGCAAGCCCGAATTTTTGATGATATACTCCCGTAGTTCATGAGTCCATTTCAGGCTGCCAAAGAAGCGGTCCATGCCGGTGATATCAATGTAGTGCTCGTCAATGGAGGCTTTCTCGTAAAGAGGGGCCCGTTCGGCAATAATTTCAGTAACCAGTTTTGAATAATTGCTGTACAGTTCCATATCGCCCCGAATGACAATGGCGTCGTTGCACAATTGCCGGGCCATCCGCATGGGCATGGCCGAACGGACACCGAACCGCCGTGCTTCGTAACTGCAACCGGCTACCACACCCCGGTCTGACATACCCCCTATAATGACCGGTTTGCCGATAAGCGACGAATTGACCAGCCGTTCCACCGAAACAAAGAAAGTATCCAGGTCAAGATGTACTATGGTTCTGTTTGTTGTTTCCATTTTTTTTTAAATATTTTGACGGAATACTTGACATTTAATAAATATGTATTACATTTGATTAGTTTTTAATCATTTTTATGACTACAATATAATCAAAATGGGTAGGTATTGTCAAGTGGGAAGAGAATATTTTATAAAGTATATACTCATCTTTCCCCCGGCTCTGAAGGATCGGGAAAACTGAAAGCGAAGTAAAAAAATGCTATGAAACAAATCAGCTATGAAACAAATCAGTTACCCGGTCCTTTAGGGCTGGGGCTTAAAAAACAAAACCATGCTATTTAACAACAACATCAAAGTATTACGCAAACGGCGCGGCCGCACTCAGGACGATGTGGCCTTTGAGCTGGAAATGAAACGCTCAACGCTGAGCGGTTATGAAAACGGAGTGGCACAACCGAATATGGATACCCTGATCAAATTCTCGGAGTATTACGGCGTAGCCATTGACACACTTATCAAAGTGGATTTGAGTGCTTTGCCCGAAAGCCAGTTCTCGCAACTGGAGCGGGGTTATGATACTTACATCAAAGGGAGCAACCTGCGTGTACTGGCCACCACGGTGGGGGAGGACAACGAAGAAAACATTGAACTGGTGAACGAAAAAGCCAAGGCAGGCTACACTACAGGGTTTGCCGATCCGGAATACATCAGCATCCTCCCCACATTCAGGTTGCCTTTTCTGTCAAAACAAAAAAAGTACCGCAGTTTCCAGGTAAGTGGCGATTCCATGCTTCCTATTCCTGACAAGTCTTATGTAACCGGTGAGTTTGTCCAGGACTGGGGTACAATCCGCAATCACCATGCTTACATTCTGCTGACCAGGGAAGATGGTATCGTTTTTAAGGTGGTGGAAAACAAAATGGAAAAAGAGGGAGTCCTCAGATTACATTCACTCAACCCCCTTTATGAACCTTTTGACATTCAGGTGAATGATTTGAAAGAAGTGTGGAAGTTTGTGAATTACATCAGTTCGGAAGTGCCCGAGCCCAACAAGGAAAAAGATGCCCTTGCCGAAGAAGTGGAAAAACTGAAAAAACAAGTCAGGGCCATTCAGATGACGTTGAACTTTAGGGAGCAGTGAGGATTGCTATTTGCTTAATTTTGATGATTGCGATTACTATATAAGCTATAAGTAATGAAAAAGTTTCATAATGAACCTTATACAGAGGAAACTCTTATAAAGCTCAGAATATTTAGGGATTATTTAAGGTCTTGGTTACCTGTATTTATTAATAATAGGAACATATATTGGCATGAAATTAACATTATTGACTTTTTTGCAGGACAAGGGTGTGATATAAATAATACCTCAGGTTCAGCATTGATTATTTTTGAAGAATTACAACCCTATTTGGAGTTAGTTAAAGAAAAGAGAATAAAAATAAATATTGTACTAAATGAAAAAGAAGGCGAGATATACGAAAGACTTAAAAATAATATTGAAAAATATCTTTATAATAGTTCCTATAATGTTAAAACTGAGAATAGAAAATTTCAGGAACTATTTTATTCTTACTATCATAAATTATTAAATACAAATGCTGCAAGTTTAATTTTTTTAGATCAATTTGGAATAAAGGAAATTGATCAAAAGATATTTAAAATGTTAGTAACATTAAAACGAACAGATTTTCTATTTTTTATTTCCTCTTCTATTACTAATAGATTTATTGAAGAAGAATCAATTAACAAGCATCTTAGATTAAGCAAAAAGGATGTTGAAGAAAAAAGTTATAAGTATATACACAAAATAGTATATCAATCTTATAAGAGTCAAATTGAAAATGAAAGTTATTTTCTTGCACCATTTTCAATTAAAAAAGGTGCAAATATATATGGATTAATATTTGGTAGCAATCACCCATTAGGAATGGAAAAGTTTTTAAATATTGCTTGGAAATATGATAAGTTAAGAGGAGAAGCTAATTTTGATATTTCGAATGAAAATATTATTAGTGAACAGTTAGATTTATTTACTGGAAAGTCTGGAAAAGCGAAAAAGGTTGAGCTTTTTGAAGAATATTTAAAGAAAAAAATTTTAGATAAAGAAGTTACAACCAATAAGGATATTTATCTCTTCACAATTAATAAAGGTTTTATTCCAAAACATGCCAGAAAATTATTGCGAGATTTATATAACAAAGGGATAATTAAAAATTGGCATTTTAGTCTTAATCATAAAAGTTGTTTAAAGAATTCCATTTTAGAAAAAATAATATTATTATGAGTATTTCAAACATCGAATGGACAGAAATAACCTGGAACCCAACAACAGGTTGTACGAAAATATCAGATGGTTGTGTATTTTGTTATGCACAGCCGTTATCGCTTCGACTAAAAGCAATGGGATTGGAAAAATATAGAAATGGTTTTAAATTAACTATACATCCTCAAGAACTTAATAAACCTTATTTCTGGAAAAAACCGAAGACCGTTTTTGTGAATTCAATGAGTGATTTATTTCATCATGAAGTACCCGATGAGTTTATAAAGAGTGTTTTTAATGTAATGAATGAAACTCCTCAGCATAATTATCAGCTTTTAACAAAACGATCTGAAAGGGTATTAAACATTGCAGGTCAATTAAATTGGACCAATAATATATGGTTAGGTGTTTCTGTTGAGAATGAAAGAGTAACATCAAGAATTAATGATCTGATCAAAATACCTGCTTCAATAAAATTCCTCTCCTGTGAACCATTGATCGGCCCTATTACTACATTAGATAAGTATATCGACAAACTGGATTGGGTTATAGTAGGTGGTGAATCAGGGGCTGGTGCAAGACCTATTGAGAAGAACTGGGTAGATGTAATTAAGGAAATTTGTCAGAAACATCATGTCCCTTTCTTTTTTAAACAGTGGGGAACAAAGAAATTCAACATTAATATTTATGATCCGACGATAGATACCTCTCATCCTGATCACGCAAAAGGCGGTTGCCAGTTGGATGGGAAGATTTATCGTGAAATGCCTGTATTACAAATCTGATGTATGCCATCCTTGACGTAGAAACCACCGGCCTGAGTGCGGCAGGTGAGAAAATAACAGAGATTGCCATTTACATCCATGATGGCAAACAAGTGGTTGATTCGTTTGAAAGCCTGATTAACCCGGAAAAGAAAATCCCTTACCGGATCGTTCAGATGACAGGCATCACCAACCGGATGGTTGCCGGTGCCCCCCGGTTTTATGAGATAGCAAAAAAAATAGTAGAACTTACAGAAGAAAAGACTATTATAGGTCACAATGTAAATTTTGATTACAGTTTTCTGAGGAATGAATTTAAAGGTCTTGGTTACGATTTCCAACGAAAAACATTGTGCACCGTCAAACTAAGCCGTAAACTCATTCCCGGAAGGCCGTCATACAGTCTGGGCAAACTTTGCAATGACCTGGGGATTAACAACCATGCCCGCCACCGGGCTGCCGGGGATGCGTTGGCAACTGCCCGCTTGTTTGAACTGTTACTGACCATTGACCCCAATCCGGAAAACCTGAAAGCCAACGGAGTGAAATCCGGACGAAACCGGTCGCTGACTGAAAACCTTCCGAAAGGACCCGGCGTCTATTATTTTTATGATAAAGATGGCGGCTTGATTTATATTGGAAAATCAATCAATATCCATGACCGGGTACTATCACACCTGAACAACAACCTGCACAAGAAAGCCGTGGAGATGAAAGATGCCATTGACGAGGTCGGCTATGAACTGACGGGGAACGAGTTGGTGGCCCTGTTGCTTGAATCGGCAGAGATTAAAAAGCACCAACCTTTGTACAACCGCACTCAGCGCCGGACTTTTTTCAATTATGGTTTATATTCATTTACCGATGAAAAGGGATACATCAACCTGAAAGTTTCCCGGATCATTGACCGCCTCAGCCCGCTTTATACGTACAGCTCGTTACAGGAAGGGAAAGAGCATTTGTTTAACCTGACTGAAAAATTCAACTTATGCCAGAAGTTGTGCGGCCTGTATAACACGCAGGGTGCCTGTTTCCAATATCAGATTCATCAATGTCAGGGTGCCTGTTCCGGAGAGGAACAACCGGAAAACTATAACCAAAAAGTGAACATGGCCTTGGAAAATTATCACTTTGGTGACGATAGTTTTTTTATCGTAGGACAAGGCAGGAACGATGATGAAAAGTCGGTTGTAAAAATTGAACGCGGAAAATATACAGGTTTCGGTTTTATTGATCCGGCAGTTTTAAATAATGATCCGTCTATGTTGCACGAATGTATTCAACCGCAACAGGATAACAAGGAAGCACGTCAGATCATCAATTCGTTTATAAAAAAAAATTCAGGAATTGAGATTTTAGAATTTTAGAGCCAAGAACTATGCACATGACTGTAAAACATAGAAATTAACAAATGAAACAACAATATTCTCCCCCTTCGGGGTGACCTGCCCGACTGCGTCAGTCAGGCGGGGATGCCGAAGGCAGAGGGGGTCACATTATCAAACGCCAAACTCTTATTTTTTTCTTCTCAAAAAGTTGAAAACCAACAGAACAACCCCCACGCCAACCAAAAGGCCGAGCAGCACCTGTGTCCAGGCACTTAATAACAGTATTTTATGCAGTATACCCTGATGGGTTTCATTGTCAATGACAACCCCGGCGTATTTTGCCGTGTGTGACATCAGGGAAACAGCCAGGTCTTTGTCGGGGATGGTCTGGTGGCATGACAGGCAAACCCCGCGTCGGTCCAGCTTTGAGCGGGTTGCTGCATTCAGCGGACCGGAGAGTTTAAAGTGATGGCCTACCGTTTGCAATTGCCTGCCCTTTTCACTCACAAACCGCGACCAGTCCATCTTGAGGTTGGGGATTCCCGGTTTTTGAACCGTGTATTTTTGTGGTATGATCTTACCCCCGGCCGTCATCAGGTCAATGATCAGGTCTTTTGAGGGGTCAGCAAAATATTTCCCTCCGTTGATGTCGTAACCCAATGTTTTGGCAATGGTATGGCAGCTTTCGCAGGTACGGGCTTCCTTTTGGATGGTATGCGGCTGCACGGGCGACATATCAATGGCCAGTTGCCCTTCTGCGCCTGCACCTTCCACGTTGGGTATTTTAAAAATATGGTTTTGCATCAAAGCATTTCCATCTTTCCCGATAACTGTTATTGTTGTCTGGCACCCTGGGATGGTAGGGGAGATGCGCCCTTCGCCGTTTTGGGACAACGGTGGGTTTTCCCAGCGCAGGTAACTTCGTGTTTCGGTAATTTCACCGTCCACGAGGTAATCATCAAGGTTGCCGCGGGCACCTCCGGTAAGCCCGTGAATATCATAGTCGGACGAAGCAGCCAGCCAGTCCACGTGCTTCATACCTTTGCTGTAATCCACTTTCACGTGGCATCCGTAACACTGTGGTGCCCAGGTAGCATGGCAGGAATAACATTCCAACCGGTTCAGGTGAACATCAATCTGATCCATGGCTACACGCCCGCTTTCAGATAATTTGTTTTCCTGTGTCAGTTTTTTTAAGGGGTTCAGAATTAAATCCTTCCCACTGGCCAGATGGACAAGCACGCTGTCGCCGGTTTTAACCACATTGGTGTAGGGGTTGCCACGTGCTGTAATAAGATAGCCGTCATGTGGTTTGTAAACCGTACCCTTTTTCAGGTATTTGGCAAACTGAATAGCAACTCCCCGGGGGGGGCCGGTGGCAGGGAGCGTGTCAAATTCATCACCGTAACCAATGGGCAGTTCCCACGGAAACTTTTTGGTTGTCCCATGACAATCCTGGCATTCAATTTCAACAGGCGCCAGTGTGCTGCCCGATAGAAAACCATCGCCGTGCAGGTCGTTTGATGTGTGGCAATCCTGGCAAAGCATGCCTTTTTTTGAATGAATATCTTCCTGAAGATGAAGGTAATGTTTGGTGTGTAGTTTGGGTTGTCCCTTGCCGTGCCGGTCATAGGTGGGATCGTATGCTGTTTCCATCAACCCCTGGTATGAAACACCAATCCGTTTTCCACGGTTGTGGCAGGTGGTGCAGGTTTCCACAGGGATGCCCGACCACGTCGTACCGCCAACAGTGACCTTCGCTTCGCGTCCGGCCTGTATGCTGTGAACCAGTAAATGGCCTGCTTCACTTTTGCTGATGCTTTTGTCGTTGCCTTCGTAATAACCGTTGTTAGAGTAAGGTATGTGACATGAAGAGCAGCCGATACCGCGGAAGTCGCCGCGCTTTTGCCGGCCTTTGGAGCCGGTGTGGCACCGCTGGCATTCCTGGCGCAGGTAAGTATAGGCTGCCAGTTGCGGGTTTTTTTCAACTTGTTCGGCAGTGGGGGCAGGCGGCAGTTTTTTCATTTTGGAAGGATACACCTGCGGGTTCTTTTCATGAAGCGCTTCCATGTATTTCCGGTAGGTTTCGGTTCCTAATCGTTTGTGTGGGTCAGATGGGTTCTCGGTAACATAATTGCCGATGTCGTGGTTGTAACCTTCCATGCCGCCAAAGCTCCAGAGCGTGCCCTGTATCTTGCCCTGTTCGGTCATCATCAGGGAATTCATCTGGGCACCCACCTGTTCCTGGTGGCACTGTCCACAGGTGTTTTCATTGATCCATGAACTTCCGGGATCGGGATAAAAATCTTTGGGCCCGTCGTGATTTGAAAAATAGGCCACCGTTCCCCGGTGGGCTTCTTTCGCGGTTTTTGCATCGGGGTTTCCGCCGTGGCAAAGAATACAGCCATTTGGGTCACCGGCCTTTAGCCCTTTTTTATATATTTCTTTCATCATGTCCGAACTGTGCTGCCGGATGGGCGCTATCCCCTGATGGCAGGTCAGACAATACTTTTTTGGTGCCGGGAAACTTCCTTTTCCTGTTTGTGCAGTAACAATAAGCTGAAGGAAAAGAATTGTTGAAAGAAAGAAAATGGATTTAAGAAGGAGTGTATGTTTCATAAAAGACAAAAGTAACCAAAATCAATAATGATTTTCAAATAAACAATTTCCGAAAGAAAATACATATTAAAAAATGACTTATTAACCTGTTGCATTTAACAGGAAATTGTATTTTTGCGCCCTCAAAGGAGAGGTGGCAGAGTGGTCGAATGCGGCGGTCTTGAAAACCGTTGATCTTCACGGATCCGGGGGTTCGAATCCCTCCCTCTCCGCAAATCAAAAGCCCAACCGACAGGATGGGTTTTCTTTTTTTACGCTGACGGGAACTTGTTTCCGGAAAATGTAAAAAAGGAAACCTTGTGAGCAAACAATACTTTTCAGCCGTTTGATACGTGTTTATTCCATGCAGTAATTCTTTAATTGGCTAATATAATTTCGGAATTATCTTGTGTGTTTTTGTCATATAACTTTCATAAGTTTCACCAAATTCATTCATTAAGGTGTTTTCTTCTATTTTAATTCGATAGGTTATTGCAAGTAAAACAGGAATTGTAATCACAACGATTGAAATTATATTGTTCATGGCGATTGAAAGGCCAAAACAAATGAGTAGTAATCCGAAATAGCTTGGGTGCCTGATGTTTTTATATATTCCATCTGTCTTCAATTTGTGGTTTTCTGCTATTACTACATCAACAGTAAACGCTTTATTTAATTGAATTATTGAAATCCACCGGACAGTTATTCCTATCAGAAAAATACATAATCCCAACAAGGCTATCGAATAATTTAACATGTTCCATTTTTGGTGATATGCTGTAAAAAAACCTATTGTTAAACTCACTGGTATTGTAACCCAGAGCAATGCTAAGGATTTCCTGTCGTTTCTTATTTTTACGCCTTTCTTTTTTGAATGCCTGGTTATCATCAGGGCTGATTCCGAGAGAAAAAAAAGTATAGAAAAATACATAACTAATTGAATGTTCATATCTTTTGTTTTTTAATTTATATTATGTCTTTATCAATTCATAGCCAACGAGGAGAAATCTATAAAGAAATGGATGATAATCAGGAGCTTCAAATTTCTATATTTTTGGTAATGAAAACCAAATATTAATCCGAAAAAAGTTGGGAAAATTATATTTGTCGCAGTTCCATATCTAAAATGAAATGCTCCAAATATTACAGCGGAAACAATAACCGGTAAATAGTGATTGTTAAATAATATATTAAACCGCGGAATTAAATAACCACGGAATATTAATTCTTCCACAACACCCGCAGTTAAGCTGGCAAAGACAAGTAGCACGGGGTGTACATTTGTATAATCCAGCATCTTTTTTAAAAGTAAACTATGTTCTGTTTTTGAAACAAACGGAACAAGAATATGGGTAATAAGACTGGAAAGATACAACAGTCCGATAATTGATACGATAGAAATTATGTAAAAAAGGAATGAATATTTTTTATCACCCCATAAAAGAAATTTTTGTTTTTCTATTTTACTTGTATATAGATACATTAAAAGGAGCCAAACCCATAATAAAGATTTTGCAAAATAACCCCAGAGTGAAAAGTTACCGAAAACTTGTCTTGCCACAAAAAATAAAATAAATTTCATGGTAATGGCAAGCATTATTCCTATGATAGTGTATCTAACCGTCCTGTTTTCTATTTTATCCATTCTATTCATTCTATTCCTCGTTTACCAATTGGATTCACGTGAATCAGGTTGCAATAGTATTTCAATACATTCAAAGCCTAAAACTTCTGGGATACATGGTTGAATTTTGTGACGAAATGCCTGGCGCGGTGATAAAGGGTTATTGTTTTGTGATAAACCCCTTTAATATTGATGGTGGTTAATTTTATCTTTTAAGCGCTTTGAGAAATTACGTGAAACGGGAATTTCCGTTCCTGTGTTGTTTAAAACCAATTTCAAACCCTGCGAGTTTCCTTTTACTTTAGTAATTTTATTGGTGTTTACCAGAAATGCCCGATGGCATCTGATTAAAAAAGGGTATTTTTTCATTTGTAATTCTGCCCGCTTCAAGGTGCATCGTAAAAGCATGTTTTTCAATTCATTGTCTTTAATATAGAAAACCCTGATGTAATTCCCCGTTGATTCTATATACAATAGATTTGATGATTCTATTTCAAGTTTATCCTTCTCATTATCTGCCATTAAACAAATAATTTGTTTTTCAAATACATCATCTTTATGGTTCAGGCTGGTATTGAAGTCCTTTGCTGATTTTAAGTTTTGCGACAACAATGTGTTCTGCTTCAATATAGTAAGGATAACGATTGGTATAATCCCAACGGACAGCGTGTAAACCTGAAACATAAGGAATCCATTTAGGCTCCAATAAGAAAATATGATGGCCGAATACAGGTAATTGCCCAATCCAATGGTGAAAATAATCCAGATAATCCAGAATAGCTGCTTTATTACGGTCCAGTTTTTTCTCTCGAACAAGCTTTTAAAGAAAAATTGAATGACAAACAAATCAACAATTAATGTAATAAAAGTAACGAAACCATATCCGGCGATAATAAATACCCCATTTGAACCATGATAAGCTGACGACCCAAACGGTTGAAAGATTAGCATGAATAATGCAATGAATAAACTTATAAAAACTATTAACTTCCATTTACTTTTAAATGGCGGATAGGGTTGGTTCAGGTATTCTTTAATCATCTGTTTCCTTAATGAATTATGAATTATCAAATCTAACAATTAGTTTGAAAAACGCAAAGCCGGTGGCAGAAAAGATAAGAAGATCTTATTATTTTAACTTAAAAAGAATTCAGGACAAAATTTTCATTCATAAAAAAATATATTATTTAAAAATTTACCGGCTTTTCTTTGTCAGGAAAATCAAGGTGTTTTTGGGTTTCATGGATTTCAGTTAAATAATCTGTTTCTCATTTTCGTAATTCTTTTACTTTTGCACCGGAGAGTTGCCGGAGTGGTCGAACGGGGCGGTCTCGAAAACCGTTGTACCTTTTAAGGTACCAAGGGTTCGAATCCCTTACTCTCCGCCTCCGCTCGCTGTAGCGAGCTTTGGCGGACAGTTCCGCCACAAGATAGCATAAGCGGGATCAGCCCGCCGAAGTCGAACGAAGTGAAGACGAAGGCGGGTTTTTTATTAATAACAGCAAACACAAAGGACAATAAGCCCGCTCTGGAGGGTGCAATTGCCCCTTTACAGTATGAAAGCTGCGACCACCTTTGCTTCGCATGAGTTAATCAGGTAACGGGATTATTGAAGGGGGTGGATTTGGCCGTACCGACCATCAGAACGCTGATTGTTACAGGGCGTTTTTTTATTTTATTGAGTAATTTGTCCCTGGTCCAATCCCATGTCTTTCAATCAAGTTTTTCACTATTAATTCAGGTAAAATTCTTTTGACAGTCGGACTTGGTATTCCCAGTCTTTTTGCTATTTCTCCAGATTTGCAACCGGCATGATTACCAATAAATGTTAATATTGATTTCTCTCTTGGCGACAGTTTTGTCTCTACCCCGTTGAACTCAAGTTTTTTCATTAGTTGTTGTTGAATATTATTGAGGGCACCCAGGAAGAATTTCACCCATTCTGTTACATTTTCATTAGGTCGTTGTGACTGACAATTTCTTAATACCCGATAATATTCTGCTTTTTTATTTTCAATTTCATGTTCAAAACTTACGTACTGAATCCATTTGTAGCCGTGCTTTAGCAACAATAAAGATGAAATCAACCTGCTTAGTCTGCCGTTCCCATTTTGAAAAGGATGAATGCTGACAAAATCGTAAACAAACAAAGCATTCTTTACTAATGGATGGGTTTCCTTGTCTTTTTTATACCAATCAATTAATTGTCTCATGGCATCTTCAGTTGGAAATCCGGCATCGGTTGTTTTAAAGATAATTTGTTTCGTTCCGTCTGGTAATTGTGCTTCAACGGCATTACTATGCTGTTTATAATATCCTTTATGCCAGTCGTCTTTTTCGCTGTGTTTGAGTAATATTTTATGTAGGTTTTTCAGACGGTTCTCTTTGATACTCATATCATTATACGAGTCTGATACTAAGTCAAAAGTTTCAAAATATCCAACAACTTCTTGTGAGTCCCTATCTTCAATTTTTGTAATGTCAATTTCTTTGAGAAGTACTTCAACTTCTTCATTTGACATCTTTGAACCTTCTATTCGGGTTGAAGCCCCAACACTCCTAACCGTTGCAATTGATTTCAATTGTTTTAGACTTTGTCCTTCCCTTTTTTCAATTGAAGTCCATGATGCATCAAATCTATCAATTTGACTTATTAGTCTGATTAATTGATACTATCCCAAAAAGTGTGTAAAGTGCATCTTAACTAAATTTGGAGTTGATAAAACTTTAAAATATTTAGCATATGAAAAGAATACACTTTACACAGGAGCAAGTTACGAAGATTTTAGAAGACA
>CAJVWU010000054.1 GCA_913009755.1 uncultured Bacteroidia bacterium
AATGAATGGAAGCTCGCTCCGGCTACGCCTCCGCTTCGCTTCCATTCATTCCACAGAAAAGACAAAAAAATGAATAACTTTGCTTTTAGCTTAAGAAGCCATTACACACAAAAAGGGATACTACCTTCATTTTTTATTACTATTTTTTTGAATTGTCCCTAATGTTGGGATTATCCGGCTTTTTCAACCCGCTGAAAGTTTGACTCTCCTTCGTCGAGACAAATCCATTCAGCGGGTTGAGAACCACGACGACAGTGTCCTCCTCTAATTCTTAATAATCTTTCCCATTATCAAATCTTCATCAATTAGCATCCGGTAATAATAAATACCTGCCGGTAGATTAAAAGTGGATAGTTCATATTCATGCTGCCCCGGAGACTGAATTTCGTTTAACGGTATGTTGACGGTTTGTCCATATGTATTATAAACCGTTAGGCTTACGTGAGATTTATCGGGTAACTGATATGCAAATTTAGATTTATCGGTACAAGGATTGGGATAGTTCAAGAAATTATATTTACTTATTATATCTGGGTTTTCGCCAATATAATACGGAGGATCGAGAAAATCGCCATATGTGATTGAACCAACTTCATATGTTATAAAAAATGGTTTGTAATGCTTAAACTCTTCCAGAAGAAAATATGCAGTGCTGTCTGTGGTTTTCGCAATAAATACTTCAGGAACAAAGCGTCTTACGTTAGTTGTATCTTCAGGGTTTTTTGCTGCGAAAAGCGACCAGTCGATTTGGAAACCTTTTTCGCAGGTAGTTGTACGTTCGCGCTCGTACTTAAGTGATGCAGTTAGAGATGCTGAGGCACTAAAAATACCATAGTTTGCATCAATTCCCACCGAGACTTCAAATGACTCATCATGTTTTATAGTATGTGATTCAGAAAAATCGACGTTTATTGTTGGTGAAGAACCCCCAAAATCAACTACCCCGCTAATATGCTTAATTACGTCAATGCCGGCTATGTTTTGAACGTCTCTTAACTTGTACGACTCAAGATCATAAGCCCTTGGTGAATGAGTTCCAAAATAATCCAGCTTATAACTCAGGTTAAGCATTTGTGGTGAATTGAGTTTAAAAAAGAAGAGGTTCCGGTTTGGTTCAATGGCATTTCCATCATAATCCTTCATTATCCACCTTTCCCTCTCCACAGTTGGTGCAACATAATAATACCACATCAGTCCGGCTGAATCAGTATCTATTTTCGGAGGAATGATCTGCTGTGTGATAGTAGTAGTTTCGGTTACCGTTGTGCCTGACGACTCCATAAACGAAGCTTTAAACCCGGCAGTTACGGGACCTAACCCCATATTTGCTTCAACTCCCAGGGAATATGTCGTTAATGTTGAGATAGAATTCTCGTTTGAAACAACATACTCAAAAGTGGAAGGGGGATCGGGATCAAATACGGGGTCGGACAATTTGTAGCCATTTAATGTATAAGGCGGGGCACCTTCAGCAACAAGTACCAAATCTAAGAAATCTTTGGCATGGCTTACAGGAGCTACCTCTTCCGTTTTATCTGCATATTCCAGCTTGTCGGATTCCCACATTGCACCTCTTGCTCCATCACCACAAACATATCCCTGCAATAAGTATTTTTGACGTTTTGTTGAAGATTTTGAATAAAACTCCATATACCAGGTATAATCACCAATTAAAAAAATATTATTGTGTTCAAGTTGTTCCCATTCCCAGGAAAAACCATTTTGGATATTGTATTCACATCTGGCAAGCCCCTGATTATCCCCGGAAAAAGTATAACCAAACTGGATATTATAATTACCGGTTGATCCCCCTTTCACTGATCCTTGAGCCATAGAAATATTTTTAATATGGTGGTCTTGCACACTATAAATGTCATCAAAGTGATAAAAGGCACCCGGTTTACCTCTATATAATGCCGTTTTATTAGTATACACAACAACATAGCTTGTGGGAGTGGCAATAAGTATTTCTTCTTCAAGATTTTTGTTAACAAAAGTTATGGCAGCGACAGTTCCAATGCAATTATTTATTTCGCTATCAACAATGGCCGGGGTTTCATTTACTAATACCAATTGCGACTGTGTTTCGCTATAAACAAGGCTATAATATTTTACTATGGAGTCCGCATCATCTACAAAAAACATATAAATAGTATCGTTATACACTACTGTTGATATTTGGCTAGTTATCGTTCGGTCCAACGAAATGGCTGGCCCATCTTGAAACCACAAACCTACTTTAGAAACCAGATAATTTAATTCAGTATTATTGCCTGTCTGCTGCATATAATAGAAAACGTACAAGTCTTTCTTGAAGGTACAGCTGGAAACCATACTAACAACGTCACCGCTTTCAAATATTTTTAAACAGTCGAACCACGCCGGGCTCACAACATGATCATCTTGTAACTTCAAGACGCTTACACACAGTTGAGGCTTATAATCAGTCCCCTCTACATAAAATACATAATTATGACCAAACCAATACGATGACGAAAGATTAGATATGGGGGTATATATTCCGTCAACAAATTCTATTGAATAATCGGTTCTCTCCTGCCCACTTAGGGAAGTGATAGAAATAATCAATGCAAAAATTGCGGTAAAAAATAATTTTTTCATAGCGTTTTAATGTAAAATGAATACTTAAGGTGGGTTCTAAAAATTCACTTTTTCACTTGTGATTAGAGAGAAATCGCAGAACCCGTTAAACGATTTTCCTAAATCAGGTAAAATATATCTTATTCTTTTTAATTATCACATATAAAATTTACTTTCTTTCTCGAATTTCGACTAACTAACTAACAGGCATATTTCTTTTTATCGGGATCCGGTTGGGGTCGTCTTTTTTGCATCCAAGCTGAATGGCCAGAATACTTACCAAGACAATTGAAATAGTTGCGTAAAGTGATTTTTTTGTTTTCATGTGTTTATTTTCTATTTGTGAGTTATTGAATTATCCTCTTTAAAGGGCACTTCACCCTCTGCATCTAAAATAGATTTCGATAACTTTTGCAGTGCTGCTTTCCTTTTTCGGTTCAGCTTAAGCAGTGCCTTCAGCTCTGTTTTAATATTCTCAGAAGTCTCTTTCCTGTTTTTTGGTTTTTCTTTCATTTTTTAGAATATGAAGGTGAATAAGCCTGAAACAGTAACAACACTGAATGCCAGCGTTACCACAACGGCCATGGAAACCAAATCGGGCCAGCAGTTGTTTTGCGTGACCGCCAATGAAGAGAAAATAGTTGCCGGAAGCGTGACGTACAGTACAATACGACTGAACAACAACTTGTCGTCCTTATTTACGATGTTTATCTTTTTCAGAAAAACGGCCAGGGTAATAATTGCAAACATTATAATACCCCCCTCAACTAAACTGATAGAAATATCCATACGGAACTGCCTTAATGAAAAGTATTTGCATTCAGTTGGTAAAATTACAACCGGCAGATGCCCTTTGTCAAATAAATCACTACGACATTACTACGACAGGGGAAAAAATGATGGGGTCAGGAAAAAAGAAAGTTGACTGCTGACTAATGACTTAAATTATATCTTCTGCAAAAAAACTCCAAGGTTTTCTCCACCGCTCAGCTTTAGCTTTTTACGCAAGCGCAACCTGGCAGCTTCAACTGCCCGAACGCTTTGGAAGGTAACCGAGCAGATATCTTTCGTGTTCATGCCCATTTTCAGTAAAGCACAAAGTTTAACATCGTTGGGGGTGAGCCCGGGAAAATTATCGTGTAATTTTTGATAAAACCTACGGTGAATTTCCTGGAAGCGGGTTTCAAATTCTTCCCAGTATTTATCCGAATTTTGCTGTTCCAGCTTTTTGATTATCCGGCTGATACTGGCAAAAGCTTTATCATTATCCACATGGTCCGACAACAATTGTATGTCTTCTATCAGGCTGTTTATAAACTCTAAATTGCGCGAAAGTGTGAGTGTGCCGGAAGCCAGTTCGCGCTTTTGGTAGGACACTTTTTCTTCCAGTCTGGAAGCTTCCGTTTCGGCCAGTTTTTTCTTCGCAATCGCATTCTTCCTGATAAAATGAAACAAGGCCAGGCTCACAGCACCTGCTATAATTAAAATAATTGTTAAAACAATGAGATAATTCGATTTCCGTTTTTCCAGTTCAATATCTTTTTTCAAGAGTACATTTTCCTGCTCTTTTTTTTCTGTTTCGTATTTGGTCTTCAGTTCAGCAATCTGCTTTTCAACATCCGCACTAAAAATAGAATCGGACAAAGCAATATGTTTTTTTCGATAAATTAAAGCATTTTCGAAATCCCTGCTTGTTTCATAAGCTACTGATATCATCTTGAACACCGTACTTTCCAGATTTCGCATACCCATTTCCTGAAAAATCAGTAGTGATTTTTTCAAATAATAAATGGCTGAATCATAGTGGCCGCTCAATTCGTTGGTTTTGCCCATGTTAGCATAAGCAATACCCAATTGTCGCTGGTACCCGGCTTTTGAACTTAATGCAATTGATTTTCGCAATACACGACTTGCCTCATCGTATTTCTTTAAAAGCATATAAACATTCGACATATTGCTGTAAATGTTCGATAAATCATCCAGCATATTTAGTTTGGTACATGGTGCGATGGCTTCGGTATAATACCGCAACGCGGTTTCCAGTTCACCCCGGCTTGCATAAATAATTCCGATACTGTAAGCATAAGCCATCCCTTCGAGGTTTTTGGATGCCTTACTCAATTCAAGGCTTAACAAGTATGAATCAAGCGCATCATCGAGCTTATTCATCCTTTGGTAAAGGGTACCCATATTGAGGTAAATATAAATTAAACTGATGGTGTCTTTTTCTTTTTGGGCGCTGTTAAGTGCCCGGTAAAAGTATTTCAGGGCAGTATCAAATTCCCCTTTTTCAAGATAAATTCGGGCCGTGTTGTTTTCCAGGGAAGAATAGACCGTATCGCTTTTTTGTTCCTGGTAATATCTTGCGGTATCAATGTAGAGCAAAGCGGTATCAGTTATTCCCCGGTCAAGAAAAATCACACTTATACCAATGTAGTCAGATACAATTTTGAAATTGTCCAGTTTTTTACTCAGAAGGATGGCTTGCCTGTAATAATAAACGGCCTCATTAAAACGCTCGTTGTAATAATAAATCCGGGCCAGTTTGCCATAAAACTCAGCTTTTAATTTCAGGTTATCCGTACCCTCAAGCAAAGGCAGGCCCCTGTTCAAAATCAGAAGGCTGCTATCGTAGTTGTAATTGTCTTTTTGTACAAGAGCAGATTTGAGGTAAACCCGAATGAGTGAATCAGCATCGGCAAATGTGTTTTTTGAGAATGCAAACAGCGCTATTAAAAGTACAAAAAGAAAGAGTTTCCTCATTTGATTTGATTGACCGTCCAAATTTAGCAAAAAAGTCAAAAGGGAACCAGATGACTCATTTCGGCCCCCAGGAAATTGATGTGCAGGCATCAATGGGAATATTGTCTTCAATAATATTCGGTACGGAATCATAGCCGTTCATCTGTACCATTTTAAAAACATACTGTCCGTAGTGCATATCCGGCACAAGTGTGTCCCAGGCTTCCATCCGGCTGTTAAACGTATTGTCGATATACAATTTGTAGGGGTCGTTGTGGTAATTGTGGATGGTGATGTCCCCAAAGTCGGTTTCGCAATTGGTTCCGGTTCTGAATCGTTTACTTCAATTTAACTACCAATCGCCCAAAGCCTTATATACATCGTTGGCAACTGGTCTTATTTTAATGTTTCTAAGAATTGTCTTGCTGTCATTACAGGTAGTTTGGATGCTTTGAAGTCCTTTAGGTTTCTGGTAATAATTAAGTCTTGGTCATTCTCAATGGCAGTAAAATATTGTAGTCCATCCTCAAAGTCTATAAATGAATCATCATTTAACGCTATTCCTATTATTTTATCGTCTAGCGGCAAAATATTAACAATCAGGCTGAGTTTTCTTAATATTTCTTTTGTGTTTTTAGCCTGAATAATTCACAAAAGTCAAAAAAAGCGAGGGAAAAAGCTTGTTAACTCGCTGATAAATAGTATCTTTGCACAAACACTGGCCCAATACATTAATCGTGTTTCGTGGCGACAGCCATTTTTGTTCAAAAGAAGTAATGGGTTACACACATAATTTGCCATGGATGGAGTTTATTACGGGGCTCACGAGAAATTCTGTTTTAAACAGGCACGCCCAGGTTACAGTTGAAAGTCAGCAGCTTAAATATCCGGGCAAAAGCCCTTTACGAACAAGGGTATTGTGCCAGGGGCGCAGCTGAACTGAGGATAAAGGAACATAAAACATATTTGCTCTCCGATAGGATGTCGTGCAATAGTTTTAAGGCCAACCAGTTCCGCCTTTTCCTCCATTCTGCTGCTTACGTACTGATTCATACCCTGCAAAGTGAAGTGCTACAGGGCACAGAATTTTGTAAAGCGACCATGAAAACAATTCAACTAAAGTTGATTAAAGTAGCTGCAAGGGTAAAAGTGTTGAAAACAAAGGTAAAAATTGAACTCCCCGCTGAATTTTACAGCAAATGGGCTTTTTTTACCCTAATTTTGAATTTGTGAATTATTCAGGTTAAAAAGGGAATTAAATTTCCGCTGGAAAAAATAAAAAAAATTCCGAAAAGCAATGATATTAATAATTTTTAATGACCATCATTCCTTTTCATGCTGAAAAAATTATCGGCAGAATGCTGCTTCCGGTAAGAGGCGCCGGGAAAGTGAAAACCGGTCAACGCGTGAACATACGTTTGGAAAATTTCCCGTATATGGAATTTGGCCAACTGGAAGGAAACATCAGTAAAATAGCGGAAGTTCCCGATAAAAAGAGTTTCTATTACATTGAGGTACAATTTCCCGACGGTATGGTAACCAGCTACGGAAAAACAATCCCTTTTTCACAAAACATACGCGGTCAGGCCGAAGTAATAACAAAGAACATCCGTCTTTTATACCGAATCATACAACCAGTTCGTTCGTTGTTTACAGAAAACACCTGATCACAAAATTTTTAAAGTTAAAGTTTTCCAGATTCGGTATTTTCCGTAATTTTGGAGGTGCAATATCCAAAAAGGAAGCAAAAATGGAGCGCCTGGTCCGCAATATTGGCGATTTCAGCAGATTTCTTGAAATCATCAGTTTTTCTAACGGCAGTATTTTGAATAATACCGAGATAACCCGTGAAAGCCAGGCAGGCAGAAAAGCCGGTGTTGAAGTAGATTTTATTATTTACGGGTCAGATACTTTGGCTGCAATAGAGGTTATAAATACGACAAACATCAGATACAATGATCTAAAAGGTTTAACGACTTTTCAAAATGATTATCCTGAAGCACGTTGCCTTTTTCTTTATCGTGGAAAAGAAAAATTAATGAAAAACGATTATCAAATGGAAACCATTATTAACCCGGTAGACAAATCCCTACTGGTCAAAGAGTTGAATGAAGACACTTTTTTGCGCGACACCAATAACGGACATAACGAAATTTATATAATTACAGAGGAGAATGCGCCCAATGTAATGCGCGAAATCGGCCGTTTGCGTGAGATCACTTTCCGTGATGCCGGTGGAGGTACGGGGAAAGACCTCGACCTTGATGATTATGACAGCGGAACCCATTGTTTCAAACAAATGGTTTTATGGGACCCCGATGAAAAAGAAATCATAGGCGGTTACCGGTACATTCATTGCAAAGAGCTGGAGGTTAGCGAAGAGGGGAAAGTCTTTTCACCTACTGCGGCATTGTTTAATTATTCTCCAAAATTTATCAAGAATTATTTCCCTTTTACCATCGAACTGGGCCGTTCATTTGTTCAACCGATGTACCAGCCAAACTACAACCTGCGCCGCGGCATGTACGCACTCGATAATTTATGGGATGGCATCGCCGCGCTGCTGATTAAAAATCCAGATACCAGTTATTTATTTGGAAAAGTAACCATGTATCCTGATTTCGACCGTTTTGCAAGGGATATGGTTTTGTTTTTCATGCACAAATACTTTCCGGATCCCGATAACCTGATCAGCCCGGTTGACCCGCTTAAAATCACAACCGATGAAAAAATCCTCAACAGCGTTTTCACGGGTTACAATTATCAGGAAGACTATAAAATATTGGTTAACAAGGTGCGAAAACTCGGCGAAAACATCCCGCCGCTGTTCAATGCCTATATGAACCTTTCGGCTACCATGAAAACTTTCGGTACCGCACTGAATGACCATTTTGGAAATGTTGAGGAAACCGGGATACTTGTCACCGTGGAAGATATCTTCGACATTAAAAAAGAACGTCATTTCGAAAGTTATAAAAATTCATCCCAAAAAAGAAAACAAAAAGACGGCGGAGGCGAAAAATAAGCAATGGACATCTTACATGCCGAGTATATTACGAGTTCGGTAAAAATCAACCAGTGCCCTGTTCCCGATAAGCCCGAATATGCTTTTATCGGCCGGTCGAATGTGGGTAAATCCTCACTGATCAACATGCTGACCGGCCGGCGTAAACTGGCGAAAGTATCGGGCAGCCCGGGCAAAACCATTACCATCAACCATTTTCTCATTAACGGGTCATGGTACCTGGTTGACCTCCCGGGGTATGGCTATGCTAAACGCTCAAAAACCGAAAGGACAAAGTGGGAAAAACTGATCAGGCAGTACATTCTTCAGCGGACAAACCTGTTAACCCTGTTCCTGTTGATTGACATGCGGCACGAACCGCAGGCCAACGATCTGGAATTTATGGAGTGGCTTGCCGTTTCACAAATCCCGTTTACTATCTTATTTACAAAATCGGATAAACTCAGCCTGTCGGACAAAGACAAAAACCTTAACAAATACCATAAAACACTGGAAAAAGACTGGGAGCAACTACCAAACTATTTTATTACTTCAGCAATAAAAAGAAAAGGGAAAGACAAGATTCTGGATTATATTGAACAGACGAATGAAATATTCAGTCAGAAAGGTTAGCGGGGCAAGAAAAAGTGGAAGGGTGGAAAGATGGAAGGTTTATTCAATTTCAAACATCACATGACCTTTATGTACCATCTGCCCTTTCCTGACGTGTGTAGCTTTCACCTTACCTGCAATGGGGGAAATGATGATGTTTTGCATTTTCATGGCCTCAAGGATACACAATTTGTCACCCACCTGAACTTTTCGGCCTTTCCGGGTAAAAACCTTAATGATTGTACCCGGAATAAATGCAGACACCAAACCCGGATTAAGCGGTACATATTTTTTCCTGTTCCTGAACTTTTTGGTCAGGAAAGTTTTATATTTTACATCATCAACAATTAAAGACTCAAAAGATGGTTTATTTTTTTCCGGCATGATCATTCAATTTTTTAAAAAGGGGGAATCCCATGTTTTTTTTCAGGCATGGCCACTGTTTTATCTTCGGAAATCTGTAAAGCATGAAGAAGCATACTTCTTGTTTCTTCAGGTTCGATAACAGCATCAATATACCCATAAGCAGCCGCTACATAAGGATTAGCAAATTTGGCTTTATATTCTTCAACTTTTTGCCGGCGCATTTTATCGGAATCTTCAGCAGAAGCAATTTCTTTTCTGAAAATAATATTGGCAGCACCTTCGGGGCCCATAACGGCGATTTCGGCCAAAGGCCAGGCAAAAACAAAGTCGGCGCGCAAATGGTGCGAACACATGGCAATATATCCGCCGCCATAAGCTTTTCTTAAAACAACCGTAATCTTGGGAACGGTAGCTTCCGAATAGGCATACAACAATTTTGCCCCGTGCCTTATCACACCGGCATATTCCTGATCAACTCCGGGCAGATAACCAGGCAGGTCAACAAGCGTTACGAGAGGAACATTAAAGGCATCGCAAAAGCGGATAAACCGGGCTGCTTTATCGGACGAATCAACATCGAGGACACCTGCCAGCACCAAAGGTTGGTTGGCAATAATGCCCAACGTCTGTCCATTGAGACGCGAAAACCCGACAACAATATTCCGTGCAAACAATTCATGAACTTCCAGAAATTCGGAATCGTCAACAACCGCCCTGATCACATCCCTCACGTCATAAGGCTCTTTAGGATCATCCGGAACAATATCTTCCAGCTTATAAACTTTTGTTTTTGGATCTTTTGCAGGAAAAGATTGCGCCTTGCGCTTGTTGTTCCAGGGAATATAAGTTATCAGTTCCTTGATCTGGTTAAAACACTCCTGCTCACTTTTGGCATAAAAGTGGGCATTGCCCGTAATTTCACTGTGCACCAGTGCCCCGCCCAATTCTTCCATTGATATTTCTTCCCCGATCACCGTTTTGATTACCTCGGGACCGGTGATGAACATTTTTGATATTTTATCCACCACAAAAACAAAATCGGTGAGTGCCGGTGAATAAACCGCCCCCCCGGCACAGGGGCCAAGGATAACAGATATCTGAGGGATAACACCGGAAGCCAGGGTATTGCGGAAGAATATCTCACCGTAACCGGCCAGGGAGTTTACCCCTTCCTGGATACGCGCACCCCCTGAGTCATTGATCCCGATCAACGGCACCTTTAATTTCAGGGCATGATCCATTATTTTTGTGATCTTTTTGGCATGCATCCACCCCAGCGAACCGCCGGCAACGGTAAAATCCTGCGCATAAATACAAATAGGATGTTGATAAATAGTACCTGTACCGGTGATCACCCCGTCGCCAGGGAGGTATTTTTTATCCATGTCAAAATCTTTGGCCGCATGCTCGACGAACAGGTCGTATTCATGAAAAGAACCGGTATCAAGCAAAGCCAGAATCCGTTCACGTGCAGTGAGCTTTCCTGTTGCTTTTTGTTTTTCGATGGCTTTTTCACCGCCTCCTTTTAATGCGTTGCGCATACGCCGCCTGAGGTCAGACGATTTTTCCTTGAGGCCCATATTATTAATCAGTTAGTTTCCAAAAAAAAGGGATAAGTTAATTTCCTCCTGCCACCTCTGACCGGGAAAGCTTATCACCGTGTTATACAAAGGTAAATCAAAATCAATCAAAAGCAAGTATTTTTTACTTTTAAACGGTTTATTAAATTAATTCTATCTTTGAAACCGTATAGTCAAAATACTGAAAATGAACATAGAAGAGCTTCGATTATATTGCCTTTCAAAACCTGAAACCACCGAAAGTTTCCCTTTTGACGATACGACGCTGGTTTTTAAAGTTTGCGGGAAGATGTTTGCGCTGGTTGACCTGACAATAATATATAACTGATTTTTCCTTCTTATAACAGTATACGTATGTAAAATGTTTTTGTTAGTTTTGTCTCCACAACAAAAGAAATATTTATACTTTTAAAAACCAATATCAAAAAAACAGTGAATTATTCTATTTTTCATCTCTTTTATTTATTTGATTTACACATAATTACCCCCCCCCCGCAACAATTCATCTTTTACACTTCTTGCGTAGATAACTTATATAACAGGTTATCATTTGTTTTAAATTTTCAATATACCGTTTATCATTTTTGTGTCTTACGTACAAGAATAAACAATCCCCACCAATGTAGGTATTTTCATTGTTTCACAAACAAATACATTTTTATTCTGGGGAAGAACAATTTTATACGAAAAGCCACTCTGGGATTAAGCTGTCCCATCCCTCGACCAGAGTGGCATAATATTTAACTAATTACAAATACTTAAATAGGCAAAAAGAGGGTAACTTTTATAGACAAAAATTTTTATGATTTTTGTTTAAATTCTTGAATGAAATTTAATTCTTTTCATTAGTTTACTTAGTAATAAGAGTTGTTTTATTGTTAGATGACATTCGTAAAAGAAAAAAGGTAGGGGCAATTTTTAAACTTTATAACTAATTATTAATTTTAATACCACGATTATGAATAATTTATATAACAATAATAAAAATGCTATTAAATCAGTTATTTATTTAGTACTGTTTTTTGGTATAATTTTAACAGCAACGAATTGTAGAAAAAACACAGAAACGAATAAACTATCAGATAAAAAATCTACTGAAATAAGTCTAAATGTATCGGTAGTTGATAACAGGCTGGTTTTTAATACACGAGAAGATTATGAAAACGCCATTAACTATTTGTCTAAAAAAGGCGATGAATATTTTCCGGTTTGGGAAAAAGAAATAGGTTTTACGTCGGAAAGAAAAATTGAACAAGAAAAAGAAAACAGAGAATCAGAATTTGATGCACTATTTGCTACCCTATTAAACCCGGAACATCTTATACAAATAGGAAATTATATTTTCAAAATTGATATGAAAAATGAAAACGTGTATGTTTTGAATAAAGAAGATTATTCTAATGATGAAAGTTTCAGTAGCAATAATACCATAATATATAGCACGCATGATAACGTATTAGATTTATTAGAAACACATAGCAACTCCGGGGGTGGCAGAGAATCATTTTGTGACCCACAAAAAGAGGGATATTATTATTGGAACACTTCTGGTGGTCAAGTTATGTATAAAATTGTATATCAAAGTGCAGGTATTTATCATTCATTACAGGCAAAAATAAAAAAAGATCATTGGGGAGGGGCTGAATATATTTCTCTTTCTACTGACGATCTTAATGGTCCTTGCTTTGCACGTTACAAAAATCACTGTGATAACTATAAAGATTCAGATGGAGGATATGATAGAGAATATGAATTAAGGCCATATCAAAGCACAAGAAGATTAACGGCTTTTAGATGGAGAATCTATTTTTATATGAGAGATTACGGAATAACCCCCGGGTCTGCCGGACAATCACAAACTCTTGAAATATTATGTAACGAATCAGATCATTGTTAGATTATAAAAAAGCGTAATTAATTCTTTCCCCTTTTTAAAGATGAGGGGAAAGAATTAATATTTAAAAACAATAAATGCACTACTATTTTATTAAATTCATATAATATTAATATGAAAAAACTTAGGGTTTTTCGATTTAATGTCTTGTTTGTTATCATATTAATAATTTTTAATTCTTGTTCAAAAGAAATAATCATTGACATCCCCGCACCCGAACCAAAACCTGTGCTTAACTGCCTGTTTACAAATGATAGTGTTTTTAAAGTACATCTGAGCAAAAGCACATCTGTTTTTGATGAACCGTTTGCATTTAAGGATGGCGAAAATATTAAGCTATTTATTAAAGATGATTTAGCGGATTCCCTTGTGTGGAACAACGGATTTTATTGGTCTGTCATTACACCCAAACCCAATATTTCTTATCGTATTGAATGGGAAAAAGATGGAAAAACAATTACATCAACCGATTATATTCCAGATAAAGTAAATATTGGAACATCTTTTTTTAGGGACTCCGTTTCAGTAGATGAAGAAGGAAATTATATTTCACAATTAAAAATTGAAATTCGGGATACTTCAATTAAAAAAAACTTTTTTGAATTGAAATTAATTACCATGTTGAAACCTTCTGATGAGTTTGGGCCAGACCTTGCACGCGCTTGGTATCTGGATAGTTCAGACCCTGTTATTGATGCCGAAGGTCTATTAGATTATTATCCGAGGAGTCTGGTATTTTCCGATAAGCTGTTTAATAACAAGAGTTATGTTTTAACAGTCAACTTTCAGTCAGCTTTTCATATTAGTGAAATGTACTTAGGGCAGGAATACGACTTAATCGTAAAACTATACTTTATTTCTGAAAACTATTACAAATACAAAAAAGCACTAATTGTGCATACCTACAACCAGAACAGCGATATATGGGATGGTATGGGCAATCCGGTGCCGATGTTTACAAATATTGAAGGGGGATATGGCATTTTTGCAGGATACGCAGTTGAAATTGACACCTTAACCAAACAATAAACCTGATGAACCGACAATCTTTTTGTTTAGCTGTTTTATTTTTTCTATTCCTGCAAAATCAGGCATACAGCCAGAATATCACGCTAAGCGGTTACATCTATGATACATCTACCGGGGAAAAACTGATAGGGGCTGATATTTATAATCTCAAAACAAAAAAAGGGACTTCAAGCAATAGCTATGGATTTTACAGCCTTTCGTTGCAACGGCATGATTCGGTAACTATTGTTGTATCCTATACAGGCTATTCACCTAAAAAATACAGCTTTTATACTATCTCAGGCATTGAAAAAGATTTTGCAATGCAGCCAGGCACACAGCTTGATGAAGTGGAAATTATCGGTTCAAATGAAATACCGGTTGAACAGCGTGTGGAAATGAGCGTGATCACAATACCGGTTAAGCAAATACAGGAATTGCCTGCTTTAGGTGGTGAACCGGATATTATTAAAGCCATTCAACTGATGCCGGGTGTTCAATCGGGCAACGAAGGATCAAGCGCTTTATATGTCAGGGGTGGTAGCCCCGACCAAAACCTTATCCTGCTGGATGATGTCCCCTTATATTATGTAAACCATCTTGGCGGCTTTGTATCAATTTTCAACGCTGATGCAATCAATACCGTATCGCTCATCAAAGGTGGTTTTCCAGCCCATTATGGCAGCAGGCTGTCATCTGTCCTTGATGTTAGGATGAAAGAAGGAAACACAAAGGAAACACATGGAGGTGTTATGCTTGGCATGATAGCAGCAAAAGCCTATGTTGAAGGCCCTGTAAAAAAAGATAAGGTTTCTTATATTATTTCGTTCAGGCGTTTTCTATATGACCTGCTAACCAGGCCAATTAGTAAAATTGCTTTTGATGGCATGTCCATTGGTTATAATTTCTATGATTTCAATGCTAAAATAAATTATAAAATAAACCATAAAAATAGGATTTACGGTAGTTTTTATATGGGTGATGATAAAGTGTTATCAAAAATTAAAGAAAAATCCGGTTCTGTTAAAAATATATCTAAATATGTGCAAAAATGGGGCAACCTTGTCAGTGCCTTGCGATGGAATCATTTATTCAATCAAAAACTGTTCAGCAATTTAACTCTTGCATATACCAGGTATCGTTTCTTAACGGATTTGTCAAACACCTATAAACACGATAATATAAACGAGCAATATTATAATCGTTTTGTTTCGGGAATATATGATTTAAGTTTTAAAGCTGATTTCGATTATATTGTATCTGCTAATTACCGGATGAAATTTGGACTTGCAGGCATTTACCATACATTCGAACCGGGAACAACCGGTTACAGAAGTTCGGGTAACAATGCCATGCGTGTTGATACCAGTTTCGGAAATAATTATTTAAACGCATGGGAAAGTGCCGTTTACATGGAAAATGAATTTGAAATAGGATTAAGGCTCGGTTTTAATATTGGTGTAAGGGCATCGCTTTATAGTGTAAATAACAAAAACTTTTATTCGTTTGAACCCCGTGTGATGGCCAATTATCGTTTCGGGAAAACAGTTTCAATAAAAGCATCCTATGCCAAAATGCAGCAATATGTACATCTGTTAACAAGTACGGGTGCCGGAATGCCGGTAGATTTGTGGGTGCCGGCTACCGATAAAACACCTCCTTCCATATCAAACCAATGGGCGGTGGGAATTGCAAAATCATTTAAAAAAGGGATGTTTGAAATGAGCATCGAAAGCTACTACAAGGAAATGAAAAACCTGATAGCCTATAAAGAAGGGGCAACTTACCTGGTGGCTTCAACCGATTGGGAAGATAAAGTTGAAAAAAACGGATTGGGAATATCTTATGGCATTGAATTTCTGTTTCAGAAGAAAACCGGAAAACTAACAGGATGGATCGGTTATACTTTGTCGAAAACCACCAGGCAGTTTGAAAATATCAACAACGGAAACCCTTATCCATACCGATACGACCGCCGGCATGATGTGAGTATAGTAGTTATTTATAAACTAAAAGAAAACATTGATATTTCGGCAACCTGGGTTTTCGGGACAGGCAATGCTTTTACTATGGCCGTCGGTAAATATTATATTATAAATGATAATTACACACAGAGTGATTATCCGGGTAATCCTGCAAATTTTTTCGGTTACAGTAGCGAAGTACATATTTATGACGGAAAAAATAATTTCAGGATGAGAAACTATCATCGCCTTGATGTGGGCATAAATTTTCATAAAAAGAAAAAAAGAGGTGAACGAACCTGGAACGTCAGCATTTACAATGTTTACAACAGACAAAACCCTTACTTCTATTACTTTGTAACAAGAACTGTTCATGATTCACAGGGAAATGTGATTGAAGGAACCAGGAAAACCATAGTCAAACAACAAAGTTTGTTCCCCATAATTCCTTCGGTTAGTTATAGTTTTAAGTTTTAAATAATTTAAATGAACATAGAAGAGCTTCGATTATATTGCCTTTCAAAACCTGAAACCACCGAAAGTTTCCCTTTTGACGATACGACGCTGGTTTTTAAAGTTTGCGGGAAGATGTTTGCCCTGACCGATCTGGAAGGACCGCTAAGTATCAACCTGAAATGCGACCCTGAAAAAGCCGTGGAACTCCGCGAACATTACCCCGCCGTTTTACCCGGATGGCATATGAACAAGCGATACTGGAATACGGTGATGGTGGATGATACCATTGACGACCGGCTGATCAGGGAATGGATTGACCATTCGTTTGATGAGGTGGTGAAAAAACTACCGAAAAGGGAGCGGGAGAGACTGGGGGTTAGTGATTTGTGATTGATGAATGGACAGTGGAAGATTGGATGGGTGGAAGGATGGATGAGTGAAATGGAATGGTTCAATGTCCCCCGCTGCCTGCCCGCCAGAATCTCAATGCAGGCGGGGCGGGGGATTAAGGGGGTGGAAAAAACACGAAATATACTATGAAAATAATAACATTAAAAGGTATAAACAAAATCAGGACGGGTCACTTAAAAACACTACTTTGCGCCTCTGTGTCTTTGCGTGAAAAGAAATCAACATTTTCCGGATGGATTTTTTGCATTCATTAAAACCTGTCAGGTTGCATCCCCACCCGCCTGCCAAACCTGACAGGTTGGATTTCCCGAAACTCAAAACCCCGGACTCCAAACCAGATACGCGAAAATAAAATCCGAAAGTGATGAGATGATTGGGGCAAATTGTAATATGTTATGTTAAGTGTTAACTGACTCCTAACACATAATCCCTACCTCTTCCCCTTCCCCTCCAGCACTTCTTTCAATGTATTGGCAATACGGTACTTGGGCTTGACACCGATTAATTGCTTTACAGGCTTCCCGTCTTTAAAGATCAATAAATTGGGGATATTCATAATATTATATTTTTTTGCCCATTGCCTGTTTTCATCCACATTCATTTTGCAGATTTTAACTTTGTCTCCGTATTCTTCGGCAAGCTCGTTGATTATCGGGTTTTGAATACGGCAAGGCCTGCACCAGGGAGCCCAAAAATCAATGAGGACAACCCCTTTTTGTATGGTATTTTTAAAATTGCCATCGGTTAAGATGATGAGTTTTTCGCTCTGTTTCTTCTTATCGGATTCGTTGAGCAAACGGTTTTTCCTGCGGTATATAACAACCATTAACACGAGTAATATGCCCACTGATATCCATAAAATATAACTCATATCCTTTCTTTTTTATTAACGAAAAATTACCTTGGTTATTCCTGCGCCACCCAATTCGAGCGGTGCATCGCCAAAATGTTTTATTTCCTTTACCATTTGCAGGTATTCACGGATAAGCGGCCGCAAAATCCCGTCACCCTTGCCATGCAAAATGTTCACTTCCCCCATGTTCAGCAGGATGGCATCATCAATGTATTTCCTTAGCAGGCCCAAAGCTTCTTCGGCACGTTTTCCCCTGAGGTCAATGGTCAGGTTAAAACGAGCTGCCTTCTCATTTATTTCATTTAAAATGTTAAGATGCGCCTTTTTGGAACGAAAGAGATATTTTTTTTGCGGCTTCCTTCCGGTTTTCACCAGCTTTCGTAAAGTGGTTTTTAAACGGATGTCATTGATGTCCAGAACGGCATCATCACCCTCAATGGATAGCAGTTCACCGATGATGTCCGTATTTTTTACACGCACGTTATCCCCCACTTTAACAGGTCCGTTACCGGGAAGAAAATCCTCATTTTCGGATTTCCCCTTTTTGTTATCTTTTGCCGGTTGTTCTTTATTTACCCGGCTTTGCAGGGTTTGTTTTTCCCGGTCCAGTTTTTTCCTGATCTCTTTGGTCGTTTCTTTATCGGCTTTTGCTTCCTTTATTTCTTTGATGGTCCTTTCCACCGCCTTGTTCGATTCGGCAATAATATTCAACGCCTGTTCTTCGGCTTCGCGGATGATCTGCTTTTTTGTTTTTTTGATTTCTTCCAGCAGGTTGGTGTATTTTTCTACCATTTCCGACAACTGCTCATCGGCAGTACGGACTTCTTCCTGTTTTTTTTCCAGTGAAATTTTATCCACCTCAAGTTGTTGCAGTTGCTTATCAAACGAAACGTGTTTGCCCCCGCTTTTCCTTTTGGCCTTGTTTAAAACATAATTTGGGAAACCGATCTTTCGTGCAATTTCAAAAGCAAACGAACTCCCGGGGTTTCCTGTCTGAAGCTGATACAAGGGCTGCATGGCTTTTGAATCGAACAGCATGGCGCCATTAATGACCCCTTCCATTTTTTGGGCAGCCAGTTTCAGGTTCGTGTAATGAGTGGTTACCACGCCGAAGGCATTTTTTCTATTCAACTGTTCCAGTGTGGCTTCGGCAATGGCGCCACCAAGCTGGGGTTCTGTCCCCGTGCCGAACTCATCAATCAGGAAAAGGGTATTTTCGTTGGCATTGCGGAGGAAATATTTCAGGTTCAGCAAATGCGAACTGTAAGTGCTCAAATCATTTTCAAGTGACTGTTCATCGCCAATGTCAATAAACAGGTCGTCAAAAAGGGTAAAAACACTGTCAGGGGAACAGGGTACGTGCAATCCGCATTGTAGCATATATTGTAACAGGCCGACGGTTTTCAGACATACCGATTTCCCTCCGGCATTGGGTCCTGAAATAACCAGTATCCGGTTTTTGCGGTTTAGCGTCAGGTTGAGCGGGACAACTGTTTTCCCGGCTGCCTGATGAGAAAGGTATAAAAGCGGATGCCTTGCCTGCTTTATTTCCAGGAGCCGCACATCCTTAATTTCAGGTTTATCAGCTTCTGTTTTCAGGGAAAAAAGAGCTTTGGCCCTGATGAAATCAATGAGGCCGAGGAAACGGTACGCGTCAAACAGATTGGTCAGGTAAGGCCTCATCTTATCAGTAAAAGCTATCAGTATCCTGATGATCTCACGCTTTTGTTCATTTTCCATCTCCCTGATCCGGTTGTTCAGCTCGAATGACCCGGCCGGTTCAATAAAAACGGTTTGCCCCGAAGCCGAAACATCGTGGACGAAACCGCCGAAAGCACGTTTGTCAGCCGCTTTCACAGGCAATACCATTCGACCGTTCCGGATGGTTATTTCAGCATCATCGGGAATCCATCCTGAATTTTTCGCAAGTGTTAATGCTTTTCGGGTTTCACGGACAACCTGTCTTTCTTTGGCTTCCAGTTGTTTTCTGATCTCTGCCAGTTTTTCAGAAGCATTGCTTTTGATCTCCCCTTTGTCATCCATTATCCGTTCGGCCCCGGTCAGCAGGTCTAATGGTAAATCCACTTCACCGGCAAGGGCCTCCAGTTGAGGAAAACGGTTTTCATCCTGTTTATTAAAAAAATCCAGAATCTTGCTTATTGCATGCAGAGTACCTTTCAGATCAAACAAATCTTCCTGATTAATATAAGTTCCGGGTGTTTTCAACCGGCCCAGTTCTTCACGCAGATCAACATATTCCCGGGCAGGTAAACTTCCACCCGATTCCAGGATTTCCTTAAACTCACTGACCTGTTCCAGCAGTTTGACAATGACCTCCTTATTTAACAAAAAATGGATTTTGTCAACATAAGAACTCCCAATAGGACCGATACAGTTTTCCCGGATCATGTCCTTTACGGAGTTAAAATCAATCTTCTGTTCAAAATGACGTGGATAAATCATGGACGCAAAGGTAGGGAAAGGAAAGGTTATTTTCTTAAAATATAAAACGGAAATCGAATCTTAAAAACCCAAAATTTATTTTATGGCAGAAGAAAAAAACTGTTTGAAATAAGGGATATTGTTGATAAGAGACACTCAATTGTTGATAAACACTAAATATTTTTACAATATTTTTTGGATTTGGTTTTTTTTTAAGTAAATTTGATGTCGTTAAACAATTAACAGATAAGTTAATTGATTTTACAGATAGTTGTTATATAAAATGATGAAAACATGTGAGGACAATAGGCAAAAAATCTATCAGGATTTTTAATTATTACGTATTGCCCCTATTTATAAATATAAATAAAAGGAGGTAAATTATGAACAAATTTTTACAAGTTTTCTTAATTGGTTTTACGCTTATCTTTATAACACCAATGCCAAATTATGCTCAGTCCCAGTTGGATTGTTCACTTTGCCATAGCGCAGAGTACAACAACTGGCTGTTGAGCCATCATGCGAATACCCAAAACGATGTAGCCGGTGAACTGGCCGAAGAGTGGGCAGGCTTACCGCCCGATTCCGTAATAAACGGGCAGGATGCGGAGGACTGTGTTGCCTGCCATAGTGCAACGTCTATTACGGCCAACGGCGGAATGACCGAGGTTCAGACAATGGGTTATTTTTTCTCGACTACCGACGGGCTTTACACTGATACAACTAAAGCAATACACACCGATGAATGGCCGAACAATGCCTGTGTCACCTGTCACGAAGTGCCCGACAATCATCCAGACACAACCTCCATGCCGACGTTAGCTATTTTTAACTCCCCGACGGCAAAGTATATTCCGGTTTCCAATGTGCCCATGTTGTGCGGGCAATGCCACGGGACATTAAGGTATCCGGATAACGATCACAGAAGGATGGATGCCTGGTTGTTGAGCAAACACGGTCATGGCGGGCAGGATGATGTTGCGGGCGAACTGAGTGAAGAATGGACCGGCAGTTCCCCCGAAGATGTAATTGGAGGAGAAGACTGCATTGGCTGTCATGCTTCAACTTCGGTTTTGCAAAACGGCGGAATTTCTGAAGCCGATGCCCTGAACATGTTTTTTACAACTGAAAACGGCGTGTTTACTGAAAATACCGTACCGAAAAATACTGATTTATGGCCTGAGGTTTCATGTACTTCCTGTCATAATCAGCATAACCCTGATGCGATTTCATACTTTAATTCCGGAACAAAAGAATATGAAGTACTGTCTTCTTCACAGGAATTATGCGGAAGGTGCCATGGCAATCTTCGTTTCCCGGATACGGATCACTTAAGTTATAATATTGAACAAGGTACCGGTGGAATGGGCGTGCCCGATCAACAAACGATGCCGGAAGTCCAATGCGTTAATTGTCACATGCATGTTGGTGATGTTGACGGTACCAATGCCATTATGTATGGCGGACATTTATGGCAGGTTTTTATCAGTGAGGATGATGGAAGCGTTACGGCTGCCTGTACCACCTGCCACACGTCAATGACAGCTTCTGCTGCGCAGGATACAGTTAATGTATGGAAAACCGAATTTGCCAGTCTCGATGCCGTTGCCAACATAAAAGTCGCCAAAGCAGATTCCACTTTGATCGGCAGTACAGATTCCACTTTGATCAAATTGCTGGAAGAAGCTAAATTTAATTTAGGTTATGCCGAATCTGACGAAAGCGGCGGTGTACATAATCACCTTTATACTCAATCGCTTTTACAGGATGCTATTGATAAATCCGATCAGATTATCTCAGGAATCTTCAATCATACATCACCTGACAACGGGTTTATTTTACTTCAAAATCATCCAAATCCATTTAATCTTTCTACGATCATTGAGTATAAATTACCCAAAGCAGCAAATGTTACAATTGAAGTATATAACTTCAAGGGACAGAAAATAGAAACCCTGCTTTTCAATAAACATGAAACCGCAGGCATGCACTCTGTAAAACTTAATGCCGCAGATTTGCCAAATGGTGTTTATTTTTGTAATTTGAAGGCAGGGCAATCTGTAAAGACCATAAAAATGGTTTTATTGCATTAGCATTTTATAAAGAAAAAGTTAACAGGGCTTATTTTATACTTTGAATAGCCCGGTTGCCCACAAAGAAAAAACCCCTTTTTCGAAATCAAAAAAGGGGGGTTTTTTTTGTTTGGGTACGTCCCGAAAAGTAAATTATCGCGTTTAGATTTAATTTAAATAATCCTCTTTATGATTTTTATCATGCCTTCAATGAGTAAAACTTTCGATGAAGAAGTTAAATTTGGAAATTATATTCAAGAATATGATCTTTCAATTAAGACAGTTTTTACGACTATTCACTGCCTTTATTTACATGTTTATTTTATTTCAATATTTCTTTACATCCGGCTTAGAGGGAGAACAATAATGTCGCTGTTGAAATTTATTGAATACAAAAACAGAAAAGATTAATACTAAGCCATCATTTAATAGATCAAAGCATTATAAAGACAAATTCAAAATGAATGAATTAAACCACAAAAAGTTGAAAATACGTTTTATATTTTATTCGCTAATTCTGCTATTATTTTACGGATGTGCAGAAAATGCACCTTTTAAAGATATGACGTACACTAATGTGGGGACAGGAGAAAGTGATAGCATACAAAATCAAGATATCGCGGTATCAGCCCCCATTTTTCACGAAGAAGGCATATTTCCATGTTCTGATTGCCATGCTGACATGGAGGTAAACACTAAAAGAAGGCCATTGGTGGACATGCATGAAGAGATTTACAAATCTTTTAACCATGATCGAAAAAACCTCTGGTGTCTTGATTGCCATAATGCAAATAATAGAGACTATTTACACCTCGCCAATGGCAAACTAATAAGTTTTAAAGAATCTGAAAAGCTTTGTGGCCAATGTCATGGTGACAAATACAGAGACTGGAGATTTGGTGTTCATGGTAAACGGACGGGCTACTGGAATGGAAAGAAACAATATATGTTATGTGTTCAATGCCATAATCCACATACCCCGCATTTTAAGAAACTTAAACCCATGCCTCCTCCTGTCAGGGAGGAAGATTTGCGAAATCAGGATTAAATAACCGTATTAAGTTTGGACGATATGTACAGAGAAAACAAGATGAATTCAAGGGGCGCTTTTTTAAAGAAAGTATCGCTGGCTGTTGTTTCTGTTGTTGGAATCGGCTTTGCCGGATTTAGCTTTCAGAAACGCAAGGTGAATTTAGGCTTTAATGTCAAAACGTTATCTGATGATGAGGCAAAAGAGATGGCCCGAAACCTTCCTTCTTCAGAGTCAAACCGGCTAAAACCGGAACCGCCGCCAAAGATGCAGCACCCGTCAGAAGATTAGTGAATGAAAAATAATTGGATATTATGCAAAAAGATAGTTACGATAGCTCACGAAGAGATTTTTTAAAGAAATTACCTGTAGCCATAACCGGTTCTGCTGTTGCCCTTTCATCCTGCAGCAGGCAGGAAATAGATGAATACCTTCAAGAAAACTTCAGGACATTATCCAGCGCTGAAAAGAAGGAAATTATATCGAACCTGGAGAAAAAATATTCTGAGAAATATGGTAAAAAATTTATTGTTTCGGCAAAACCGGCAATTGACAACACTTTATTTGGATATGCGCTTGACCTGTCAAGATGTATTGGATGCCGCAGGTGCGTGTATGCCTGTGTAAAGGAAAACAACCAGTCGCGCGATCCTCAGATACAATGGATACAGGTACTCCAGATGGAAAAAGACAAAGGGATAGATTTCATGCATTCCGATGTTCATTATGATCCTGAACTGGTTCCTGAAGAAGGTTATTTTTATGTGCCTGTCAGTTGTCAGCAATGTAATAATCCGCCATGTATTAAAGTTTGCCCGACAAAAGCTACCTGGCAAGAGGAAGACGGGATTGTTGTTGTCGATTACGACTGGTGTATCGGTTGCAGATATTGCCAGGCCGCATGTCCGTACGGGGCAAGGCATTTTAATTTTGGCCAGCCAACTGTGCCGGCTGAAGAAATCAACCCGATAACTCATTATCTTGGCAACAGGCCACGCATTAAGGGGGTCGTTGAAAAATGCACTTTCTGCATTCAGCGGGTCAGAGAGGGCAAATACCCTTCCTGTGTTGAAATATGTCCGGTGGGCGCAAGGAAATTTGGCAACCTTCTGGATCCGAATAGTGAAGTCCGGTATATTTTGAAGAACAAAAGGGTACTTGTCCTGAAGGCGGAACTTAACACACAACCCAAGTTTTTTTATTACTTCGGTGTATAACAATACGAACAACAATAATTAACATTAATTATAAAATAGATGAAGTTCTTACAGTTTTTTGTCGGCAGTTTCAAAATAATTTCAAAAGGAGGAAAAGCATATTATTCCTGGATCATATTCCTCTTTTTATTGTTAATCTGGGGAGGGACAGGCTATATCCATCAGATCAAAGAAGGCTTGATATTAACCAACATGCGTGATTCTGTTTCATGGGGGTTTTATATTGGAAATTTCACCTTCCTTGTGGGTGTGGCTGCTGCCGCAGTCATGTTGGTGATCCCTGCCTACATCTATAACTGGAAACCGATAAAGGAAATTGTGATCTTCGGTGAATTGTTGGCCGTTACCGCAGTAATTATGGCCATGGGTTTTGTTTTTGTTGATATTGGCCAACCGCTTAAATTCTGGCACATGCTCCCATTTGTCGGCACAATGAATTTCCCTTCATCCATTTTGACATGGGATGTTTTTGTTCTGAGTTTTTATTTTTTAATCAATTTATTTGTTGTTACCTATTTATTGTATTACGCATTCATCAAAAAAGAATATGATAAATCGATTGTATTGCCTATTGTGCTATTGAGCATTCCGGCAGCAGTAGCCATTCACACTATAACAGCATTTCTCTTTAATGCACTTCCTGCCAGGCCTTTCTGGAATAGTGCCTTACTGGCACCACGGTTTTTGGCTTCTGCTTTTTGTTCAGGCCCTGCAATACTGATCATATTGTTCCAAATACTTCGAAAAACGACAAAATTTGAAATAAAGGATGAGACCATCTGGAAAATTGCAGAACTTATGGTTTATGCAATGGCCATTAACATATTTTTCTCAATTGCAGAATATTTTAAAGAATTCTACTCTGATACCGAGCATCTTGTTTTTTGGAAATACATGTTTTTCGGATTGGGTAAAAATGACGAATTAGTTACCTCCAGTTGGTTGTCAGTTATTCTTGGCGCCGTTGCTTTTTTCCTGTTCCTGTTTCCCACTACCCGCAAAAATTTCCTGACATTAAATATTGGTGCGGTTTTTATATACCTGAGTGTTTATATTGAAAAAGGGATGGCCCTGATCATTCCCGGGTTTACCCCGGATGTGCTGGGACAGATCTATGTCTATTATCCTTCAATAACCGAATTGCGCACTACAGTGATGATATTCTCAGCAGGTTTTTTACTGTTTACTTTTTTGGTAAAAATTGCAATCGCGATAATTTTTGACAATTATTATCTGGATAGCCTTGGTACTAAAAAACCAGTCCCCTCAGAAGTTGAGAGGATCACAGCCACATAAAAAAAGATGAAAAAAACAAAATATCTAACAGGCTATTGATCAGTATCAGGATGCGGGTAAAAATGTTTGTTATTTGTTGGAACGGGTAAACGGGAACAGGTTTTTTCCGAAATTTTTTAGCCTCTATAAAAACTACGATTATGGACACAAATTATAATGATTTGAGCAGCCGGCAAATTATTGAGAAACTCAACAACCTGGAATCAAGGATCTCCCGCCTTGAGGCAGCACGTAATATTGTACCACCTGTTCAGGATGAGAATTTTGTGGAAATACATCCTTTCAGGCAATTGAAAGATATGTCTGAAGGTTCTTTTCTTGAGTCTAAAATAGGTGAGTACGGACTTTCATGGTTAGGCAACATTGTCCTTTTCTTTGGGATTAGCTTTATTGTCCAATACATTCAGAATTCGGGTTATCAATTGTTCTCATCTGTTTTTGGTTATGTTTTTGTTGCCGGAATTTTCGTCCTGGCCCGTTTTCTGAAAAAAACCTATCCCAAAATGGCTACGCTATTTAACCTGAATGCCTGGTTGCTTCTTTTTTACGTAACACTTAGATTGCATTTTTTTTCAGACGCCCCTGTTATCACCGGCAAATCAACCGGGCTTTTGCTGATAACATTGGTAGCGGTTCTCCAATTATATTTTTCAGTCAAAAAACATTCAACTCTACAGGCAGGTACGGCGATGGTGCTTTTAAGTGTTACTGCCGTTATTAGTAATTCCACGCATTTTATGTTGATCATTACTGTTGTATTAGCTGCAATGGCTGTTATTTTGTTGGTTCGGTTTAATTGGATCCGTTTATTTTATTTATCTATTATTCTGACTTATTCGGTCACCTTAATCTGGCTGCTGAATAACCCTATTGTGGGTAATGAGCTTCAAATCATTAAAAATCATAATAACGGTTATCTCTATCTTTTTGCAATTGGAGCTATTTATTCTCTGATTGCCATGGCAAAAAAATCAGAAACCATAACAGTCAACAGCGTTGTGGGTGCAATGGTATTAAACGGACTGGGGTTTTCCTTCCTTTTGTTGTTGTACACCCTTTCTTTTTTTAAAGATAATTATGTTTTAATGTTCGCTTCGGTTTCCGCTTTTTGTCTGCTATTCTCAGTTTTGCTGCAACTGCGTTCAGAGTGGAAAATAACTGCGGCATTATATGCCCTGTATGGTTTTGTTACGCTAAGTGTAACCTTACACGGTATTTATAAATTCCCGGATGTGTTTTTCCTGCTGGCCATCCAGAGCTTGCTTGTGGTGTCAATGGCCATTTGGTTTCGCAGTAGGTTTATTGTGATAATGAATACCCTGCTTTTTATCACCTTGTTGATTTTTTATCTTAGTACTTCATCGCTCATTAATGGGGTAAATATCTCTTTTTCGTTTGTTGCCCTATTAACGGCGAGAATCCTGAACTGGAAAAAAGACAGGTTGACGATTAAAACAGATTTGCTAAGAAATATATATCTGGTTGCCGGGTTTATCATGGTGCTTGTCACTCTTTATCATTTAATTCCTGCAAGATACATTACATTATCATGGACTGCCGTTGCAGTCATTTACTTTGTGCTGAGTGTTATCTTGAAAAATGTTAAATACAGATATCTGGCGCTTGCCTCAATGATAGCTGCCGCATTTTACCTGTTCATTATTGACCTGGCAAAAATTGAATTGATTTATCGCATCATCGCATTAATGTTCCTTGCTGTTATTTCAATTGGCTTGTCAATTTTTTATACAAAAAGATCAAAGAGAAAAGTTAATAAATCATCATGAACCAGATATTATATCCGATACTATCCCAAAAAGTGTGTAAAGTGCATCTTAACTAAATTTGGAGTTGATAAAACTTTAAAATATTTAGCATATGAAAAGAATACACTTTACACAGGAGCAAGTTACGAAGATTTTAGAAGAC
>CAJVWU010000055.1 GCA_913009755.1 uncultured Bacteroidia bacterium
AGAATGAATGGAAGCTCGCTCCGGCTACGCCTCCGCTTCGCTTCCATTCATTCCACAGAAAAGACAAAAAAATGAATAACTTTGCTTTTAGCTTAAGAAGCCATTACACACAAAAAGGGATACTACCTGAAAAAAAGGAAATTGATGCCTTGATCCTGAACAGTCCTTTTTTTGATTTTAACATGCCACTGTTGCTTAAAAAAACCATGATGCCCTTAATGGCTTTGCTGGGCAGGATAAAACCGGCTATTACTTCTCCCGAAGGACTGGCAACGGGATATCCTGAAAGCATCCACAAAGATTATTACGGCGAATGGGATTTCGATCAACGTTACAAACCGGTTGAAGGTTTTCCCATAAACCTTGGCTGGATTAACGGAATTTACCAGGCACAGAAAGTACTGCAAAAAGGTTTGGATATTCCATGTCCTGTTTTGGTAATGTTTTCCGATAAAAGCGTGAAACCCGGAAAATACCGGGAAGAAATGAAAAATGCCGATGCCGTGCTGAATGTGAAGGATATTGAAAGATATGCCGGAGTTCTTGGAAAAAATGTAAAAAAAGTAGTTATAAAGGATGGTGTCCACGACCTGGTTCTCTCCCGCAAAGATGTCAGGGAGAAAGTGTACCGGGAAATGGAAAACTTTTTACGGGAGAACGAGTTAGCGTGGAAAAGTAAGGAGTGGAAGAGTTAGGTGAAATACCCCCTGAACGCATAGCCCGTTGATTTATCAATGGGCGAGAAGAAACTAAACTGACAAAGGCACTTCCGAGGGCTCGGCATTAATTGATAACCGGTATTACCAGGGGTAATAGATCTTATGCGAAAACTCCCTTCCCTGACGGTCAACGTTATTCAGGCAAGTTCAATGGAAACTCCAAACTCATCACTCAGCACTCCCTACGCCTGTGCAGTAGGTCCGCCCATGGTGAACGGTGGCATCATATCGGGCTTGGTTTCTTTGATGTGCCCGTGCAGCGACTCAAACTTACGAATGTTATCACTTAATGCATGATAAAGCCGCTTGGCATGCTCAGGCGTAAGGATGATGCGTGATTTTACTTTTGCTTTTGGTGTGCCGGGCATCAGTTTAACAAAATCAATAATGAATTCGGCATGTGAATGGGTAATGATCGCCAGGTTTGAATAGATGCCCTCGGCCATTTCATCACTCAGTTCGATATTGATCTGTTTCGTATTTTTTTTCTCTTCCATAATGATAAGGGATTAATAAGGACGTCCCGTTAAAATGAAAGGGGCGCCCTTAAAACGTTTATTCATGGGTTTCGTCAGCACCAACACTTTCTGTATGAGCTGCTGACTCCATAACGGCTTCGTATTCTTCTTTGGAGCCGACAATAATGTCTTCATATTCACGAAGGCCTGTTCCTGCCGGGATTTTATGTCCGACGATAACATTCTCTTTCAAACCGAGCAACTGGTCTCTTTTGGCATTAATCGAGGCCAGTGTAAGTACTTTGGTGGTTTCCTGGAATGATGCGGCCGAAATCCAGCTTTCGGTCTGTAGCGAAGCTTTTGTAATTCCCTGTAATACCTGTTTTGCCGTAGCTGTCTGGGCATCGCGTGATTCAACGAGTTTTTTGTCACGGCGCTTCAACATGGAATTTTCTTCACGCAGTTTCCGTGCGCTGACAATCTGGCCTTTTTTGAAGTTTGCCGAGTCGCCCGGATTAATCACAACCTTTTTTCCAAAAATGTCATCATTCACTCCCTGGAATTCTATTTTGCTCACCAGTTCGTTTTCAAGGAAACGTGTATCACCGGAATCCTCCACCTGTACTTTACGCATCATCTGGCGGACAATCGCTTCAAAATGCTTGTCATTGATCTTCACCCCCTGCAGACGGTAAACTTCCTGAATTTCGTTCACAATATATTCCTGAACTTTCATCGGCCCTTTAATGGCAAGTATATCGGCAGGTGTCATTGCGCCGTCCGACAAAGAAGTACCGGCTTTTACAAAGTCGTTTTCCTGCGCAAGAATTTGTTTGGAGGTTGAAATGAGATATTTTTTCTCTTCTCCTGTTTTTGAAGTAATGATCACTTCACGGTTGCCACGTTTCAGTCGCGGGCTAAAACTTACTACCCCGTCAATTTCAGAGACAACAGCAGGTTCAGATGGATTCCTGGCTTCAAATAATTCCGTTACACGGGGAAGTCCACCTGTAATATCACCGGCTTTCCCAAAGGCACGTGGTATTTTCACAAGTACTTTTCCGGCTTTGATGTTCTCTCCTTCTTCAACCAGGATGTGTGCACCCACCGGTAAATCATAACTCCTGCTTACACTTCCATCGTCAGCAAGGATTTTAATTTGCGGGTTTTTTGTTTTGACGCTTGAACTAATGATCACTTTTTCGAAATATCCGGTTTGCTCATCCGATTCCACCCTGAAAGTCTGTCCTTCTGCGATGTTCTCATAAGCAATACTTCCGCTTACTTCCGAAAGGATGACCGCATTATAAGGGTCCCAGTCGGCAATGATGTCACCTTTTTTAACTTTTGCCCCTTGTTTAAAATAAAGATTTGAAGCATAAGGAATATTACTGGACTGGAGAACAATTTTTGTCTTGGGATCCAGTACCCTCATTTCGGCTGAACGGCCTACCACAATTTGATATTGCTTGCCATCCTCATTCTTAAAATCAACGGTACGTACCTCATCAAAATCGAGGGTACCATTAAAATTGATTTCAATTTTTGAAGATACGGCAACATTTGACGCCGTACCCCCCTGGTGAAATGTACGCAAGGTTAACTGTGTGCCGGGCTCGCCAATAGATTGGGCTGCAATAACACCAACCGATTCACCCTTTTCCACCATACGGCCTGTAGCAAGGTTCCTTCCGTAACATTTGGCACAGACCCCGCGTTTCGATTCACAGGTAAGTACCGATCTGATTTCAACCGTTTCTAGGGGTGATCCTTCTATTTGCCTGGCAATGGTTTCCGTAATTTCCTGTCCGCCATCAATGATCAATTCTCCGTCCAACGGATTGTAAACATCATGCAGCGTTACACGGCCAAGTATCCTGTCGTATAAACTTTCCACAATATCCTCTCCTTTTTTCAGGGCACTGATGGTTAAGCCACGCAAGGTTCCGCAATCTTCTTCATTGATTACGACATCCTGTGAAACATCAACAAGCCTTCTTGTAAGGTATCCGGCATCTGCTGTTTTCAATGCAGTATCGGCCAATCCTTTACGTGCACCGTGAGTGGAAATAAAATACTCAAGTACTGATAATCCTTCTTTGAAGTTTGAAAGAATTGGGTTCTCAATAATTTCACTGCCTGTAGCTCCGGATTTTTGTGGTTTGGCCATCAACCCCCTCATACCCGAAAGCTGACGGATTTGTTCTTTTGAACCACGGGCACCCGAGTCGAGCATCATAAAAATCGGGTTGAAACCCTGTTCATCCTTTGACAGTTGCTTCATCAGCGTGTTTGTCAGGCTTGAATTGGTGTGCGTCCAGATGTCAATGATTTGGTTGTATCGTTCATTGTTCGTAATGAACCCCATGTTGTAATTTGATAATACTTCATCAACTTCCTCATTGGCTTCTTTGATCAATATTTCTTTTTCCTTCGGAATGATTACATTTCTCAGGTTAAAAGAGAGGCCGCCTTTAAAAGCCATTGTGAATCCGAGATGCTTGATGTCGTCAAGGAACTTCGTTGTTACGGCCGTACCTGTTTTCTTTAAGATGTCGCCAATGATATCCCTCAATGCTTTTTTGGTAAGCAGTTTGTTGACATATCCGTATTCTTTGGGAACAACCTGATTAAAAACAATACGTCCGACGGTAGTTTCAATCAGTTTATTAACCGGTTTGCCGTCTTCAATATCATCCACTTTCACTTTGATCATGGCATGCAGTTCAACCCTTTTCTCATTGTAAGCAATGATCACTTCTTCGGGGGAATAAAACGTCATACCCTCACCTTTAATGGGAAGTTTTTCCGTACTTTTTCTCTCTTTGGTGATGTAGTATAGGCCCAAAACCATGTCCTGTGAAGGAACGGTAATCGGCGCGCCATTGGCCGGGTTAAGGATGTTGTGCGAGGCCAGCATCAGTACCTGGGCTTCCAGGATGGCGGCATTGCCCAGCGGTACATGAACTGCCATCTGGTCACCGTCAAAGTCGGCGTTGAAAGCTGTACATACCAATGGGTGCAACTGAATGGCCTTGCCTTCGATCAGTTTAGGTTGAAAAGCCTGGATGCCCAGCCTGTGCAAAGTAGGTGCACGGTTAAGCATTACAGGATGGCCTTTGAGGATATTCTCAAGGATATCCCAAACAACAGCATCTTTACGTTCAACAATTTTTTTGGCTGATTTTACTGTTTTCACAATACCACGTTCAAGCAGTTTCCTGATGATAAAAGGTTTGAACAATTCAGCAGCCATATCTTTTGGCAAACCACACTCATTCATGTTCAACTCAGGCCCGACAACAATAACCGATCGTCCGGAATAATCTACACGTTTACCAAGCAAATTCTGACGGAAACGTCCCTGTTTACCTTTCAGGCTATCGCTTAACGATTTCAACGGCCTGTTGGATTCTGTTTTTACAGCACTCGATTTTCGTGAGTTATCAAACAATGAATCAACAGCTTCCTGAAGCATACGTTTTTCATTACGCATGATCACATCCGGTGCTTTGATCTCGATCAGTCTTTTTAACCGGTTGTTTCGGATAATTACCCTGCGGTACAAGTCGTTCAGGTCGGAAGTGGCAAAACGCCCTCCATCCAACGGGACAAGGGGCCGTAGTTCGGGAGGAATAACCGGAACGATCTTGACGACCATCCATTCCGGGTGGTTCTCAATCCGGCTTCTTGCATCCCGAAAAGCTTCAAAAACCTGAAGCCTTTTCAGGGCATCGGCTTTTCTTTGCTGTGAAGTTTCGGTATTGGCTTTGTGCCTCAGTTCATAAGACATCTTATCAAGATCAAGCCGCTGCAACAGATCATGTACAGCTTCGGCCCCCATCTTGGCGATGAATTTGTCCGGATCGTTATCGTCAAGGTATTGATTTTCCTGTGGAAGGGTTTCCATGATATCCAGGTACTCCTCTTCAGTTAAAAACTGCATGGGCTCAATACCATCATTGGCTTTAATTCCCGGGTTGATCACAATATATCTTTCGTAGTAAATGATCATTTCCAGCTTTTTGGTCTGGAGGCCCAGCAAGGCGCCAACCTTATTGGGCAGGGAACGGAAAAACCAGATATGTACAACGGGCACAACCAGTTGGATATGCCCGCCTCTTTCGCGGCGAACTTTCTTTTCGGTTACTTCCACACCACACCGGTCACAAACAATGCCTTTGTACCTTATTCGTTTGTATTTACCACAATGACATTCGTAGTCTTTAATGGGCCCGAAGATGCGTTCACAAAAAAGTCCGTCACGTTCGGGTTTATAGGTCCGGTAGTTAATTGTTTCAGGTTTTAAAACTTCACCGTAAGAACGGTCGAGAATTGTTTCCGGCGAGGCAAGGCTGATGGTAATGTTGTTAAAACTTGCCGGTATTTTACTTTCTTTTCTAAAAGCCATCTATTGAAAATTGTTTAAATCAAATAAAAAGAGTTATTAATCGAAACTTACATCAAGGCACAGGCCACGCAGTTCATGGACAAGTACATTGAATGATTCGGGAATGTTGGGTGTAGGCATAACCTCACCTTTAACGATGGATTCGTAAGCTTTGGCACGTCCGGTAACATCGTCTGATTTTACCGTCAGGATTTCCTGTAAGATATTGGAAACGCCATAGGCTTCCAATGCCCAGACTTCCATTTCACCGAAACGCTGGCCACCAAACTGGGCCTTGCCCCCAAGGGGTTGCTGCGTAATAAGCGAATAAGGGCCAATACTACGGGCATGCATTTTGTCGTCAACCATGTGGTGCAGTTTAAGCATATAAATATAGCCTACCGTAGCCGGCTGGTCAAAGCGTTCGCCGGTTTCTCCATTATAAAGATAGGTGCTTCCGTTTTCGGGCAGCCCGGCCATTTTTAAACGTTCATTAATTTGTTCGATGGTGGCACCGTCAAAAATAGGTGAAGCGTATTTTTCACCCAATTCAATACCGGCCCATCCAAGCACTGTTTCGTAAATCTGACCAAGGTTCATTCGTGAAGGAACACCCAACGGGTTAAGGACAATGTCAACAGGTTTTCCATCTTCAAGGAACGGCATATCTTCTTCACGGACAATTTTGGCGACAATACCTTTATTGCCGTGTCGTCCGGCCATTTTATCACCTACTTTTAACTTTCGTTTTTTGGCAATGTAAACTTTAGCCATCTGAACAATGCCATTGGGCAGTTCATCACCCACCGAGGCAACAAAAGATTTACGGTTAAAAACACCAAGCAGTTCTTTGTACTTGATACTATAATTGTTAATGAGTTTTTTAATCAACTCATTCTTTTCCTTGTCGGTAGTCCATTTGTTAGGATTGATGTTTGTGTAATCCAGATTGTTAAGTATCTTCTGGGTGAATTTTGTTTTTGGGGGAACAACCAGTTCTCCGAACATGTTAGATACACCCTGCGAAGTACGGTTAATTACCAGTTGGGTTAGCTTGTCAATCAATTTAATCCTTAACTCCTCCGACTCCCTGTTAAATTCACTTTGCAGTTCTTCAAGAACGGTTTTTTCGCGAACCCTTGTACGGCGGTCTTTAATAGCTTTAGAGAAAAGGTTATTTGTAATGACGACACCTTTCATGGAAGGTGGTGCTTTTAATGAAGCGTTCTTCACATCACCGGCTTTATCACCAAATATGGCACGAAGCAATTTTTCTTCGGGGGTAGGATCACTTTCCCCTTTGGGTGTAATCTTGCCAATGAGGATATCGCCTTCACTTACTTCGGCACCTACCCTGATCATTCCGTTTTCATCCAGATCTTTTGTTGCCTCGGCGCTCACATTGGGAATGTCATTAGTCAGTTCTTCCACCCCACGTTTGGTATCGCGCACTTCCAGCGTGAATTCTTCGATATGTACCGAAGTAAACAGGTCTTCCTTGATAATCCTTTCCGATACCACAATGGCATCTTCATAGTTGTAACCTTTCCAGGGCATAAATGCCACCATCAGGTTCCGGCCCAGGGCCAGTTCGCCTTTTTGAGTGGCATAACCTTCGCACAGCACCTGGCCTTTGGTTACTTTGTCCCCTTTTCTGACAATGGGCCTCAGGTTAACGGAAGTATTTTGGTTTGTCCGTTTAAATTTAGATAATTTATAGGTTTTGACATCATCATCAAAACTAATCAGCTTTTCCAACGGATCACGATGATAACGGATGATGATCTTGTCGGCATCAACATATTCCACATCGCCATTGCCTTCGGAATTGATCAAAACCCGTGAGTCAATGGCAACATTCGCTTCAATTCCGGTTCCAACCACAGGGGATTCAGGATTAAGCAAAGGAACAGCCTGCCGCATCATGTTGGAACCCATCAGGGCACGGTTGGCATCGTCATGTTCCAGAAAGGGAATCAATGAAGCTGCAATTGAGGCAATCTGGTTGGGTGCAATATCAATCAGGTCAACCTCTTCACGCGGAGTAATTGGGTAATCTGCCAGGTAACGCACCTTGACTTTCTCATTTATAAATTTGCCATTTTTATCCAGGATAGTATTGGCCTGGGCGATAATCTTATCTTCCTCTTCTTCGGCACTCAGGAATATCGGCAGATGGCCGTAATCAATTTGTCCTTCCGTAACCTTACGGTATGGTGTTTCAATAAATCCCAGGTTATTGATCTTGGCATAAACACAAAGTGAGGATATCAGTCCGATATTTGGCCCTTCAGGTGTTTCGATGGTACATAACCTGCCGTAATGGGTATAATGAACGTCGCGTACTTCAAAACCGGCCCTTTCGCGTGACAGCCCGCCCGGTCCCAGTGCTGAGATACGGCGTTTGTGCGTAATCTCGGAAAGCGGGTTGGTTTGATCCATAAATTGCGACAATTGGTTTGTGCCGAAAAATGAATTGATGACCGAGGACAAGGTTTTGGCATTGATCAGGTCAGTAGGGGTAAACACTTCATTGTCGCGGACATTCATTCGTTCGCGGATGGTCCTGGCCATACGGGCAAGACCCACACCAAACTGGTTATATAACTGTTCCCCAACGGTTCTGACCCTCCTGTTGCTCAAGTGGTCAATGTCATCTACAACGGTTTTCTGATTGGCCAGTTTGATAAGGTATTTGATGATCAGGATAATGTCTTCCTTGGTCAGCACCCTGGTGTCCATTGAAGTGTTGAGTTCAAGTTTTTTGTTTATCCGGTATCTTCCCACTTCGCCCAGGTCATATCTTTTGTCGGAAAAGAAAAGTTTTTCAAATATACCCCTTGCCGTTTCTTCATCGGGAGGCAAGGCATTTCTCAACTGGAAATAGATATATTCAACCGCTTCTTTTTCAGAGTTGGTCGTGTCTTTTTGTAATGTGTTGAAAATGATCGAATAGTCGGTAAGATGCGGATCGTCCTTATGTAAAAGGACCGATATTACACCGGCATCAATGATTTCCTGGATATGTTCATTTTCCAGTACGGTTTCCCTTTCGATGATTACATCATTACGTTTGATGGATACAACCTCACCGGTATCTTCATCCACAAAATCTTCAAACCAGGAACGGACAACCCTTGCGGCGAGTTTCCGTCCGAGGACTCTTTTCAGGCCGGCTTTACTGACTTTTACTTCTTCGGCAAGGTCAAATATTTCCAGGATATCACGGTCGGACTCGTAACCGATGGCCCGTAGTAATGTGGTTACCGGCATCTTCTTTTTACGGTCAATGTAAGCATACATCACATTGTTGATGTCGGTGGAGAATTCCATCCACGAACCCCTGAAAGGAATGATCCTGGCGGAATAAAGCTGTGTTCCGTTGGCATGCCGGTGCTGGCCGAAGAAAACTCCGGGTGAACGGTGTAATTGAGAAACGACAACGCGTTCGGCGCCATTGACAACAAAAGTCCCCCTGGGCGTCATGTATGGGATCATGCCCAGATAAACATCCTGAACGATGGTTTCAAAGTCTTCATGGTCAGGATCGGTACAATAAAGCTTGAGTTTAGCTTTTAAAGGGACACTGTAAGTAAGCCCGCGTTCGATGGTCTCATCCAGCGAATACCGTGGCGGGTCAATAAAATAGTCCTGGAATTCCAGAACAAAGTTATTCCTGGCATCGGTAATGGGGAAATTTTCGGAAAACACGCGGAAGAGCCCTTCGTTTTTCCTGTTTTCAGGGTTTGTTTCCAATTGGAAAAAATCCTGAAACGATTGCAATTGAATGTCAAGAAAATCAGGATAAGGTAATTGGTTCTGAATTCTTGCGAAACTGATTCTCTCGGATTTAATGTCAGCCAAGGCTTTTAATTTTAAGGTTTGTACAAAAATCTGGTCACTAACCAGTTATGTTGAAAGAAAGATGTAAAGAACATATAGTCGCAAACCTCTGTCCCAAATTTGGGACAGAGGTTGCAACTTAGAGTAGAAAAACAACTTATTTCACTTCAACTTCAGCACCGGCTTCCTGAAGCTGGTTAGCTAAAGCATCGGCTTCGTCTTTCGAAACGCCTTCTCTGATGGCTTTCGGTGCGGAATCAACTAATTCTTTGGATTCTTTCAGGCCAAGGCTTGTGAGTTCTTTAACCAGTTTAACGACGGCCAGTTTAGATTGTCCGGGATGCTTCAGGATAACGTCGAATTCAGTTTGTACTTCTTCGGCGGCACCTTCTTCGGCGGCAGCCGGCCCTGCAACTGCAACAGCAGCGGCAGCCGGCTCAATCCCGTATTCCTCTTTCAAAATATCAGCCAGTTCGTTAACCTCTTTAACGGTCAGGTTTACCAGTTGTTCTGCAAATGCTTTTAAATCTGCCATTTTATTATAAATTTTAAATGTTTGAAATTCTAATTATTAAATTAACTGTTCTTTTAATGAATCATACCTTATTCGCTTCTTTCGGATAAGGTTTTCAGAATTCCGGACAGGTTTGACCCCCCGGATTGCAACGCCGAAATAACATTTTTTGCCGGCGATTGCAGCAATGCAATAACATCTGCAATGAGTTCGTTTTTCGATTTTAATGCTACGAGGAAATCAAGCTGCTCGTCGCCAAGGTAAGTCATCTGTTCGATGTATGCACCTTTTAAAACAGGCCTTTTTGATTTTTTCCTAAACTCTTTTATCATTTTTGCCGGAGCATTGGCTGCCTCGGCAAACATAACCGATGTGTTGCCTTTTAATGTAACGTACAACTCATTCAGGTCCTTTTCAACGTTATCCATCGCTATTTTCAGAAGCGTGTTTTTAACTACCTGCATTTTGATGCCGTATTTAAAACAAAGCCTCCTCAGATCACTTGTCTTTTCTGCGTTTAATTCAGAAACATCAGTGATGTAGAAATTCTCGTTCTCGGATAACTGCCGTGTCAGGGAATCTATGAGTTGTTTTTTGTCTTCTTTTCTCATGATTGTTACAAGCTTTAAACTTTAAGCAGTAAATGATTTGAGATCAACCTGAATGCCCGGGCTCATGGTGCTCGACATGTAAAGGCTTTTTACATACGTGCCTTTGGCAGCCGATGGTTTTAACTTTAAAATGGTTGAAACAAGTTCTCTGGCGTTATCCGTAATCTTTTCATTGTCAAAACTCAGTTTGCCAATGGCTGAATGGATAATACCGTACTTGTCCACTTTAAAGTCAATTTTACCGGCTTTGGCTGCTTTCACAGCTTTGCCGACTTCCATGGTAACCGTTCCGGTTTTGGGGTTGGGCATAAGGCCCCTGGGCCCCAGAATCCTTCCCAGTTGTCCGACTTTCGCCATAACACCGGGCATGGTGATCACAACATCAACATCAGTCCAGCCGCCTTTAATTTTCTGAATGTACTCATCCAGACCAACGTAATCGGCGCCGGCTTCTTTAGCTTCATCCTCCTTATCAGGTGTACATAAAACAAGCACACGCAAGTCTTTACCTGTACCATGGGGAAGGGTAACCGACCCCCTGACCATTTGGTTTGCTTTACGCGGGTCAACACCCAACCTGATATTCATATCAACGGAAGCGTCAAATTTTGTATAAGAAATATCCTTTAACAATTCAACAGCTTCTGCTAAGGAGTATGATTTTCCTTTTTCGAATTTGGCTAAAGATTCTTTGTGTTTTTTACTCAATTTTGCCATATTCTTCTCCTGTTAACAAAAAGCGTCAGCTTTTTTTGTTTTTAAACTTCCGCAGGGAATTTGCCTTTAACCTTCACGCCCATACTGCGTGCCGTACCTGCAACCATTCTCATTGCCGATTCAACGGTGAAAGCGTTTAAATCTTTCATCTTTGCTTCAGCAATGGTTTTTACCTGGTCCCAGGTGATGGTGGCTACTTTAATCCGGTTGGGTTCCGCCGATCCTTTGGGAAGCTTTGCAGCTTCTTTGATCTGAACGGCAACCGGTGGTGTTTTGATGATGAAATCAAAGGATTTGTCCCGATAAACGGTAATGATCACAGGAATGACTTTGCCAGCCTGATCCTGTGTACGTGCATTAAACTGTTTACAGAACTCCATGATGTTCACCCCTTTTGCACCTAAAGCAGGTCCAACAGGCGGGGATGGGTTAGCAGCTCCACCGCGGATTTGTAATTTAATTAAACCACTTACTTCTTTTGCCATTTTAAACCGTATGTTTAAAATTTGAAATTTCGTTTAAACTATTCTTTTTCAACCTGCATAAAGTTAAGCTCGAGCGGGGTTTTTCTTCCGAATATCTTGACCATGACCTTCAATCTTTTCTTTTCCTCATTGATCTCTTCGATAATTCCACTGAAGCTGTTAAACGGCCCGTCTATCACTTTGACGGTCTCGCCGACAATAAACGGGATATTAACCTCTTCACCCTGCTCTGCCAACTCATCAACTTTTCCTAAAATTCGCTTTACTTCGGCAGGCCTGATGGGATCGGGTTCGCCACGTGTACCAAGAAACCCCAAAACATTGGGTACATTCTTGATGATGTGTGTAACCTCACCTGACAGGTCGGCTTCAATCAATACATAGCCCGGAAAATAGTTTCGCTCTTTGCTCACTTTTTTCCCTTTTCGTATCTGATAAACCTTTTCTTTGGGAATGAGTATCTGGAGTATCTGATCATCCAGTTTCAATCGTTTGATTTCACTTTCAAGATACTCTTTGACCTTGGTCTCCTTTCCACTGATGGCTCTTATCACATACCATTTATGAACTGATTGTTCGCTCATCTTTAGGGGGTTGAAAATTGTTTAAACAGTTTATTATTTATATAATTGATTATGAACAGTACTGACACAGGCATCACTTTAAAAAAGGTTGTAAAACCTTTCAAGAATGCTTGAGAACGAGACATCCATCAAATAAATCACTAATGCGATTATCAGGGAAGCAACGGATACCACGATTGCACTATTCTGCAGCTCACTCCAAGTTGGCCAGGACACTTTACGCATCCATTCGTTGTAACTTTCTTTAAAATAATTAAATGCACTGAATTTTGCCATATAATTTCTGTATTTTGCACGGGTGGTAGGAATCGAACCCACAACCAACGGTTTTGGAGACCGCTACTCTACCAATTGAGCTACACCCGTTTGTTTATACATGCAAAGGTATTCCGGGGTATCCCGGAATACCTTTGGCTCATTATTTTTTAAAATAATTATTCAATTATTTCGGTAACCTGACCGGCGCCAACGGTGCGTCCACCTTCGCGGATAGCAAATCGGAGCCCTTTGTTCATGGCAATGTCAGCAATTAACTCTACTTCAATAGTCAGGTTGTCGCCAGGCATAACCATTTCAACACCATCGGGAAGCATGATCTCACCGGTTACATCGGTTGTCCTGAAATAAAACTGCGGGCGATATTTGTTATGGAAAGGTGTGTGACGACCCCCTTCTTCTTTTTTCAAAATATATACCTCAGCTTTAAAATGTTTGTGAGGGGTTACACTACCGGGGGCAGCAATAACCATCCCTCTGCTGATCTCATTCTTGTCAATGCCTCTTAATAAGAGTCCTGCATTGTCACCGGCCTGTCCTTCATCAAGGATTTTTCGGAACATTTCAACACCGGTAACCACCGATTTCAGTTTCTCGGCACCCATACCAATAATATCAACATGGTCTCCCGTATGGATAATCCCGGTTTCAATTCTTCCGGTAGCCACAGTCCCACGTCCTGTAATGGAGAATACATCTTCAACAGGCATCAGGAACGGTTTTTCATGGTCACGGACCGGTTCGGGGATCCATGTATCGCAGGCATCCATCAGTTCGAAAATCTTTTCTACCCATTTGGGCTCTTTATTCAAAGCACCCAGTGCGGAGCCCTGGATAATAGGTGTGTTGTCACCGTCAAAATCATAAAAATTAAGCAGGTCGCGAATCTCCATATCAACGAGCTCAAGCAACTCTTCATCGTCAACCATGTCAACCTTGTTCATAAAAACGACAATCTTTGGCACACCAACCTGACGTGCAAGCAGAATGTGCTCACGGGTTTGGGGCATGGGGCCGTCAGTTGCGGCAACAACAAGAATTGCACCATCCATCTGGGCAGCACCTGTTACCATATTCTTAACGTAATCAGCGTGTCCGGGACAGTCAACATGAGCATAGTGACGGTTTTCAGTCTCGTACTCAACGTGTGCCGTGTTAATGGTAATCCCTCTTTCTTTTTCTTCGGGGGCATTATCAATGGAGTCAAATGACTTGAACTCTGCCAGGCCTTTATCCTGAAGGTTAAGGGTAATAGCAGCCGTTAAAGTTGTTTTTCCGTGGTCAACGTGTCCAATGGTACCAATGTTAACATGTGGTTTGGAACGTTTGAATTTTTCTTTAGCCATATCAATAACTTGTTAATAATAAATAAATGTTATTTTTCTTTCTCTAAAAATAATTTTCTTTCTTTCATTTCTTTTGAGCCGGGGACGAGAATTGAACTCGTGACCCCTTCCTTACCAAGGAAGTGCTCTACCCCTGAGCTACCCCGGCAAAATATGAGCGGGAAACCGGGCTTGAACCGGCCACCTACAGCTTGGAAGGCTGTCGCTCTACCAGATGAGCTACTCCCGCATTTTGAGTTTCGAGTTTTGAGTTTTTGGTATCGAGTTGCATAAACTCTAAACTCCTCACTCATCATTCCCCACTCATCACTCATCACTCATCACTCAGAGGGGTGGGGGGAGGAGGATTCGAACCTCCGAAGGCTGAGCCAACAGATTTACAGTCTGCCCCGTTTGACCGCTTCGGTATCCCCCCGATCATCATGTTTATGAACTGAGCCAGCAGAGGGATTCGAACCCCCGACCGGCTGATTACAAATCAGCTGCTCTGGCCAACTGAGCTATGCTGGCATGCGTAAAAATGCTCTTTTTAAGACCAGACAGGTCATATAGGCTTTATTTACAATGCTTTACGGGCTTCTATAAACAAAAAACAGACCTCTCTGGAAAAAGGTCTGCAAAAATATATACTTTAGTTTGAATAACCAAAGAAATAGAAAACTTTTTTTAATTTTATTTTCGATACTTGCCTTTGTATTTATCAAGCTGTTTTCGTAATGCATCTATGGCGGTATCCGTAGCCTGTTCAAAGGTTCTGCTTTGTTTTTTGGCGTAAAGGTCATATCCCCTGACAAGCAGCCTGATTTCAGCAACTTTGTTCTCGTGGTTTTCAGAGGATTCAAGTTTCAGGGTGACTTCCGACCCAATGACCCCTTCCATTTTTCCTGTCAACTTTTCAAGTTTTTTCTCGATAAAATTTTCGAGTTTCCGGTCTGTTTTAAAATGTACCGAATTGATGTTCACTTTCATTTTAACCTCCTTTTTTAAATTTGGCCCGTGGATGGGCTTTGGAATATATTGATTTAAGCTGTTCGATGGAATTGTGTGTGTAAACCTGTGTGGCCGAAAGGCTGGCATGGCCAAGCAATTCTTTGATGGCATTCAGGTCGGCTCCGTTGTTCAACATGTGGGTGGCAAATGTGTGCCTTAATACATGTGGGCTTTTCTTTGATGCAGACAATGTTTTCAATTCTTTATCAACGATTCGAAAAATAAGTTTTGAATAGCTTTGTTCACCTTTGTTGGTTACGATTAAATAAGGTGAAAGGTTACGGAAAGTTTTCTCCTTAAGTTCAATATACCGTTTGATACGTTCTGTCATCATAGTTGCTAACGGAATTATCCGTTCTTTATTTCGTTTACCGAGAACTTTCAGGTTGCCTGATGCAAAATTTACGGATGCTTCTTTCAGGTTTATCAGCTCGCTTTCCCTAAGTCCTGCCGAATAAAGCAGGTCAATAACCAATTTATCCCTAAAAGCGGGAAAATCATATTTCTCTTCAGGCTCATTCAGGTAATTGTTGATCTGCTCTTTTTCAAAATATGCCGGTAGTGGGTTGGCGGTTTTTAAAAGATAAACATTGGCCGTGGGGTTTTTTTTGATGCTGCCTTCCCTTAGCAGAAACCTGTAAAATGATTTCAGTGTGCTGATCTTCCGGTTTAACGACCTCGGGGAATAACCTTCATCCATCATTTGCATAATCCATGTCCTGATCATTTCCTGGCTTGCCCGCTCCGGTTTGTTCAGTTCATATTCCGAAGACAGGAACCCGGCAAAAGCATTCAGGTCATTAAGATAAGCTTTGAGGGTATGTTGCGAATACCTTTTCTCGAAAGAGATATATCGGATGAAATCAGTTATTGCCATGAATAAAAAAACTTCGATTCAAATATAGGTAAAAAACCAACTGAATCAAAGTTTCTTTTTGTTAAATTTCCCTAAAAATTGAGGGATTGTCAGCCTTCGCTTTGCTGACGCAACTTCTGAATGTAAATGGCTTTCAGAACCTGCTCCCTGCGTACAACGGACGGTTTGGTAAAGCGTTGCCGTGCACGCAGTGCCCTCATGGTCCCTGTTTTTTCAAACTTGCGTTTGAACTTTTTAAGGGCCCGGTCGATGTTCTCACCTTCTTTTATTGGAATAATGATCATCGTCAATACCTGCTTTCTTGTTAATCGTTAATAAAAAATCATGTTAGGGGCGGCAAAGATACAATTATTTTTATAAATCAATACTATTTATTGCTGTTTAGGATAAATAAATTCTATTTATTGTTTTAAGAGGTGTTCATCCAGAAAATCCGTCATCTTCTTGTACAAATGATATCTTGTATTACCACCGTAAATGCTGTGGTTCTTGTTGGGATAGACAAAAAAATCGAATTGTTTGTTGGCTTTCACCAAAGCGGTGATCATGTCCATGCTGTTCTGGAAATGCACATTGTCGTCGGCGCTGCCGTGGATCAGCAGGAAGTTCCCTTTGAGCTTGTCCACATGGTTGATGGGTGAGTTGTCATCGTACCCGGAGGCATTGTCTTGTGGTTTGCGCATGAAACGTTCGGTGTAGATGTTGTCGTAAAAACGCCAGTTGGTCACGGGGGCAACGGCAATGGCGGTGCTGTAGTAGTCGGCGCCTTGTGTGATGACATTGCTCGCCATAAATCCGCCGTAACTCCAGCCGAAGATGGCCAGTCTGTTTTTGTCCACATAAGGGAGGATGTCAAGGTATTTGGCAGTTTCAATGTAGTCGAGGGTTTCGTATTTTCCCAGTTCGAGGTAGGTCATTTTTTTGAACAATTCGCTTCGGGCCCCGGTGCCGCGGTTATCTACCGAAACAATCATGATGCCTTGTTCGGCCAGCATCTGGTACCACATATAGTTAAAGTTCCCCCATGAATTAAGCACTGTCTGTGCTCCCGGCCCGCCGTAAATGGTCAGCAGCACCGGATATTTTTTAGACGGGTCAGAATGATAAGGCATGATTTTCCAGGCGTTTAACGAAACAATGGAACTGTCAGGTAGTTTGAAAGCAGGGGAGGAGAGGGTGAAAAATGTTTTGGGGCTCATGCGGGTTCCTTTCAGCTTTTCAACCAGGGCATGGTTGTCTTCGAGTACCCTGACCTGCTTGCCATCAGCCTGGTTCACGGTGATCACCGGCGGTGTGTTGGCATCGCTCCAGGTGTTGATATAATAGTTGAAATTTTTGCTGAAACCGGCGCTATTGCTCCCTTCTTTTTCGGAGATGTTCTTCCTTTTCCCTTTCAGGTCAACATAAGCCACATCACGTTCCAGGGGCGAGCGTTCGGCAGACTGGTAAAACACCCTTTTCTTGTTTTTGTCATAACCGTAAACTTCCATCACATCCCATTTGCCGGAAGTCAGTTGTCTGACCAGCCCTTTGCGGATGTCGTAAAGATAGATGTGGTTGTATCCGTCCATTTCGGAGGTCATGATGAAACGTTCATTGTCGGGCAGGAAAGTCAGGTTGTCGGTGATATCAATATACCATTTATTGTCTTCCGAATACATCACCCGGCTTTTTCCGGTATAAGCATCACACAGCAGAATATCGAGGTGGTTTTGCAGCCGGTTGAGCCGCTGAACGGAAAGCAGGTCAGGGTCATGTGTCCATTTTACACGAGGAAGGTACTGGTCTGTCACCTCACCTGTATTGATATGAACCGTATTGTTGTTTTCAAGGTTGTAAACATAAATGTCAACCAGCGAATTGTCTTCACCGGCTGTTGGGTATTTGTAGGTGTATAAAGTGGGGTAGAGGCTGTCATAAAAAGTGAGGGTATATTCTTTTACCCGGCTTTCGTCAAAATGGTAAAAAGCAATATTTTTGCTGTCGGGTGACCAAAAGAAAGCTTTCGTAAACCCGAATTCTTCTTCATAAACCCAATCGCAGGTACCGTTGATGATGTGGTTGAGTTTGCCGTCAAAGGTAATTTGCTTTTCATTGCCTGTTTTAAGGTCTTTAATAAACAGGTTATTATCCCGGACAAAAGCCACCTTTGTCCCATCAGGGGAAAAATCGGCCAGCCGCTGTTTTCCGCTTGACAGGCGGTCGAGTTTTTGTGTTTGGGTATCCCAGATGTAAAACACGGATATGGACGAATGCCGGTAAATTCTTTTTGTTTCGGTGGGGAAAAGGTACCGGCTTTCATCCTCACTCATTTTAAAAGAGCGTATCTTGATGGGTTTTTCCCGGCCTTCGGGGATCAGTTTGTTGCCGTCAACCAGCGTGGTAACGGAATCACCCGTTTTAAAATCGTAAACCACAATGGCATTATCTTTGACTTCGGTATATTGTTCACCATTGTTTAAGGATTTGATACCGTGAATGCTTTTGGGATAGAACGCGTATTTTGTCCAGATTTCATTAAGGGTGATGTTTTTAAGGGTGTCCTGGGCGAAGCCTGTCTGAAACCCGAAAAGGATAAAGGCAAAAAGGAAAAGGGGTATTTTTTTCACGGTGGATGATTGTTATTAACGTTGGCAAAGGTATTATTTTGGGAGAAAATGGAAAATGGTTGATGGAAAATGGTTGATGAGGGTGGTGGAAGTGGTGGAAATGGGGCAGGGGTTGCAATTTCCGGAAACATAACACGCTGTCGTTTCGCAACCCTTCAGGGCCGGGATAATTGGATAGAACAACCGGACAGTTTATGAAATCATCTGTCCATTAGCCTTTTGCCGGATTAAATAATAAATGGCGAGCCGGTGGGCAACACTCCGTCTTAAAGGATGAAAACTCCGTCCTAAAGGACGAGGAAACTGATTGCGCCGGAAATATTGTAAATAGGTAAAAATTAAATCATGCCCATATTGCCCCGAATGATGAAATTTATATTTTTGCACCGGCAAAAGGGACGTTAGCTCAGTTGGTTTAGAGCGCTTGCTTGACAGGCAAGAGGTCACTGGTTCGATTCCAGTACGCCCCACGCTAAAAATGAGGAGGTTACAATTGTTAAAAAATTGTAGCCTTTTTTATTTGCAAATGATCCATTGCTGGTTTAACGATAAATTTGAAGGAACGGATTAACAGGATTTGTCAACAGATAGAAAATATACCCGGGTATTGAGAGGTTCTTTCATCTTTCTAATTTTTATCCTTTTCAATTATTTTCTCCAGCCTCTCCAAACGTGCTTTTAAATTGTCAATTTCTTTTTGCTGTTCTTTGACGGCTTCTATGGCCAGCACTCCAAACACGGCATAGTTGAGCGTTTTATAGCCGTTCTTTTCGCTGACTGCCTGGGGAAAATATTTTTCAACATCCTGGGCTATCAGGCCGATTTGTTCCTGCCGGCTGTCATCGTTGTTAAAGTAATAGGTTACCGGCTGAAGGGAAAGTACCGACGGAAGCACACGGGTCATGGCAGTAATACCGGATTTTAACCGCCTGTCGGAATACTGATGATAAGTACCGTCGGCATCGTCAATCCATGCTTTCAGCGTTCCCGCATATTCAAAGTTGTAATCCTGTGCGCCATCCACATACATAGTCCAGTAAACGCCGGATGTATAATCCATTCTTATCCTGCCGTCCACATGCAGGCGCTCCTGGGGATAAGGCACTCCGATCCCGATATTACCGATAGAGACGGTATTTCCGGTACTCCGCCAGTACATAAAACTTTTAATGTGTATCATAAACCAGCAATCCGATGGCCGGTGATGAAACGGCTGTTCGCTGGGCAGTAGTCATCCTCGGTACCAGCATCCCGGTTGTTGTGGATTTTACGTCCAGCATAGCCGAAGGATCGGGAGTTGAACCGTCAGTGTTGATGGCTACCTGCGAAAAGGAGTTGATCGTAAAAAGTAATAAGAAGCTGTCTAAAAACGGTTCAACATTATTCTTATGGCTGATAAATGTACCATTGTAACAGATGTTTGATTGAGTCGTTCATAATTTTTGGAGTTTCTCCGATTTGTATCGATCCATGCAAAAGTTCTCTCGACTATCCAACGTTTTGGCAAGACTTTAAAAGTATGTAATTCATTTCGTTTTATCACTTCAATATCTATATTGAATAGAGTCTTGATTTTCTCAATTAGAGTTCCGGTATAACCACCATCAGCAAAAATTTTGATAACCCTTATCCAAGTTTCCTTCATCTCTTTTATCACAGTTGGTGCACCTGCCCGATCTTGTATAGATGCACTTTGTATTACAACTGCCAGTATCAAGCCTAATGTATCTACAATAATATGCCGTTTTATCCCTTTTATTTTTTTCCCTGCATCAAAACCCTGATCCTCTGAACTTACCAAAGTATTCTTAACAGACTGTGCATCTATAATACCAACACTTGGGTCTTCGTCTTTGCCAACAGACTTCCTTATTTTCATTACTAATACTTCATGCATTTCTTCCCATATTAATTTCTTTTTTCCATGTTGAAAAATAATAATAAACAATTTTCCATGTGGGAAAATCCCCGGGGAGCATACGCCATTGACATCCTGTCTTTACCAAATACATAATACCATTTACTACTTCGCGCAAATCATATTTCCTACTTCGCTTCATGTCAAAATATTTCGATATTATTGCCCATTGGTCATCGCTTAAATTACTTGAATATGCTGTCATTTTTATTAAGATTTTAGTGAACCTTAATTATCTGAACTTATTCTTGTAATAGCGGTGACTTTTCTTTTTGTTATTCACATAGCAAAGTTAATTGCTCGTTTTTAGACAGCTTCTTAGGTTAGAAGCCCGCCTGTTCCCGTGCGTACGGAATTTGGCAGGGTGTATATGTCGTTCCAACGGAACTATGTTTACCAGTTTACAACCCAGGGTCTTACAACCCTGGTTAGAATATTCCATCCCTATGGGATGGAGGTTCCTGACGAAATAGTTGAGCCAGAATTAAAAAACAATATACTTCCTGATCCAATAGATTACCCGAATTTGATCTCCGTTCCCCGTAAGAAGAGGGCGCGTGCAAATGGACGGTTTTTTACATGTTACATTTGTTATGCCTTTTCTATTCTATTTCCTGCCTATTGTGTAAAAAACCTACATTCCTAATATATGTGATTAATGTGACCTCGTTGCACGTGTCCCGTCCATAAAGAAGGAGGTCGAGGGACTTGCCGTAGGCAGGAAATATTCTTTCCAGGATCGTTTGAAACGACCCTGGAAAATAAAAGAAATAAGAACAGGTTCCATCGGAACGAAATGTTTCGAAAAGAGAAAAGAACCATCCTGTTATCACGCATGGCAGGTGGCATAGTGTAAGTTATCTGTTTTAATGTTTGATTTTTCCCTTAAAAGTTAAGTGCTATTTCTTCACCAGTTTAAACCGGCGTTTTTCTCCCTGCGCGCTGATTTCAAAAATATAAATCCCGGGTGGCTCCCTGAATGCAAACTGATGAACCTTTGACCGGATGTTTCCTTTCCGGTAAACGAGTCGGCCGCTGATATTAAACACTTTAATGGTAACGCCCTTTATGCTGCCCAGGTCAATGTAGATCATTCCGTCAGTCGGGTTTGGATAAATGGTTATCTCGTCCAGGCCCACTCCGATCATCCCCACATTTACAACAGGAATACATGTTGAAGTATCCGTGCAATTATTTTGTGTGACCTCCACGGCATAGGTTCCGTTGACTTCCGGTTTAAAGGTTGAGTCGGTTTCTCCCGGGATGATGGCATAATCATTTTCACAATCCAGCCACTGGAAAGCAGCGTCCGTAGCGTGGGCAGTAAGCGTTTCATCCTCAAGCGTTACCGAAACGTCCACGGTGTCAATGGTCAGGTGGATGGTTATGATGCTGTCGCACCCCGCGGCATTGGGAATGGTGTCGTAATAAGTGCCGCTTTCGGTGTAGGTTTCATCGCCGCTGGGAACCGTGTAACTGTCGCAGGCCGTGGTGTCGAATTCGCCGGCAGTCAAACAAAGATTCATTTTTTGTATAAAAATATCCCATTCTCCTGCCGAAGTCAGGTTGAACGTATCTGCGCCGGGATCAAAATCAGCTGTACCTGCAAAATACCCCGTACTGTAAACATTTCCGGAAATATCAACAGTTAAAGATAAACCCATTTCAAATTTTGACCCCCCCATTTGTCCGGCCCAGATAAATTTACCGGAACCGTTCAGTTTACATATGAAGACATCTTTATCTCCTACCGTTGTCAGGTTAAAAGTATCTGTGCCGGGATCAAAATCAGCTGTTCCTGCAAAATATCCTGTTGTATAGATATTTCCATATACATCAATAGCTGTGGATGTGGCTGCATCTTCTGACGTTCCCCCCATTTGTTTAGCCCAGACAAAGCTGCCGGAAGTATCCAGTCTGCTTACGAATATATCGTTATTTCCTTCAGAAACCAGATTGAATGTACCCGGACCTGGGTCAAAATCAGCCGTTCCCATAAAAAAGCCAGAGGTATGGACATTTCCGGTGTTATCAACAATTACCGAGTAAGCTGCATCACCACTTATTCCCCCCATTTGTTTCGCCCAAAGAAAGTCGCCGGAAGAATCCAGCTTGCTTACAAAAATGTCATCATATCCTGCTGAAGTGAAATTAAAAATTCCTGTGCCCGGATCAAAATCAGCTGTTCCTGCAAAATATCCTGTGGTATAAATATTGCCTGATGAGTCAACGGCGACGGAAAGAGCCCGGTCATCATCTGTTCCACCCATTTGCCCGGCCCAAACAAAATTGCCCGAAGTGTCCAGTTTACTTATAAATATATCATTATCTCCTGCCGAAGTGAGGTTGAAAATGCCTGTCCCCGGGTCAAAGTCAATGGTTCCCTGAAAATAGCCCACTGTATAAACATTCCCAAAAACATCCGTGGTAATGGAATACGGCTGTTCTGAATCCGCTCCGCCTAATTGCTTAGCCCACAAAAGATTACCGGAAGAATCTAACTTACACACAAAAATATCATAACGTCCTACAGAAGTCAAATTGAATGTATCTGTACCCGGATCAAAATCTGCCGTTTCCATAAAAGAACCTGCTATATAAACATTACCAGAACTACCGGTAGTAATTGAATTGGCCCAGTCATAATTTGTGCCACCCATCTGTCTATCCCATAATAAATTATCCGAACTATCCAGCTTACTCACAAAGATGTCGTCATCTCCTGCTGAAGTAAGATAATAGGTGCCTGAACCCGGGTCAAAATCAGCTGTTCCCGAAAATGGCCCTGTAATATAAACATTACCTGATTCATCAATGGCTAATGATTTGGCGACATCATCATCTACTCCCCCCATTTGTACGGCCCATTCAAAGTCCTGCGCCTGCAGGATTTGAAATGATAAAAACAGCACAGTAACGAAAAGAAATCGTTTTGTCATCATTTTTATAAAAATCAGATGTTTTATTTGATCATCCGGCTGTAAAAATAAACAGAAAATCCGGATTCCGCATCACGTTTTCCTCTTTTTCTTCTTCGCCGCCGGAAACAATACATTGTTCAGTATCAGCCTATATCCGGGTGAATTGGGATGCAGGCTAAGGTCGGTGGGCGGGTCGCCAATGCGGTGCTGGTAATCTTCCGGGTCGTGGCCTCCATAAAATGTCCAGAAGCCTTTGCCGTATTCCCCATAGATGTAACGGGCTTCGTGTGCGGCTTTGTTCTCGCCCAGAATTATCACATTGGGCTTGATGAGGTCTTCATTGAAAGCCGTGGTCTGTCCCATAAACGCTTTGATGATCCTTACGTGGTCCTGCGTGAGCATGGTGGGGATAGGATCCCATTTGGCCGAAAAATCAAACAGGGTAAAATAGTCGTTGGATTGATTGATTGTACGTGGGCGGGTATAAGTAACGTCAATGTTTGATATTTCATATTCCGCCGGATTGGTGACCAGGGTAAAATTGGTAAAAGCAAGGCAGTTGTTATAATTCAGCTTGCTCTGGGCATTGGGGTCCATGGGGTCGCCATCAAACATTACATCACAGATGTCCACCCCGTCTGCAGCGAGGGCGATATCAAAACTGTCCGTAGCGGAGCACATGGCAAAAAGGTAACCGCCCCCCAGCACAAAGTCCCTTATCTTTTTGGCCACCGCGAGTTTAAGCTGCGATACTTTTTTAAAACCGAGTTTGGCAGCTGTTTCTTCGGCAGCATGTACATTTTCCTGATACCAGGGGTAGTTGTGATAGGCCGCCCAGAATTTTCCGTATTGTCCCGTAAAATCCTCGTGGTGAAGGTGCAGCCAGTCATAGGTGGGCAGCAGTCCGGCCATCACATCTTCATCATAAATCACATCGTAGGGTATTTCGGCATAGGTAAGGGCAAGGGTTACCGCATCGTCCCAGGGCTGTTTGTTTTTGGGTGAGTAAACTGCAATCCGCGGGGCCTTTTGTAGTTTCATGGTCTCCATATTCACATCCGGTTCTGCGATGTGTTGTTTTATGGCAGATGCTTGTGCATCACTGATCACTTCATAGCTCACATCCCGTACTACACATTCGTCTTCTATCAGTTCGTGATAAGGCAGCAGGTAGCTTCCACCCCGGTAATTCAACAGCCATTCAATTTCAACCCCCTGGGCAAGCACCCAATAGGCAATGCCATAAGCTTTCAGGTGGTTGGTCTGGGTGTTGTCCATTGGAATGAGTAACGAGGTGGCATGAAGCGGCAACTGTGAGGCAAGGGCCAAAACCAGAATGAAGAATTTTATCTTTTTAATCATTTTTCTTTGTGTGCAATTTTATTACGCAGGAATGTTTGATTTATTATTGAAAGTGCAATCTTTTTGCAAAAGTAGGAAGATTAACAGTTGTGATTTGTAAAATATCGTTAAAAGTGCCAGGAGCGTGATGATCAGTGTGAGTGTTGTTCTTTTTATGATTAGTTGTTTTATTTCGTTTTCTACCCGTTGACCATTTGTTATATACTCTTCCCTTTTTTGTCAATAAGAATATTCTTATTAAGCGAATAGAATTCATAAACGAAATCTTCTTTGGGGGAAAAAGGCAAGTCTTTGAGGTTTGTGTAAATAATCTTTCTGATGATATTGTATGCCGATAGCGACACATTCAATTCCTTTTCCAGCATTTCCGGTGTCTTACTTCGAAGTACATTTCGTAATTTTTCATCTGTCGTTCTGTTGCAAAAACAGGGGAAAAAGTTTTTTTGAGAATAACGAAAGCAAAGTTAATCTTTGATGCAGCGGATGCTTGATCCCGTTGCACGATTTGTGCTTAGCAAGCTGACTCCGCTGCTGTAAAAGAGTAAAAATTGTGACTGGTAATTGTTTACGCTCACGCTACTACTCCGATAATTGCCTTGACTTCCTGTAGAAAAGATGTCACCATATTGTTCTGAACGGTAGCCGTCGGGGCAGGGATTGTTGGTTCCGCTTACGCCCTGCCAAAGGGTGTTGTCCTGTGGGGTCAGCCAATCATAATTGTAGGTGGATTCAGATTCGTTTGTTATAAAAATACCATCCCAACTGTTGCCTGCACCGCCGGGTACGGGTGTGGTTGCAATAGTTTTTAAGGAACTGCTCGTACGGTAGGGATGCCCTTCAGTGGCCCGGCCTTAATCCCCATTGAACCAAAAGAGGAAGTTTAACTTTATGGTTTATTGCGATTCAAAAAAAGTACGTCCCCGGTCTCCCGGGGACGAAATGAAGAAGTGGTTGAGAATGACCTTTTAGTCAGGTCTGTGAGTAGGATTTGGCCGGTTATTTATTTTTGTTTTTCCATGATGATCTTTTCCAGTTTTTCCAGTCGCTGTTTCAGTCCGTCAATTTCTTTTTGCTGCTCTTTGAGGGCTTCGATGGCCAACATACCGAACACGGCATAGTTCAGGGTTTTTGTTCCGTTTTTTTCGCTTACGGCCTGTGGAAAATATTTCTCCACATCCTGGGCGATCATGCCTATTTTCTCTGTTTGTGTATCGTCGCCTTTCATGTAATAGGTCACAGGCTGCAGCACAACGATTGTTGTAAGCATGTTATTTATTGGGCTGATACCGGCTTTCAACTGTTTGTCGGAAACAGAATGATAGGAGCCGTCCGCATCGTCAATCCATGCTTTTAAGGTTCCGTTATAATCGAAATTGTAGTCATAGCTGCCGTCCACATAGGTTGTCCACGACACACCCGAGATGTAATCCATTCTTATTTTACCGTCCACATGCAGCCGTTCCTGCGGGTATTGAACCCCGATGCCGATGTTGCCGGTGGAAATTGTGTTGCCCGTTCCGTCAACATCGGTGCCGTAAATAAGATTGCCGATGTTGAGCTGAAAAAATCCGGAAGTATCGTTCAAACAGGAGTTATATCCTATCGCAACATTGTAATGGGATTTTTTATTATTCTGTAAACTATATGAACCAATGGCAGTATTTCTTGAGCCGATCTTATTATTATACAAACTCATCATGCCAATGGCTGTATTATCATAACCTGCTGAATTAATATATAAAGTGTATGAACCAAAAGCTGTATTATTTGAACCCGATGTACTATTCATCATACTCATCCTGCCAAAGGCAACATTCTCATTGCCTGTTAAATTCTCATGCAACGCCAATGCACCATACGCACAATTATCCGTACCGGTTGTATTTTTAAATAGTGTGCCAAAACCAACAGCCGTATTAAAAGAGCCACCAGTATTATAATAGAGGGAAATAGCTCCGCTTGCTCTTCCGAGAAATACACTGTTGTTTCCTGTTTCAATCCGCATGCTGTCCATGCTGAACGAATTGACATCTTTCGAGTAAAACCTTATAATGTCTTCATCAGTTGTTTCTTCCACCTCAACCTTCGTATCCCCGTCGGCATCGGAGAGTCCCGGGATATTGCCGGCGCGCAGCTCTGTCCATTTGCTGTTTTGGTAAAACCAGAAGCTTCCGGTGGTACTGTCGAACACCAGCAGGCCGTTGGCAGGTGACGAAATAGACGTGCGCTGGGTTGTGGTCATGCGCGGGACAAGTATCCCTTTGTCGGTGGCTTTCACATCCAGCATGGCCGGATTTCTGAAAATAAGGAACAAGGGGAGAGGAAAGAAAATAAGCAGGGTTTAAAGAATAGGGCCCGTAGCTAAATTCAAAATCTTCATTAACGGTGTTGAAAACCACCATGTCGGCATTCCAGGTGCCGAGCCACAGGATGCTGTCGTTAGCCACATCCTGTTTGATGTCGAAGATATTGCTGACCAGCAGCTTATCAACTGTTTTACGTTCCCTGAATTTTTAACGATAATATGCGGATTGTCAAATGATATCTGTGCAAGTCCAACGGCGTTTAGCAGAAAAACAAGCAGAAAAAAGAGAACAGCATATTTCGTTCGTTCGGACATGAAATGCTTTGATACAATAATCAAAAATATAAAAAATGTGGAAAGATAAGGAGGGGTCTCCACCCTTTAGCGGGTGTGATTTGGCTAAATTTTATTTTGATGTGCTACGAAAAATAATTAGCGAGTCTAAAGAAGAAAAAGTCCCTGTCTCTGGCACCTTGGTTTGATGAAATAAACTTTTGGATTTTACTGTTTATACCTTCTGCC
>CAJVWU010000056.1 GCA_913009755.1 uncultured Bacteroidia bacterium
CTGTTATGATTACCCTGTCAAAACAGCCCAAGGTGCCATTGATTTTATTCTTGTATGTTGTTGTAAGTAATTCCATGTCTCAAAGATGCAAAAAATCCCTGTTTGGTTGTGGCTTGTCCACGTTGGGATATAACAACCTGGAATACCTTCCCTGGAATTTGATTAAACGCACCGATATTCATATATTAATTCTCAGGGATAATCCTTTTATCATGACGGAGAGTGACAAAGAAACGCTGCAAAAGCTGTCAGAAAAACGGGAAAAACAGGGTGCTTCATTGATATATTAAAAGAAATTGATTTATATTCCTTATCAATACAAAAATCCGAAAAGCCAAAGTGGGATTTTATTTTTGTGTCCATATTCCACATCGGCGATGGCAAGGAATGCATTATCTTCTGCAAGTCCTGATAAAGGATGACCTGAAAAATAAATATCATCCAATGAAACATACAATGTTTCTTCCAATTCAATGGCAGTACAAAAAAAAGCGGGTTAACAAGCCCGTCCGGGTAATTATATAAATCTGGTTTTGAGTCTTGAAATGAGCGTGTTTATTCTTTTGGTTTTTCTTCAGCTCCTTTTTTCGGGTGCTCTTTTGTTTCCTCTTTGGCTTCTTCTTTAAGCTCTTCTTTTTTAGTCGTTTTTTTCGGGGCTGATTTCTTTATGGCTGGTTTTTTGGCTGCTGGCTTTTTTGCTGCCGGTTTTTTCATTTCTTCTTTTACTTCTTCAACCGCTTTTTTTGTTTCCTCAACCTTTTCTTCGGCCTTTTCCTTAATTTCGTGAACGGGTTCTTCTGCTTTTTCTTCAACTTTTTTTACGGTTTCCCTCGTTTTGGCTTCCGCTTTTTCCGGAACCGGTTCGACAGGCTTTTCTTCTTTTTTAGCCGTTGCCTTTTTCCGGGTTTCTTTCGGTTTGGTTTCTTTAACTTCCTTTTCGACAGCCGGTTTTACTTCTTTACTCTTTTGTTCTTTCAAAAATGCACTTACTTTCTTTCGGGGTCTTCTCACACCGTACGTTCCTTTTATGATTTTACCTCTTTTGGTCTTTTTGTCACCTTTTCCCATAATTGTAGATTTATAAATTTAAAACGAAGGCGTAAAATTATTAAAATTAATCAACCTGACAACCTCTATTTGGATTTATAGGACTTTAAAAACTCTTTTTCAAAAATTTCAGGCTTGCGCAAAGTTCTTTTCACCCATTCCAGCCTGATGTCGTTCATTTCCCCGGGGGTAAGTTGCCAGTTGATACCCGAGTTTCGCAATCTGTCCGTCAGGATGTAAAGGATGAGTGCCGCCGAAACAGAAATGTTAAAACTTTCGGTAAAGCCATACATGGGGATTTTCAGATGCTCATCGGCGTGTTCAATGGCCACCTTGCTTAAACCCGTTAGTTCAGTCCCGAAAACCAGGGCCATCTTGCTTTCAAGCGGGATAGTTTGCGGTGTTTGGATATCCTTGTGCGGGGTGGTTGCAACAATGCGGTACCCTTGTTTTTTTAGTTTTTTAAAGGCTTTTAGCGTATTGTCACCGGGTTCATCATACTTTACCAGATTCAGCCATTTGGACGAGCCCAGGGCCACATCCGGGTTCACGTCATATTTGTTTTTATTTTCAATGACGTGGACATCCTGGATGCCTGTCAGGTCGCAGGTCCGCAAGACAGCACTGGCATTGTGTGGCTGGTAAAGGTCTTCCAGCACCACGGTAATATGCCGTGTGCGGTAATTCAGGATTTTATCAAACAGTTGTTTCCTTTCTTCGGTAATAAACTCCTGCATGTATTCCAAAAGGGCTTCCCTGGTTTTTCTGTCCATCGTATACCGTTATAAATCTTTTTTCGGATAGAGGTCTTTCCACCAGCCCGGTTGATTTTTCAGCCATTTGTCAAACCAGGCCAGGATTGTTTTTTGCCACACAATCCGTTTTTTATAATCCATGATATGATGATTCTGTCCGGTAATTTCAACCAGTTCAACCGGTTTGCCCAGCAGTTTCAGCGCCGTGTACATCTGGATGCTCTCGCCTGGCGGGACATTGGTGTCGGCGGTGCCGGCAAGCAGCAATAAAGGCGTGTTTACTTTATCGGCACTGAACAACGGGCTTTGGCCGACATACAGTTTTTTGTTGTTCCACGGAAAACTGTTGGCCGAGGCCACCGAACTGTACAGATAGCCCCAGTATCCCTGTCCCCAGTAAGATGAAATGGAACTGATACCGGCATGGGCAATGGCTGCCGCATAGATGTTGGTCCTTGTGGTCAGCAGCATGGTCATAAACCCGCCGTAAGATGCCCCCATGCAGCCGACACGGCCGGGGTCAACAAAAGAATGGTCTTTTATAAACAGTTTGGTTCCCTTGATGATCTCACCGGCAACGGTCCTTCCCCAGTTGTTGACATGCTGTGCCGAAAATTCCTGACCGTAACCGGTAGCCCCGCTGGGTTGCAATACGTAAACGACATAACCCATAGCCGCAAACAAATTTTTAGGGTAACGGCCCCTGAAACTGCGGTCAGTGGGGACAGTTCCCCCGTAATAATATACGATAAGCGGATATTTTTTTGTTTTATCAAAGTCAGGCGGGTAGTAAATACGGCCTTCTATCGTGATGCCGCTGTCGTTTTTAAAATTCCAGTTTTCGGTTTTCCCGAAACGGACATCGGCAAAAAATTCTTTTTCGGGGTCACTGACCAGCGACTGGTTTTTATCCTGAAGGTTTATAAGATAAGCCGTTGCCGGGTAGGAAATGCTTGTTCCCGTGTAGGTTAGCCAGGGTGATGCCGAAGCCAGGCCGAAATTGTTCACCACATCTGTTTTTACTCCGAGGTCAGTAAATTCGCCGGTTTTGGGATGGTATGCAAACACCTTTCTGTAAGTCTTGTCTTCGGCAAGCAGATAGAGCAGGCCGTCAACGGGGTTCCACCGGGCACGCTCAATCGTGGGTTTGAATTCTTTGGTTATGGCATCCACATCGCCTGTCTTGAGGTCATAAATGTAGGCCTGTGTATCGTAATCGTTTGGGATTTCTCCCTGTTTTACATTCATCCCTGTTTTACCAAACATCTCCGGGCTTCCGGTGACCAGGAGCTTTTTCCCGTTGGGCGAGTAAGAGGCATTTCCACCAAAAGGCTTGTTCCACAAGGTATCTGCCGACAGGTCTTCGAGTTTGATTTCCATCATCACCTGACGCGAATAGGGCCTTTCTGAAAAATCGGGCAGATTCTCGGAGATCAGTAATTTTTGATCATCCGGGCTGATGTCGAGCAGGCTGTTTTGAAGGTATCCGTAAGTTAATCTCCTGGAAGAAAGGTCTGCAAGATTTAACTGATAAAGTTGTGAACGGTCTCTCCACCACGGCCAGCGGTCGGGCATGCCTTCAATTTTATAAACGCCCCCTTTTTTTTCTTTCGGCTTTTCGGTGATCGAATAAATGATAAAATCCCCCTTATGCGACCATTGGTAGTTGTTAAAGTTCTTAAGGTCAGAAAGGATAACTCTGTTTTCAAACGTATTGAGGTTAAATAAGATCAGGTTTTTCTTACCTGCGGTCTTTGCCACAAAGCTGATTTGATGTCCGTCAGGAGCCCACACAGCCTGACGGATATCGGTATAATCGGAGGTATAGATAATTTTCCCTGTTTCCCTTTCCGAAATTGTAAACCAGCCTTGTGATTTGCCGTTAGGAGGGTAAACCTGCCTGAAATTCAGCATAACCAGTTTGCCATCGGGAGACAGGCTCGCCGTCTGCAGATGCCGGCCGAGCAGCAAATGATCAATATCCATAAACCGTTGCGGACTCAGGCTAAATGAAAGTTGTCCCTTTTCGTCTTTTTTTAATGAAATGGCCATCTTTACATTCCACGGTTTGCCGTTCCCTGTTTTGTGATAAAGCGATTTGATCACAACCAGGTGTTTGCCGGGTTCCAGCGCAATCTGTTTTTTAACGGTTTTGGGCTCTTTTCCTTCTTTGGTAAATGAATAGTTGGAAGCCGATTTCTTACCATCCACAAACAATTCAAAACATTGTGAGGTGGTGATTTCAAAGGCAGGTTTCATCCATTGCTCCGCATTCAAATAAAATGCCTGCCAGTTTATGGCATAATCACTTTTGGAGGAGGTGGGTATGATTAGGTTGCCACTTTTTCCTGTCGGCATTTTTTTCCAGTTAATTTCTTTACCGCCTGATAAATAGAAAGTTTTGCCCGAAGCGGGATTTTCTACTTTTTTAATATGCATCTTCATCAGGTCAGCAGCTTTAAAGGTCTTGCCGTCCATATTGTTCCGGTCGTGAAAAGCAGGCATAAATGCACCTATCGGCCCTGCTGTCAGCCAGTTCTCAACGGTTTCGTTTATGTTGGTTGTATCCTGGTTTTGTGCCGGAAGGTTCAGCCACCAGGCCATCAGCAAAAGAAAAGATAAAAGTTTTATTTTCATGATATTCAGGATTTAATAACGATTTATTTTTTTATTCCGCTGATTTGATTCAACAACATTTGTAATTCCACTTTTTGATATCCCTGTGGCGGGCCGAAGGCTTGCTTGCTGATATCCGTGTTTTGTATCCCTTCGATTTCCGTGATCATTTTCGAATGGTCAGGGTAATAAATGACCGACCTGACAGGCATGCCCTTTTTTAATAAGTTCAGGTATTCTTCAGTCATCGAATACGTGTTGTGTTCATCAAACGGGCTTAACTGTTTGTTGAAAGCAAGAAGTTTTTCCTGGTCAATCCCGGCATAAGGGTTGATCTGGCCGGTAATCCAAAGTGATTCTTTGAGCGTATCGTTTACATATACCCGGTAGCTTTTTGTTTTAAAACCTTTGATCGTAATGGTGGTATCATTTTTAACGATCCTTATACCTGTTGTCGTTTTACCGGGTTGCCGACCGGCCGATTCAAGATAGTTCTGATAAAGGTTCTCAAAATAAATCTTTTGATCTTCAGGTACATTATCAATGAGGTATTTCATTTGCTCCTGAAAAACATTGGTTATCCCTTCCGTGAATTCCTGCAACGAGCCTGTCCAATAAATCCTTCGCCCTTTAAAAGCAATGATCACCGACCTGTTATCCAGATCAAGAACGGTTATGGTGGTTTCGTCATCAAACCGGATATGGTTATTTTGTACCCTGATGGTCTGAACCTGCGTATTTCCTTTGTCGTCCCTGCTTTTTTCGGAAATGATCCATCCGCAAAATGCGGGGAATGAAAGCATCATCAGAAAAACGAAAATAAAACAACGGGTAAATCTGAACCTGCACATCGGCGTGACCTGTTTTAAAGGGTTGCATTCAATTGTAAAGATTGAAAAAACCGGATGAAAAATGCAAAATTAAAAAATATGCTCAGGGTGTTTTTTGTTTTTCAGAAAAATATACTTTTGCAACCTCAAAATGAAACAGGTATGTCAAAAAAGAAGGAAAAAGAAATTAAAGGGGATCAAAGGTTAGAGAATATCGGTGAAACCCTTACCAGAACAGAGACGTTTATCATCAACAATCAGATGGCTATCTTTATTGTTGTTGCCGTAATCGTTATAGCCGTGTTTGGTTATTTCGGATATCAGAAATACATTATCGAACCAAAAACTGCCGAAGCACAGGAGCAAATATTTGAGGCGCAGCAATTTTTCAAGGCCGATTCGCTGAACAAAGCGTTATATGGAGATGGAAATAATTTGGGGTTCATTGATATTGCAGACAATTATAGCAGCACAAAACCGGGGAATCTTGCCAATTATTATGCAGGGATATGTTTTTTGAAAAAAGGCCAGTTCGACCAGGCCATTAACTATCTTAAAGATTTTGACGGTTCCGATGCAATGGTTGGGCCGATGGCCAAAGGGGCTATTGGGGATGCTTATCTTGAACTGGGGAAACAGGAAAAAGCAGTTGCTTATTATCTTGAAGCAGCCAATCAGAATGAAAATAAACTGACGACGCCGCTATTCCTGATGAAGGCAGGGGAAGTATATGAACTGATGGGCAACTATAATGATGCGCTGGATGTTTATAACCGGATAAAAGAAAAATATCCCCAGACCAATGAAGGAAGAATTGTAGATAAAAACATCGGACGGGCAACCGGTATGAAAGAAAGAAAATAAATTGATGATATTATTTTAAAAAGACCCGGCCTTCAAAAGCCGGGTTTTTTTATTTTCGCCAATATGGAAGACAAAGAAATACGGATTGTTTTTATGGGAACGCCTTCATTTGCGGTTTCCAGCCTTAATGCTTTGCTTAATGCGGGATACCGTGTTGCCGGTGTGGTTACGGCTCCTGACAAAGCTGCCGGCAGGGGGAGAAAGATCAGTTTTTCGCCCGTGAAAGAATATGCTATGCTTCAAAATCTTCCGGTACTGCAACCCGTAAACCTTAAAGATCCGGGCTTTGTTGAACAGTTGAAAGGCCTTCATGCCGATTTGCAGGTTGTTGTTGCTTTCCGCATGTTGCCCGAAATTGTCTGGAGCATGCCCCGCCTGGGTACATTTAACCTTCATGCTTCGCTATTGCCTCAATACCGAGGTGCCGCACCCATCAACCATGCCATCATGCAGGGGGAGAAAGTAACCGGCTTAACCACATTTTTTCTAAACAAAGAAATTGATACCGGTAAAATTATTCATCAGGTAAAGATTGGGATTGGAGATGATGAGGATTTCGGCCATTTGCACGACAGGATGATGGAAGAAGGGGCCAGGCTGGTTTTAAAAACGGTTGACGACATCATCCGGGGTCAGGTTAACCCTGTGCCTCAAACCGAACGGTACGCAGGTGCTGCGGTTTTGCATCCTGCCCCCAAATTGTTTAAGGATGACTGCCGGATAAACTGGCAGGATGATAGCCGGAAAATCCATAACTTCATCAGGGGGCTGAGTCCTTACCCGGCTGCATATACCCTACTGCGGCTTCAGGATGATAAACAGTATGCGATGAAAATTTACCGGACTAAACCGGAAATCTTTCCCCATAATCAACCGTATGGCAATTTTGTAACGGATGGAAAAAGTTTTTTAAAAGTATATGCCGGCAATGGCTATATCCATTTACTTGAAGTACAGTTTCAGGGCAAAAAGCGGATGGCTATTGCTGATTTCCTGCGCGGCTTCAACATGGACAAGGTAAGACGGTTTGAATAAGCCCCCTGAAACCCTTATTATTTGAGCTTTTCAGCCGATTTTAGGGTCGGCTTATTAACAAAATCATGGTTTTATTAACATTTTCAGGGGTTTTCGCCTGTTATCGCTTGATTTTTCAGAGATAACGCTTATTTTTGTTAACAGTTAATTCTATTTTTTAATTAAAACATACGTAAGATGAACAAAGCTGAATTAATCGATGCAATGTCTGCCGGGGCAGGCATTAGCAAAGTAGAAGCAAAAAAAGCACTTGATTCATTTATCGGGGCTACTACTGACGCTCTTAAAAAAGGCGATCGTGTTGCTATGGTAGGGTTTGGCTCTTTCTCAGTTTCTGAAAGAGCAGCCCGTAAAGGACGCAACCCTCAAACCGGTCAGGAAATTAATATTGCTGCAAAGAAAGTTGTTAAATTCAAGGCAGGTGCTGATCTCAGCTCCAAAGTGTAGTTGTGAGTGAAAAAAAGAAAAGAGGCTGTTTCATCTGAAGCAGTCTCTTTTTTATTTCAGTCGAAAACGATAAGGCAGCAACGCGTCCTTCCCGGCATAATCAATCCCGATTCTTTTCGAGGCCAGAATATTTACAGGGTGAGCAGTGAATCCGCCATCTTCAAGCCAGAGTTCATGGCCGTTTAACGATAATCCGTTGTGTTCCCGGGTTATGCCCAACGTTTTTGTCGTGTTTCCGGGCCCTTCGATCAGTTGGCCTTTTTTGAGGTTTTTCCCCGTCCGTTTGCGGGCTGCCCCCACACCATCTTCAAGGATGATCCCCCTGATCAAAACAGCGTGCGGAATTCCGGCCGGCCCGGTTACGATATTGAGCATATTGTGCATGCCGTAACAAAGATAAACATAGGTCACCCCGCCGGATTTGTACATTACCTCGGTGCGGTTGGTTCGCCGGCCTCCATAAGCATGCGAAGCTTTATCAACCTCCCCGGCATAAGCCTCCGTTTCGGCTATGATCGCACGGGTTATGATTCCTCCGATATTCGTTACCAGGATTTTTCCCAACAAGTCACGGGCAAGAAAAACCACATCTTCATTTTGATAATATGATAACGGAAGTGCCAAAGGTTTTTTAAAAGATTAAAAAAAGTACCCCAGTCCGACGGTCGCTTCCAGGGTACTGACATCTTGTTTAAACTTTGTTGTGTAGGGTTGGTCATCCCAGTCCCAGCCCGAAGCATTGTCGAATTGCAGGGGTGAGTTAAAATAATCCACAAATAAAAGGATATAATATCTTGAAAGGGCATATTTAAAACCTGTCCCCACTGAATAAGCATAGCTGAAAGCACTGGCCCGTTGCTTGAAATATTCAGCTTTTTTATTTGGGTCATCTTTGAGGCTGGCATTAATGGTTGTCCGTGGAGAGTAAAACCCGTAAAACCCGAATGCTCCCCTGACATCCCACGAAAAATTTTTGGAAAAAGGAAATGACAGAAATGCCCCTGCCAGGATGCCTCCCCCACTCCAGTTTTGATCGCTCAAAACACTCACATTATAATCGGGATGAGCCTGTTCCAGTGAGTCGGCATAGACCATGTCATTAAACGCATTGCTGCTGTAATTGATGATGGCTGTAACGCCAAAATTGTGTGTTATCCGGTATGAATAATTAAAAACGAGTCCCACTCCCGTTTTGGCAAAGCCCGAAGTAGAGTCACTCAGGGTGGTATTGTCAAAAGTGCTCATGGCGAATGAGGGGCCTATAGCCAATCCGATGTAATTCCGCTCATAAGACTGGGCGTAAAACAACTGGGAAAATACGGTCAGCAGTATTAATAAGAAGTATTTCATATCAAATTTTTTTCAAAGCTAAATAAATTAGGGAAACTTCGTTAAAAACTCATATCCAGTTGTTCGTACCACCTCAATGTTTCATCTTTATTCCGGATGATCTGTTTATGATCAAGAAGCCACCTCAAAACGGCAATAATGTCTTCCTCATGAAAACCGTGGACCGCAGAAACCAGTTCATACAGATGTTTTGGCCCGTTAGCCAGGATATTTTTAACTTGATCGCTGATGCTGCTAAATTCTATCTTGTTCAGTTCCGTTTTGTTTTTGGCCAGGCAAACATCACATATTCCGCAGCGTTTGGGTTGTTTCTCGCCAAAGTAAGAAAGCAATTGCCGGCTGCGGCATTCCAGTGAGTTGTTGATAAAATCCAGCAGGTTTTGCAACCGCAATTCGGCCGCTTCCTTTAAAATGCGGTAGTTTTCTTTTGAAAACAGGATGTTCGACACGTTTAACCTCTCCGTAACATACACCAACTGGGGTTTTGTTTTGATGGGTATGTAGCTGATCAGTTTGATCTTATCAAGAAAAGTCAGTTTTTTAACCACATCTTCTTTCGCCATTCCTGTTCTTTTGGCCAGTTGACTCTCGTTAATGTTCACATAATCGGTAAAAAGTCCCGCATACGATCGCAGCAGTTCCTTGAGGAGCCTGTCGGAGCCTGGGTTTTCAACGAGGTATCGGTACAATTCTTCTTTGGTGGATGGGATAAAAAGTTTTGAGAATTGGCCGGCAGAGGGATTATAATAAAGAAACCCTTCTTTTTCGAGGAACCTGATGGCACTGTACACTTCCATCAGGTTAAATTCGTAATGGTTTGAGAAATCAACAATGTTAAAATCGTAAGCAATATCTTTGCCGCTGCCCTCGGGAATCTGAAAATAGTTTCCAAGTGCATTGTATATGTTCCTGATCCTGTCCAGCGGCGGAAACGATTCGGCCAGTCTTCGTTTGACAGTCACAACATCCTGGTTTTGAAATATGAGGCTTGCCACAGCCGGTTTACCGTCGCGTCCGGCCCTGCCGGCTTCCTGGAAGTAGGATTCGATGCAGTTGGGCAAATCATAATGAATCACCTGCCGTACATCCGGTTTATCAATGCCCATTCCAAAGGCATTGGTGGAAACGATGACCTGTACACGGCTCAGTGACCACTCTTTTTGCCTTTCTTTCCTGATCCTGGCATCAAGACCGGCATGATAAAAAACCGCGGTGATTTTGTTCTTTTTAAGAATCTCGGCAATATCCCGTGTTTTTTTCCGATTACGGACATACACGATAACCGAGCCCTTTTCTTCTTTGATCATGCGGATGAGCCTGCCTGTTTTATCGGTTTCTTTAAAAATACGGTATGCCAGGTTTTTGCGTTCAAAACCGGCCTTGAAAACACGGCCCTGACGAAACTTCAACTTAGCAACAATATCCTCTGTAACCAGTGGTGTGGCGGTGGCTGTAAGCGCAAGGTATGGGACATCGGGAATGATGTTCCTGATCTCGGAGATGCGAAGATAGGGCGGCCTGAAATCATAGCCCCACTGCGAAATGCAATGGGCTTCGTCAATGGTGATGATGTTGACCTTCATTTTGCTGACCACCTGCTGAAAAGTAGTATTCTCCAGTCTTTCGGGCGAAACATATAAAAATTTAACATCACCGTACAGACAATTTGAATACGCCGCCTCTATTTCATTGTAATGCATACCCGAATTGATGGCCACCGCTTTGATCCCTGCTTTTTTCAGGTTTTGTATCTGGTCGTTCATCAAAGCAATAAGCGGGGTGACCACGAGGCAGGTACCTTCACGCATCATGCCCGGCACCTGGAAACATATTGACTTGCCGCCCCCGGTGGGCAACAGGGCAAGGGTATCATTGTTTTGCAAAACCGATTCAATGATCTCTTCCTGCATAGGCCTGAAAGAACTATATCCCCAGTATTGTTTTAATATTTTAAGCATCTCGTTTCTCATGCACCTTGTCCGCTAACTGGATAAAACTATGTCCCGAAGATAGTTAATTTATGTATTTAATATAAATTGTCCGTTAAACTTATTCTGTGTATCCGTTCTTTAAACGTCATTTATTTCTTTTAATTTTGTGGCACAGATATATTGCATAAAAATGAGAACGATTATTTTCTTTCCGGTGGTTTTGTTTTTGTTGGTTTCCTGTGCTTCTTCCCCCGAAATCTCGGAAGATGCGCTTGATGAAGGTGTTGCTTTGCTTTATCAGGGGAAGATTGATGCGGCAATGATTTTTTTTGATAAAGCGATCTTGTACAATTCTGAGAATTTCGAAGCCTATTATTACAAAGGTAACTGCCTGGCCAACAAAAAAAAGTACAGTAAAGCCATCCTGGAATACAACAAGGCCATAAAATACAAACCCGATTATGCAGAAGCCTTTGCCAACCGGGGGGAAATGGAGTTTTATCTTGGTGACAGGGAAAGCGCCTGCCGCGACTGGCGAAAAGCGGAAAGCCTGGGTATGCAGGACATGTCGGACAAAACCAGGGGATGTAAATAAACAAAAAAAGTGACAGGCAAATCCCCCCTTTTTCAAAATAAACAAGCCATCATTTGGGACTGGAACGGAACGTTACTGGATGATGTGGACGAATGCATCCGCTGCATGAACCGGATGTTGAAACAAAGAAACCTGCCCCTTTTAACCAAAAATGTTTATCGGCGTATCTTTACTTTTCCCGTGAAAGATTATTACCGGGCTGCCGGGTTTGATTTTGAGAAAGAAGATTTTGAAATACCAGCCATGGAATTTATCCGGTATTATCATCAACTGTTAAAGGATTCAAGGCTATTTCCCAATGTGGTGAAGGTGCTCGGGTATTTTAATGACAAAGGGATTACGCAAAGTATTTTGTCGGCCATGGAACACGATAGCCTTGTTGCTTCGCTGAAAGATAAAAAAATATACCGGTATTTTGATTTTGTTTTGGGGATCAATGATCATTATGCCCACAGTAAAACCGAAACAGGCAGGGAGCTGATCGGGAAAATGAATTTCGGTAAAAATGAGATGGTCATGATAGGCGACAGTCTGCACGATCTTGAAGTGGCCGATAAGTTGGGGATTGACTGCCTGCTGATTGCCAACGGTCATCAGTCAAAAGAAAGATTGACCGCTCGAACCAAAAATGTGATTGATGCTATTGGCGGGGTTATTGAGGTGATCCTTGGATCATAGGGGAAACGTGTCTTTTCTTTAAAACCGTTATTTATGATGTGAGCAATAACTATTTGCCGGCGGTTGCCAAAACAAATAGTTTTGATATGGTTTTCATTGCTAAAAACATTTTTTTGCTGTCAGGTAAAAGGATAAAACCATATTTTTTATAAATAATCATCCGTCCATCATTTTCTCCAGAAAGCAGGGGTAAAAATAATCCAGAAAGTGATGATCTCGAGTCTTCCGGTAATCATGAGCAGTGCGAGGAAAATCTTTCCGAAAGTGGGTATGTCGCCAAAATTACTGGCCGGCCCCACGGTACCGATCCCCGGGCCAATCCCGCCCATGGTGGTGATAACCGAGCCCATCGAGGTTTCCATGTCGAGGCCAAGGGAAGACATGACTAAAGAACTGAAAGCAAAAATGCCAAGATAGATCAGGATGAAGGCAAGAATGGAATTGGCAGCTTCTTCCTGGATTGTCCTGCCGTTTATTTTAATTGATTTCACCGAGCTGGGGTGCAACAACTTTTTTGTGTAATTTTTTATCCGTTTGAATGCCACAACATGACGCAACACCTTTATGCCACCCCCTGTTGACCCCACGCTGGCCCCGACGAACATCAGGCCGAAAATGAGAATCCACGCAACTTCTTTCCATTGTAAATAATCAGCTGTCGCAAATCCTGTGGCCGTAACGATAGATACAACCTGAAAAAACGAATCCCTGAACGATTTTTCAAAGCCCATATTTCCGTTAAAAAACAAAATAAATGTTATGATAAAACCCACGGTGAAAATGATGCCCAGGTAAACTTTTAATTCGGTGTTCCGCAGGATCTTTTTAAAATCGCCTTTGAGCATAAAATAATGAAGGGTGAAGTTAATCCCGGCAATCAGCATAAAAAACATGATGATGTACTGAACGTAAGCGGAATATCCCGCAATGCTGTCATTGGTCGTGGCAAAGCCTCCGGTGGCAACGGTCCCGAAAGCAAGGCAAAGGCTTTCATAAAAATTTACTTTCCCGGCCATCAGCAAAACGACAAGGACAACAGTGATCAGAATATAGATTCCCCAAAGCCTTTTAGCTATCTCGGTTGTCCTGGGCTTTATCTTTTCAAACATGACTCCCGACGACTCCATGGTGAACAATTGGTAACCGGCAATTTTTAAAATTGGAAGAATAGCAATGACCAGAATGACAATGCCTATGCCGCCAATCCAGTGTGTCAGGCTACGCCAGTAAAGTATGGATTTGGGTAAGGCTTCAATATCGGATAAGATGGAAGACCCTGTCGTGGTAAATCCGGAAACGGACTCAAAAAGGGCATCCGGATAATAAGGAATGGAATGGGTAAAATAAAACGGCAAACTACCGATGATGCCCATTAAAACCCAAACTGAAGAAACCAGCAAATAACCTTCCTTTCTTTTGAGTTCTTTCGTATAATTTTTTACCGACAGGAGAATGATAATCCCTATTGCCAATGGGACTGAAATAGAAAGCAGAACAGGCCTGAGCAGCCAGGTTTCATGAAAATAATAAATCCATGGAATAATTGTAGCCATAAAGCCGGACAATACCAGCAAAATTCTGCCCAAAATATGGATGATGAATTTGTAGTTCATGGCTCAGAATCATTTTAATATGTCAGTGTCCGGCTGTCCTTTATGTATTTGAACAGCCAAAAATAGTGATATTGAGATTAAGCCTGTTTTTTGTAAAACAATTTTCCCGTTCCCAGCAGCCCGGCAAACACAAACACGGCAAACACCAGGCTGCTCACGGAAACCTGCATTCCGCCCGATATAATATGCCCGCTGGTGCAACCGCCTGCCATCCGTGCCCCGAAGATCAGGATGAAGCCACCGATAAAAGCCCAGATGATTCGTTTGGTTTTTGAAGTGCCTTTGTATTTTATCCAGTTGTCATGCATCAAACCCAGTTTAAATTCCATTTTTGAAATTGAAAAAATAAATCCGGCAACCGTAGCCCCAATCAGGAATATCATTTCCCAATGGCCCGGGGTTGCAATTTTTTTAAAATAATCGTTTCCCGTAAAACCGGTAAGTACATCTGCCATATAGGGAAAACTTGTGGAAGCGCCGATGGGCCTGTTGGTGGCTATCGTAAGAAAAACAAAACCGTTCAAAACGGCAAGTCCTGCGCCGGCATATAACCATTCAAAACTTTTACCTTTTTCTTTTTTGTTCATCCAGAACCCAAGCCAGATAAAAACAATGCCGATGATAAATGCCAGAACATAAAATAATGACCCGCCGCCGGTGAGTGAGTACAATGATATTTTTCCCAGGTCGGGTCCCAGCACGGGTTGGATGACGGGCAAAACCAACGTAAACACAAAACCGCCGAAAAGACCGCCGATAATACCAACCAGGGCATCGAGGGCGCCTTCGCCCAGCGAAACAAAACTTGTGCCCGGGCAATAGCCCAAAATAGCCATGCCTGCCCCGAAAATAAGGCCACCTAAAATAATGCCTCCAACCAGAAATGGTTTGATGTGGTAAGTGGCCATACCCGCCCCGATTTCAATGTTCAACAAAATAATACCAACTCCAACGGCAACGGCAATGGCTTTGGCAACCGTGAGGTCTTCAAGGGTAGCCATGCCACTGATCACATCAAATTTATTCAACCGGGCATATTGCAATATGGCCCCGAACAAGAATCCGAAAAATAAAATTAAGAATATCATTTTACTTTGTTTTAACAAAAAATCAGGTGCAAACTTATTCATTGTTTACGGGAATTGTTCTCCGGGGAAGGATTTTTTATTAACCGGAAGCAGGTTGATTTACCGTACCGGCGACTTCAGTCGCCGCAATTGTGTAAATTAAACTGGTTTGGTTCGGCGACTGAAGTCGCCGGTACGGTTTGTTCAAGTTTGGTTCAGCGACTGAAGTCGCCGGTACGGTTTATTCATAAATCAGGTATTTCTGCCTGGTGTTTTCAAACTCTTCCAAACCCTTTTGCCAGCTTGTCCGGATTTCATCTTCACTCATCCCTTTTTCAATCTGTTCTCTCAACCGATCTGTTCCGGCCAGTTTATCAAAATAATCGTTGAAAAAACGATGATCCGCCGATAATTCCCGGTAGGCGCCGATCAACCACGAAAGGTTGAGCCGGTGCGGGTTTCTTTTGTAATCCTGCGCATACCCGGTAAGGTTTTGGCCGTAACAGGTTATGCCTTCAAACTTCGGGTGTTCGCTTACGCCCGGAATGCCGTGAGGGATAAAGCTAAAATCTCCTGTTTTTAAATCCGGGTGGCCGTAAACCTGAAACGGAAAATCCGTTCCCCGTCCCACACTGACGATGGTCCCTTCAAAAAAGGCAAGGGAAGGATAAAGATAAACGGCTTCCCGGTTTGGCAGGTTAGGGGAGGGTTTGACAGGGAGTTTTACGATTATGTCGTGATCATAGCCGATAAGCTCAATTACGGTTAAATCACATTGCAGGCTGTCAGAAATCCATTTTTCACCATTCACCATGCGGGCATATTCCCCGATGGTCATCCCGTAAACCACAGGGACCGGGTGCAATCCTACAAAGGACGAATATCCCGGTTCCAGCACAGGGCCGTCAACATAAAAGCCATTGGGATTGGGCCGGTCAAGGACAATAATCGGGATGTTGTTTTCGGCACAGCCTGCCATCACATAAGCCAGTGTGGAAATGTAAGTGTAAAAACGCACGCCCACATCCTGGAGGTCAAAAAGAACAACATCAATATCTTCCAGGTCTTTGGCTGTGGGTTTTTTATGGTTCCCGTAAAGGGAGATGACCGGCAATCCGGTTTTGGTGTCCCGGCCATCTTCAATCAGCGCCCCGGCCTCGGCATTGCCCCTGAACCCGTGTTCGGGGCTGAATATCTTTACGATATGAACCTGCAATGAAAGCAGTGAATCAACAAGGTGGATTTTACCGATCAGTGAGGCCTGGTTAGCCACAACGGCAACTCTTTTCGATTTGAGTAAAGGCAGGTATTGGCCGGTGCGTTGGGCACCCGATGTAACTTTTGAATAACTGACAAGTTTCAGTTTCCCCTGCTGAGCATAGGGGAAAAACGGTAAAACCAAAAATAAAATCAGTATTCCGCCTATAAACCGTTTCATAAAATGTGCTTTTCTTATTTTTGTAAAAAGTTCCATTCCTTGAATTTTGAATATTTCATCGCAAAGCGAATTGCCCCGGATAAATCCGAAAACTATGCCAGGCCTGTCATCAGAATATCTTATGTCAGCATAGCACTGGGTTTGGCGTTGATGATCATTTCGGTGGCTATTGTTGTCGGATTTAAACACTCAATCAGCAGTAAAATTATCGGTTTTGCCTCAGACCTGCAAATTACCGCCTATAATAATAACGAATCGCTTGAGGAACAACCGGTTGTTTTGACAGATGAATTGCTTGAAGTTTTGAATAAGGATCCTGAGATTGTACATTTTCAACCCACGGCTATCAAAGCGGGCGTATTGAAAACAAAAGATCAGATACAAGGGATCGTATTTAAAGGGGTTGGTGCCGGTTATGATAAATCGTTCCTGGAAAACCACATTGTGGAAGGCCGTTTCCCTGATTTGACCGGAAAAAAATCAACGGAAGTTTTAATATCACAACAGATTGCGGATAAACTGAACCTGAAAACCGGTGATAACCTGAGGGCATGGTTTGTAACCGGTACACAGGCCCGGGGACGGAAATTTAAGGTGAGCGGCATTTACAAAACCAGCCTCGAAGAATTTGACCATGCTTACATCATCGGTGATCTGAGGCAGGTACAAAAACTGAATAACTGGAATAAAGACCAGGTGGGCAGCATCGAGGTCATGGTAAAGGACACCAAAATGATCGGGGACATCGGCATGGAACTTAACCGGGAATTGCCTTTCAATCTGAGAGTGACTACCGTGATGGACCAATATCCCGAAATCTTCAACTGGCTTGACCTGCTGGATATGAATGTGGCGGTCATCCTTACCCTGCTCATCCTGGTATCAGCCATCACCATGATATCCACCTTGCTGGTCTTGATCATTGAACGAACGAATATGGTCGGGGTGTTGAAAGCGCTGGGGACCCGGAACCGTTCAATACGCAAGATATTTCTTTATAAAGCCATGTATATCATCCTGAAAGGCATGTTCTGGGGCAATGTCATCGGGCTGGCCTTTTATTTTATTCAGCTTTATTTTCGCCCCGTGGGCCTTTCTCCCGAAGATTATTATGTGAATTATGTGCCCGTGGAGCTAAGCCTGAGTTATTTCCTGTTGCTCAACCTGGGAACATTTGTCATCTGCCTGCTGATGCTGGTCGCGCCGTTGTATTATATCACGCGCATTGAACCGGCAAAAGCCTTGCGGTACGAATAATTCTTTTTTAACAACTTTCTTTGGGACATAACAGTCTTCAGTCGGCAGTCATCAGTCGGTAGTCATCAGTCTCCATTAAGCCATTTTCCATTAACCCGTTTTCCTTCATTTGAATAAATATTGTAATTTTGCACCCCGAAAAGGACCTGTAGCATAATTGGATAGTGCACCTGACTACGGATCAGGAGGTTGGGGGTTCGAGTCCCTCCAGGTTCACGATTAAATTCAAAACGGAAACTCCATTTCTTTCCTTCCCTGTTCCTCTTCGGCATAAAGTTTTTCAACTTCATCTTTTAATTTATCCATCTTTTCAGGAATGGCCCTACACATTGATTTATAGATTTCCGGCATATCCCTTTTCATCTCAACAAGGGAATAGATGTCATTATCATAGTGTTGAAAAAGATTCATGAAAAAGCTTTTTGTCCTGATTTCAGCTTTTTCTTCGGGTGAAAGTTTTTTTACTTTCTCAACCCGCATGATTTCATAAACATTTGTCCATTTCTCATTAACGTATATCTCCAAATCAGGATTGAGCATATAATAACCCCTTTCGGTTCGATACAATATTTTCTTGCCCCAGGGATTGCTGCTGTCTGTTTCGTTTTTCGACAAACAGGCTGAAATATAAGTACGTTTTTTGCGGTATTCGGGCAAAATGTTTTCGGGCCAGGATGCAAAAATACGGGCAATTTCAGGCGCCGTAATTCCATTGAACTCTCTTTCAATATTCTTTTTGCTGATAATTATTTCCTGTAAAGCAATAAAGAAATTCAACAACAGGTATTCTATTTTCCTGTTGTCTATTTTAATCATTTTTCCGTTTACCTGAATCTTTATATATTCGGTAACAACTCCATGATATATTTGTCCCAACTTCATAAAAAAGTTTTTGTCGGTATAAGCATGGAGCAAAGCGATTTGAAAAGGGTTTTTTCCGAAATTGTCTGTTAAACCGGGGTTGGCGTTATATTTTATCAGCATTTGAATTATCGCTAAACTGCCGTTGACCGAGGCAGCCAACAAGGGGGTCAGGTTGAACTGATCGCGATAATCCACACCGTATTTTTTAATGTTTTGCTCAACGGCTTTGGTGTTATCGGTTTGGTAAGCAGTATAATATTTTCTAAAAACGGAATTCCTTTCTTTATCGTAAAACGCGGCTTTTCTATATTTTAGCATTGCTAATTTATTCAGGGTTTCAACGTCGTCATACAAAATTGAATAAGCAAATAGTTTGTCTTTCGCCTTTTTGTTGTAACTGTCAGGGTTAAACGCTTCTTTTTTAAGTTGCCCGATATTACCGGGTGTAATGGGGTCCCAATCGGGTTTTTGGATGTTCAGAATGGTTTTCTTGATGTCTTCTGCCTGTTCGGTTTTCCCCTGCATTTCAAGTTTTCTTACTTCCTGTTCCCATTCGTTGGCTGAGGAAACCGATTGTTTAATTTCAACGGGTTTTACTTTGGTGAGGTCCAGCAGGGCAAGTATTTCATGTTTTTCTGATTTTTCAATAAAGTAAAGATTTTTTACTGCCCTTGTCATGCCAACATATAACGAATTGATATAGAATTTGTAAGCATCAAGCGATTTGTCGCTTTTGTCTTTTCCGCGTGAAAAAACAAAGTTTTCGTCCTGAAGGTGTTCCCCTGTGATTCCTTTGGTTATTTCATTGAATTCCCTGCTGTTGCTGCTGATAAAATTGATAAGGATAATATTTTCGTATTCAAGGCCTTTGGCTTCGTGTATCGAAAAAATAAGGGGTGTCTTAAAAGTTTTTTTCACCTCCGCTTTGTCTTCGGGGTCCATAACCAGTACGGCAAATCGGGCAGAACGGCTTGTTTTATTATTGATGAGCACGCGATTTTTGGGTGTGTCCCTGAAAAAACTGATTTCACCCTGGTTAACCGCTATGGGTTTTATCAGATGGGTACTCTCCTTATCAATGGAGCCGAAGCGCGCATTCTTAATTTTCAGAAGACGGTTTGAAAGTTCGGTAATCTGTGCCGAATTTCTGTAATTGGTCCGTAAAATTTTAATTTCACTCGCAGAAATATCGTGCTGATAAAACATGGTTTTAACATGCGTCCACGAGAAAAAATTAGGATGGACAATTTGGTTTGCATCACCGCAAAGAATGAAACTTTCGGGTGTTTTCAGCGATTTTAAAATGATATACAACTGGATGTTGGTAAAATCCTGTACTTCGTCAATAATAATAAAATCGTATTTGGGCCTGCAAAAGTTCAACCATCTGTAAGAGATGATGTTGATGTCGTAAAATTTGTTGACTTCAATAAATTCAAGATATTTTAAAAAGGCGTCATAAACTTTATTTCTTTCACCTGAAAGATAGATTGACTGTTTAACGCCAAGTCCGAGATAATCATCCCTGCCGAGAGATTCTTTGGTGATATCCATTCCGGTTAATACCCCCCTGAATTCCTCGAAGAGTTTATAGGGGTTTTTAATGCCGAGCGCTTTTTTGCGTGGATGCAGCCATCTTTCAAAACTTGTATAATCCAGTTCACGCTCAGGAATAATTCTTAACGTTTCAAGGAACTCTTTATAGGATAAAAAATCAATCTCCTGTTTTTCGTTAAGGTAATTGTTGGAATAATAAAGCTTTGCCGAATTTTCGGCAAGGTAAGGCGACAGGGTAACGTAAAGGATATTCCCTTTAAGCGGTTTTATTTTTTCCAGCGTAAGTACTGTTTTCCCGCTTCCGGCAGAGCCGATGATGACCACCGGCGGCTGAATGGTAAATATTTCTTCCTGAATCTTATCAAACGAAATGTATTTATCCAGTAAATGAAATTTGTTGGAATGAGGGTTGACATAGAACAGTTCAACCGCATTTTCTTTGGGAATCTCTTTTTCAGTCTTCAAAGGGATTAATTTGTTTTCATTAATTTTCACCCCCTGCAAAAAACGTGATTTATCATAGTTGTGATTTTTAATTACTTCAAGCAAAAGGATGCAATATTTCCCGTTATTATAGCCAAACTTAAAAAGTAACCGGTTTTCGTAATCCAGTTTTGCCCGGTAATATCCGGTGTTTTTCATCTTTTTTATGTCGGCCGAAATAAAATCGCCGTTTTTTAAAAAAGCCACCGTCTTTTTGTATTGCTTTGCCAGGCCGCTATATGACAAATCTTTATAAACCAGTATGTCCATGTCTTTCGCTTAAAGAAAAATAATGAGCTTGTGAATAGAATGCCGGTGCCAAAATTATTAAATAATCTGGAAACCGGATACTGAAGAAAAGGCTTATAAACATTTTGGTTGTCCGTTATTATTAAACACATCCAAAGTTTTACAAAACATCCGAAATTATTGAATACAAGTTTTTTCCCGGTAACGAATTGCTGGCGGATGCAGATAATAGTCTCATTGAATTTTATGTTAATTATGGCTTTAATGCTTTTAGTGATTAAGAATTCTCCGGAATATTGCTAATAGAGGTGAAAGCGGAAAACGTCAGGCAAAGGCAACGTTACAAGCCAGCCAATCCGTTTTCCAGGCACAGCCACCATAAACTTTGGCAGACGGGCATGAAAATAGACTTTTCGGACAACTCATTTTTGTTTTTGGGTAGATGCTTCTTTTTTAATTGGCTTCCGTTCCTCAATTCTTCTTATCTTCAAGCCCTGAAGACTGAGCGGAAATATGATACTTAGCATCTCATTTCATTTTGATTACCTGCCCCTTATGGTTGTGCTGGGCATTGCCTGGTTTACGCCTTTGTTGCTGTCGGGCGTCCGGTTGCACAAAGTGCCTTCGGTAATTGTTGAAATTATTTTCGGTTTCGTTGCCGGGCATTATTTCATCAACATCAGCGCCGACAGTCTGCATATCCTGCGGTTCCTGGCCTTGTCGGGCTTTGTTTTTCTCATGTTCCTCAGTGGGCTTGAAATTGACATGGACCAGATAATCGCTTCATTGCCAAGAAGGAAGATCAATGTTTCCAGGTATTTAACTAATCCTTTGCTTGTGGGGCTTACCCATTTTATCGTTGCGCTGGTTCTATCCTTTTTTGCCGCATGGATGTTGTCGGATATGATTGAGATAAAAAGTGTGTGGTATTTCTCGTTGATCATGGTGACCACCTCGGTTGGGATTATCCTGCCCGTGTTGAAGAACAGGGGGGAGATCAATACACGTTTTGGCCAGATGTTGATTATTGCTGCTGCCGTGGCCGATATTTTCAGCATTCTGTTTTTTACATTTACCGCTTCAATCTTAAAAAACGGGTTCCATTTTGATCTGCTCTTAATCCTGGCATTGTTTGTTGTTTTTTACATTTTTTACCGGATTGGCCAGCGGATTAAAAATATACCCGGGTTAAAAAAGGTCTCGTATCAACTGTCGCATGCAGCATCCCAGATCAATGTGCGGAGCATCATTTTGCTTATCCTTGTGTTTGTGGTCATTGCCCAGTATATCGGCGAAGAAGTGATCCTGCTGGGTTCGTTTTTAAGCGGATTGTTGTTATCGGCCTTCCTGCATAAAGGCAGGTCTCTGGTCATGGTTAAGCTTGACGGGATGGGTTATGGCTTTTTTATTCCGATTTTCTTTGTCATGGTGGGTTTTGAATTTGACCCTTCCTCGTTCAGCGAATTTGAAAGTTCACTGGTATATTTTCTGGTGGCGCTGTTAATAGCCCTGTTTTTGATAAAACTTATCCCTTCGCTGATCTGGCGCCCTTTGTTCGGTATGCGGCGTGCCATTTCCGGCGGGTTTCTAATGTCCTCCAGGTTAAGCCTTATTATTGCTGCATCGGCAATAGGTTTGGACCTGGGGGTTATTTCACCCGGCATCAATGCCAGTTTTGTGATGATGGCGGTGGCCACCTGCCTGTTGTCACCGGTGATGTTTAATGCCCTGCTCCCCGTCAGGGTACTCGAAGGGGCCAAAACAATCATTATTGGTGGCAGCAGTACGGCTGTTTTGCTGGCACGCCGTATGCACCTGCATGAAAAAAAAGTGATCATTGTTGAGAAAGATCCGGCCCGCTACAAGGAAATTAAAGAAAAAGGATTGTGGGTCTTTTTGGGTGACGGGCTTGATGTGGGATTGTACGCAAGGATAAAACTTAGGCCCGAAGACTATGTTTTGGTGGAATGTGGTTCCAATAAAGTCAATCTGGCCGTAAGTTCGCTGTTACGAACAGAGTTTTTGCACGAAAAAATTATCACACGTACAGACAATTTTCATTTTGAACGAAAACTAAAACAGATGGGTGTTGATGCTATTGATATAAGGCGGGTCATGGCCACAACTATTGAAAACCTGATCATCCGTCCCACAACTTATCATGACCTTGTTGAATCGTTTGAAAATTTCAGCCTTGATGAGATTTCCGTTGGAAACAAAGATATTGACGGGCGCCAGGTAAAATCAATACCTTTTCATAATGATGCCATCCTGATGATCATCAAAAGAGGAAATTCGTCGTATATCCCTCATGGGGAAAGTTACCTTCGAACCGGGGATGTGCTTCACGTGTTTGGTACGGCTACTGCCCTTGAAGATACGAGAAAAAAGGTCGGATAGGGTAGTCGCGTCTTTTTTTCCGGCATTGCCGCAGTGAAGTTGTTTCAGTAGCTAAACATCTCATTTGCATTACAAATTACGAAGATACGGAAGGTTATTTTAATTATAAGCACAACCAAAACGAAATTGATGATCAATTGCCCCTGTTTTACATTTTGATCCGCTCATTCCTTTAATAACGTCATTGTCTGATTTAAATTTACCGACAGCTATTCCGTACGCGATTCCACTTGACGCAGCGAAAATAAAAAGCAGGGCAATTACACCTTTTATAACAGGTGATTTTAATATACTTTCACCGGTGATGCGTAAAAACCCATTGTCAGGGATTGTTCCAATCAACACAAGTGCTGTAAGTAATAGTATAACAAGACCTGCCCATATCAATCCTTTTTTCTCGTATTTATCCAGTCTTTTTATCACTTCCGGTTTTTCAGCACCTGTATAATTACCCAGCCGGGGCGCAACTATTTTTTCAGTGACAAACGTGCCGGCAAAAGCGATCAGTAATGTGGATACTACCATAAAATAATAATTGGCTGTTGGGTTTACCTCGTATGCCGGATTGATAATCTGTGCAGCTTCTTGTGATAATCCGGCTAAAAGCGGGTCAATTGTTCCGAGAATCAGGTTGGCGCTGAAACCACCGGAAACGCCAGCAAATGCAGCAGCCATGCCAACCAGTGGATTTCTGCCCAGCGAAAGAAATATTGTGCCGGCCAGCGGGATCAACAGCACATAGCCAATATCGCTGGCTGTATTGCTGATCACGCCTGCAAATACAATCACAAAGGTCATTAAACGTTTAGGTGATGACAATACCAGTAGCCTGATTATTGCCCCGATTAAACCACTGCTTTCTGCAATGCCTATTCCCAGCATGGCCACAATCACGATGCCCAGGGGGGCAAAATCAGTAAAGTTGTACACCATTTCGAGCATAATACGGTGTAACCCGCTTTTAGATAAAAGATTGACCGGATTAATTATTTCCCCTGTACTGGGATGCACAGCCGCCCATCCAAAATAATGGGCAATACCTGATAAAATGAGTACAAAAACAGCGAAAAGGGCGAAGAGGGTTGCGGGGTTGGGCAATGCATTGCCAACTTTTTCCGTTACATTTAAAAAACGGTTAAATATGTTAAAATTCCTACGCATAAAATTTCAGATTAATGTTTAGAAGTGAATGATTGAAAGGGACATTCGTCAAATATATTATATTTCTGAAACCTTGTGCAACCGGTTTTTAAATCACTGCCGGCGGGTACCTGGAAAAGTTCCACAGGTAAGCCTCGTTTCTGGCCAGGAGAAGAGGCAATCGCCACTAAATCATACCATAACCGTGTTGAATCTTTTGAAGATTTCAGTATCGATGAGATGACCTTTGTAAACAAAGAAGTTGATTTTAATTTGTAATCGGAAATCTTTTTTTAAAATTAATAAGTTTGCAGGGTTAAATATACATTAGTTGTGGGTATTTAAGAAGAACGACATACTTTAACATTATGAAAGTTTAAAATTGGAGAAAAATAAAATAAATGGATAAATTAGAATTGATACCTGTTGAGAATTTATTAGAAAAGGAGTTTTTCATTCCCTCATACCAAAGAGGTTACCGTTGGAAAGAAAGACAAGTAACTGATTTGCTGGATGATATTCTTGAATTTCAGAAAAAAGACAAAGAAAAAGGAGAGTTTTACTGCCTTCAACCAATTGTTGTAACTAAAAATGAAAATGATAACTGGGAAGTTATTGATGGACAACAGAGACTTACCACGCTATACATACTTTTATCGTATCTTGAAGAAGCAAGAAAAATTATGTTTAGTTCATCTAAAAAATACTCAATATCGTATGAAACAAGAGAAAAAGAAGAATACAGTAGTAAAAAATTCTTAGAAGATATTTTGCTTACAGATGATGTAAATAACAAAAACATAGACTTCTTTCATATTAGTAACGCCTTTTTGACTATAAAAAAATGGTTTGAGGATAATAGCATAAATAAAGCAGATTTTTTAAATACTTTACTAAAAGTAGATATTCGAGAGAAAAATGATATTGCGAATAATGTCAGATTTATTTGGTATGATGTGCAAACCCAAAGCGAGAATGATGCTAAAAATATTTTTACAAGAATAAATATGGGTAAAATTCCGCTTACCAATGCTGAACTTATAAAAGCATTATTTTTTATTAATGGAAGACAAACGGATAAAGAAAGAGAAAAACACCAACAGAAACTTGCTTATGAATGGGATAATATTGAAAACAACTTGCAAAATAAAAATTTCTGGTTTTTTCTTAATAAATCTAATAATTCTAAACCAACAAAAATTGAATTTATTTTTGATTTAATCGCAAATAAATACCGTAAAGAAGTTTCCATCAAGATAAATAAATCAATTGATAAGTATTATACTTTTTATATTTTCAACAATCTGATAAATAACGAAATAAAAACAAAAGATGAATTATGGGAAGAAATAAAAACATATTTTAGAACTTTTGAAGAATGGTATAATAACAATGAATATTATCATCTAATAGGATATTTAATTCACATTGGCAAAGATGTAGAAAATATTAAAGAATTATCAAATGATATATCAAAATCTGAATTTAAAAATGTTTTATTTGAATTAATCCAAGAGGATATAAAACTGAAATTTGAGAAAAGAAAAATCGAAAAATTAATTGAATTATCATATCAAGACAATGGGCAAATAATAAGTGATATATTACTTTTGTTTAATGTTATTTCAACAATGAATAGTAAATATTCAAAATTCCCTTTTGAAAGATTTGTTTATGAAAAATGGAGTTTGGAGCATATCCACGCTCAAAACTCGGAAGATTTAAAAACAGATAAACAAAGAAAATTACTATTAGAGGAGCAAAAAGTATTCTTTCAAAATCTCAAAGAAGAAAAAATCATCAATAGAATAAATGACATTTTGGAAAGTGATGATATTGAACTTGATAGTTTTGTTAAACTGCAAGAAGAAATCTTTAAAAGATATACCGAAGATGAAAATATAAATATTCATTCCGTTGACAATATGGCTCTACTCACAACTGTTGATAATTCAGCATTGAATAATAACATCTTTCCTATTAAAAGAGATAAGATAATTGAACTTGATGAAAAAGGTTCATTTATTCCCATTTGCACAAAAAATGTTTTTCTTAAATATTATAGTAAGGATGTTACGCAAAATTCAGAATGGACAAAAAAAGATAGAGAAGCGTATTTAACAGAAATTAAAACAAAATTAATCAATTTTTTACCTGATGAAGACAGAGCAAATGAAAACTAAATATACATTTTGGGAATTATTGAGTGATTATAAAATCGAAATTCCAAAAATCCAACGTGATTATGCACAAGGCAGAAAAGATACAGAAATAGAAAAAATAGTTGACAAATTTCTGGATGACCTAAAAAACTCAATAAGGAATAATGAAGAATTAAACCTTGATTTTGTTTATGGTAGAGTTGAAAACAATATACTCATACCTCTTGATGGTCAACAGCGTTTAACTACTTTGTTTTTAATTCATTGGTATATTGCCTTAAAAGAAAATAGACTAACTGATGAAATAAAAACAACTCTCTCAAAATTCAGTTATGAAACAAGAGTGAGTTCAGAGGATTTCTGCAAGAAACTTGTTTCTGAAAATATTGATTACAATTTAATCAATGGAAGTATAAGCAACACAATAACAGATAGTAAGTGGTATTTTTTATCTTGGGAACTTGACCCTACTGTTTCGGCTATGTTAAATATGCTAGATACAATTCATAACAAGTTTAAAGATATTGATGAACTCTTATTTGAGAAATTAGAACAAGAAATTAACATAACTTTTCAGTTTTTGCCACTTGAACAATTCAAATTAACTGATGAACTTTATATAAAAATGAATGCAAGAGGTAAACCTCTTACAGAATTTGAAAATTTCAAAGCAAATTTTTCTCAATATTTACAATCAATAGAACAAAAATCAAAATTAGATAATGAATGGTTGGATATTTTTTGGAATTTGGAAAAGATAGAGAATTCTGATATAGTAACAGAAAATGTTGATGAAAAATTCTTTAACTTTTTTAAAAATATCACTCTGAATTTTTATACAGAAAAGAATGATATTGATAGAGAATTTATAAACAACTATAACCTTTTTGATACCTATGGATATTTCGGTTCTAACAGTGCCACCCATTTCGGTTTATTAGTGCCAGGCATTTCGGAGTATCAGTGCCACTTATTTCGGTTCTAACAGTGCCACTTTAAAAGATCAGGTAACTTGCCTGTCTCA
>CAJVWU010000057.1 GCA_913009755.1 uncultured Bacteroidia bacterium
CACCGATCAGGAAAACTTCCTTTTCTGTTTCCTCAACAAGGTATTGGCATGGTGTTTTCAGTATATCCGGTAAATTTTCAATTACGTGATCAATTGAAAAGCTTTTGAGGTGCTCGGAAAACTCTTTGATAAATTCGTTATCTCTCATTTCGGCCTCCTTTCCCATATAAGCACTTCATCAGGTTCACGCCATTTTGTTACAGGTTGCCATACGATCCGGTTTCTTTTTTTATTACTTTTACCGGTGCCTTTACCGCCCGTTATGCCTGCCAGCTTCCGGGCTTCTTTTTTTGCTCTCATCTCAAACCCTCCTTTTCTTTAGTGTTGTATAGGTTGCGGCCTCAGCTTCGATCTCATCAATGGTTTTTTGACGGTTGCGTTTCAACCAGTTTTCAATCTCAACCCTATCAAAAAAGATATATTTTCCGTTGGGCTTGTAATGGGGGATCCTTCCGGTTGAGGTTAATTTATACAGGTGGCTTTTACTCAGCCCCGTAAACTCGGCAACCTCATCAAGGTTCAATACTGTTTTTTGGGATAACAAAAGATTTTCAATCCTTTCCATCCTCTCATCAATTGTTAATGTTTCCATTTGAATAAATTTTAATAATTAAACAAATGGCTTTGCAAAGCCCTGAATTGTAATTACAAAGGCAAAGGAATGAAAGGAAAGAAAATAAAAAAATAGACAGTGGTTTACTGTAAACCGGTGTAACCCTTTTTTAGGATAGTATCAATAACATTGGCTTGTTTTGGTTTGCCGGTTTTGGAGTTTTCATATCTATCTTTGGCCTGCCTCAAATTCTTTGAATTAGTGAAGCAATATTCTGTAATATTCCAACGGCTATCAGGTTTATCAATTGGCATTTTATCAATGAAGTAAGCCAGTAAATTATTTGCCCCCAGCCAATTTATTTTACCGGGCAATGTGTTTACATCAACCTCGGAAAAAACCGCTTCAAACAGGCTGTAATTGGTATCATTGGCAATAAATTCACCTTTGAGACTATCAAATAAGGTTTTTAACTGTGTATCGGAAAGTTTTGTTTTGAAGGTAGTTTTTATTTTGTCAGCCGGTTGCTGCTTTTCGTCAAATTCCTGTTTTTTGTTTTTCCAATACTTTTTTTCAATCTTTTGCAATTCCTTAATACCAGGTTCACCCAGTTCAGTAAGAAGTATTTTTTCTTTAATAGAATGATAATTTTTCAAAGCAACCTCCCTGGCTGTTTCAAACTCCAATTGTTTCAACTGATTTGAAGTTTGTTTTAATCCTTTTTTTAGCAAATACTTAGACATTTCCCTAACCCCCTTTTTAAATTCCTTTCGAGCCTGATCAGTGAAGTTAATAGTTTCTTTTTTATTGAATATCTTTGTCATAATTATTTTGTTACAATGGCCGTTATCCTTTTATGGGGTTCCGGCCATTTTTTTAAATTTCAATATCAGGTAAATTACTAATTGCTTCGCTTTTCAAGGCATCCACATAATTCAAATATTTGATAGTGTGTTTTGTGTTTGCGTGCCCCAGGCAATCAGCAACCGTTTTAAGGTTCGCCCCGTTCATCAGTAATTGAGTGGCAAATGTATGCCGCCCGCAATAGAATGAAATGTTTTTCTCAATACCAGCACGTTTAACCCATGCTTTTAAATCCTTGCTATTTGCTACATCGGAAGGCAGCGAAAAAACAACCTCATCAGGGTTTCCTGCCTCTCCCAGCAATTTCAATGCAACCGGGTGTAAATCGTTTAATATCTGCTCTCCGTTTTTCTCCCGGAATATTTTTATTTTCCCGTTGTTGATCCTTCCCCAGGTTAATTTTCTCATCTCAGCCATTCCCAGGCCCGTATAACAGGCAAACAGAAAAGCCCGTTTAACCTCAGCGTTTCCACAATAAGCCCCGGCAATAGCTCGTAATTCATCAGCCGTTAATACGTTTTTTCTTAACTGGTTGTTTCCGGTGGCACTCCCTTTGAATATCAACCCATCAGCCGGGTTTCTTAAAATAATATCTTCTTTTATAGCTTGTTTCAACACTCCTTTAAACTTTTTCCAGTAATCCCCAGGGGTGGCCCCTGTTAAACCGCTTTTGTTTTTCAGGTAATCCATAAACCCTTCACATAACAAAGGGGTTATTTCCCGGAATTGTACAGTATCCCGGCCAATGTATTTTTTAAACTTTTCAAGGGAATATTTAACTTTTCTTACATCAGGTTTGTTGTAATTGCTGAGGTACCTCTCAAAATACCGTATAAAGTCAACTTTCTTTTTGTGTGTGGGTGTAAAATTATATTCCCCGGTTGTTAATTCAAGTTCACGTTTTGCACGTATGGCATCAGCCAGCCGCTTTTTCTCCTTTTTCTCAGGATCGTTTTTGAGTAACCGGATATTCAGAAATTCATACTTTCTTTTTCCGTTGTGGTTAATGTCAAGGTAGGCACTTTTCGCCCCGTTTTTAAGAGGCCGCCATTTCAAATTTACAGGCATCTTATTAATTATTTTGTTACCATACAAAGGTAGAAAAAAAAGTAACGAAATAGTAACGAAAAAAGTAAAAGTAACGGAAAGTAACGGAAAAAGTTATTAACTTTGTATTTATAAGTAATTGTTTTTCACTGCTTTTTGTTGCCGTTATTTGTTGGTTTTGTACTCGTACGGTGTACAAGCAAAGCCCAACACCTTGTGTTGGGCTTTTTCTGTTCAGGCACCGGAAGTTTTATTCTGGTCAAACCACAAAATCTTTTACTGGCAAAGGAGAGTCTGTTGATAATTTGCACACAGACCGGAGCGGTGTTGGCGTTTTTGTCCTGACATGGTTAACCCTCAAACAAGTTATCCACAGCAATTGTAAAAAATTCGCGGGGACTCATCCCGAAAGCTGCAACCATTTTCGGGATAATACTTGCTTCCGTCATGCCGGGAACGGTATTGACTTCTAAAAAACAGAGTCGGGTATCGGTGAGGATATAATCAAATCGTACACAACCCCTGCAATCCATCTGACGGTATAAAAACACAGAAAGGGCCTTGATGTCCTCCTCGGCATCTTCTTCAACGGCAGCGGGGGTGATCTCTTCGGCCAGGCCTCCGGTGTATTTGGCTTCGTAATCAAAAAATACATTTTTGCTGACAATTTCGGTCAACGGTAAAACGGTCAGTTCGTTCCCTTTGTTAAACACGCCGCAGGCAATTTCGCGCCCGACAAGGTTTTCTTCAACAATCACGCAATCGCTTTCGGCAAAAGCAAAAGCCATGGCATTGTCAATTTCACTTTCATCAATCACACGGGTTATTCCCACACTGGAACCACTTTCAGCCGGCTTGATGAACATGGGGAAGCCGAAACGTTCAGCCAGCATAGCTTTGTCAACTTTCTCCCCTTTTAGGTAAGAAACAGAATCGGCAGTGGCAATGCCAAACGAATTGACAAAGCGGTTACAGAAATATTTGTTGAAAGTAAGTGCCGAGGTTGCCTGGTTGCAGGAAGTGTAAGGCAATCCGAGCATATCGAAATATCCCTGAAGTTTACCATCTTCACCGGGAGTTCCGTGGATGGCATTGAAAATACCGTCGAAAATAACTTTCTTTTTCCCGATGGTCAGGCTGAAATCGTTTTTGTCAATGGCGTATTTTGTGCCTTCGGGGCTTTCATAATACCAGTCCTGCCTGCTGACCACCACCAGGTAACACCGGTAATTTCGGGTGTCAATATTTTGGGCCACCATTTGGGCACTGCGGATTGAAATAACGTATTCTCCTGAGTTCCCGCCACATACAATTGCTATATTTTTCATTTTAAAGGATTTATTGATAACGTGTGCATGCTTTTTAATTTTTTACCTTTGCGCACTTTGAGGCAATAATATTGCCATAACAAAGTTATGTGTTTAAGTCCTGCCGGCAAGGCATTATTACAAAAAAACAACGGATGGGCTTCTTTTATTTTCTCGGCCAGAAAAAATTTTACATACACCTGCTGATCGCTATCGTTTTAGCAGTTGCGGTTTTTTGGCTGGCCATTGTTTCGCTTGATGTGTTTACGCGTCACGGACAGGTTTATAAAGTTCCTGATATGGACGGGCTTACCCTGGCCCAGTTGCACGAACAGCACTATGATGATTTTTTTGATCTGGTTGTGATAGATTCGGCTTACGACCGGAAAAGGGAAAAGGGATCGGTCATTATGCAACACCCTCTGCCGGGGTCAAACGTAAAAAAAGGCCGTCACATCTACCTGACCATTGTTTCGGAGATGCCCGAAACGGTGATCATGCCCGACCTGAAGAATCTTTCATTGCGACAGGCTTTGGTCAATCTCGAATCACTCGGACTGTCAGTTGATTCACTGGAGTATGTGAAGTACTTTGCACGCAATGCGGTAGTTGGCCAGATGGTTGACGGCGAACCCATAGAACCGGGTACCGAAATCGTTATAGGAACTCCTGTCCACCTGCTGGTGGGAAAAGGTGATTACACGGTCATGATCCCCGTTCCGGTTTTGATGGGGAAAAAGACAGACGCCGCCCACAGAGCATTACATTATGCTTACCTGAATGTGGGCCGTGAACATTTTCTGGATACCCATGATACGGCCCATGCACGGGTTTACAAAACAAACCCGGAGCCCTTACAAGACAATATGATAAATCTGGGTGACAAAGTCGAGATATGGTACCGTTCGGATGAAAATTTCGATTTTGACAATTACGTCAAACAGGTGCTGCGCGATTCACTTTCGGTGGACTCTTTAATTATGAACAACATTATCAGAAATAAATGATCAGGAAAACAGGTGTACTATTGCTCTTAACAGGGATTTCTTTTCTGCTTCCGGCACAGGAGCTACTTTCGGGCCTGCAGTTCAATGAGGCGGTAAAGCAGGAAGCTGCAAAAACTCAAGTCACTAAAAAAACAGAGGATAATTGCGGCTGCCGCGGCAGTCAGGCTGAAGAATCGCTGACCCTGCCGTTTTTTGACGATTTTTCCACTTCGCATGTTTATCCCAATGCCGATAAATGGGCCGGAGGATCCAATTCGGTTTTTGTAAACCAGGACTTCCCGCTGTTTCCACCCAACACACGTGCCGCCACTTTCGACGCCATTGATTCTTCGGGAAAAGTCTATCAGCAGGCAGACTGGATACCTTTTGAAGCGGACAAGCTCATTTCGCTGCCCATCCGCCTTGATTCGGTTTTTACACCGGTTGTAAAAGCCCTGTCACCTGCTGACTCCGTTTATTTCAGCTTTTATTACCAGCCGCAGGGTGTGGGCGACAAACCCGAGCCCTGGGATACACTGATCCTCGAATTTGCGTATCCCACCGGGGATTCGGTATTTTCACACATTGATTCGCTATGGGTTCCGGTAAGCCTTTACCTGAGCAGCCCTTCCGACACAATGCGTCCCGGCGACACGGTTTATTCACCCTGGCCTTCCTGTAATCCTGATATTTATATGATCAATTTTGAAACCCTCACATGGAACGATTCCATCCGCATTCCCTGCGATTCGGTCAGGGTTCCGCAAATTGTCTGGGATAAAGTGTGGGAGTCGGAAGGTATGAGCCTGGACACCTTTCTGCTGAAAAACGGGGGGAAATATTTTGTCCAGAAGATGATCCGCATTGACAGTGCAAGGTATTTCACCGACAAGTTCCGGTTCAGGTTCAGGAATTATGCCAGTATTGCCAACGACATCGTTCCGTCGTGGCGCAGCAATGTGGATGAGTGGAATGTGGATTTTATCTATCTGAATTATGGCAGGAGCCATGCAGATACCACCTACCCCATGCTTACCTTCTCGCAAAGGGCTCCTTCTTTTTTAAAAAATTACCAGGTGATGCCTTACCGGCAATACAAAGCCGATGCCCCGGTCAACGTACTGCGGCCGGACTTTAAAATGTATATCAGCAATCTGGATAAGGTTGAGCACAATACTAACTATCTCTACCGTGTTCAGCAGGTGAACGGTGATTTTCATTATACATACAATGGCGGAAATTGCAATCTGCCGCCGTTTTATTCATGGGGTTTCCAGACATGCGGGACATCGTGTGGTGCCGCCCACGCCTGCCCACCGGTGCAAAAGGCCTTTAACTTTGACGTATCACGCGATACCACATCTTATATTATCAAACATTACATTTCCGATTCATCGGAATCCAACATCCTGGTGGACTCGGCCATTTACGGACAGGGGTTTTATAATTACTATGCTTATGACGATGGCACGCCGGAATTCGGTTATGGCCTTGAACCGGCCGGGGCTTCATTGGCTTATCAGTTTACATTGAGCATCTCCGATACCCTCCGTGGTGTGCAAATGTATTTTAACCGGACAAAAGACAATGTCAATCAACAGTTCTTCAGCTTAAATGTTTGGAGGGACAACAGCGGTCAACCCGGAGAATCCATTTATGAGATGCCCAACGTGCAACCCGAATGGAATGACGGGCTTTATCACTTTTATACGTATAAGTTTGATGAGCCCATTGTGCTTTCGGGTACCTTTTATGTGGGATGGCAGCAGTATTCTTCAGGCAGCCTCAATATTGGTTTTGATGCCAACGATGTACACAACAATAAAATATTTTATAAGGATGAAAACGGCTGGCACAACAGCATTTTCCCCGGCTCGTTGCTGATAAGGCCTATTGTGGGCCAGGATATGATATTAAGCACCGGCAATGAAAACCAGGCCATGAACAAGCCGGGACAAATCAGTATCTATCCCAACCCGGCACAAACCTGGTGCATGATTGACCCGGTATATTTTTCTCCAGACCCGAAAGCCAACGTGGCCATTTATAATATTTATGGTAGTTTGGTTGATGAACATTACGGAACCGCGGGAAAGATCAACATCGCTTACTGGCCTGCCGGGATGTATGTGGTCAGGGTAAGAAGCCACAACAGAATTTATACAGGAAAATTACTTGTTCATCACTGATAAATATAAAATGATGGATATTTTTCCCCTGCCCACCCGGCCCTGAAGGACTGGGCAACTGAAAGGCCGGGCAACGGATGGAGTAAATAACGACAGATAACCAATTAAAATAAGATGCCCGAACAACCGGAAATCATAGAAGAAAACAGTGAGCTTTACGAGCACCACCGCATAAAGGCCGACGCGGGGCAGGCCGCCCTGCGGATTGATAAATTCCTGTTGTTCCATATTGCCAATGTTTCGCGAAACAAAATACAACAAGCCGCACGGGCAGGCAATATCCTTGTCAACGACAAACCGGTCAAGCCCAATTATAAAATAAGGCCCGGTGATGTGGTTTCTGTTGTCCTGGCCTATCCCCCGCGAGAGGTGGAGATCATCCCGCAGGAAATCCCGCTGAACATTGTTTATGAAGATGAGGATGTGATCGTGGTCAACAAACAGGCCGGTCTTGTGGTGCATCCGGGCCATGAAAACTGGGAGGGCACACTGCTCAACGGCCTTGCTTTTTATTTTCAGAAAACCGGACAGCCCATTGAAAATGGTTTTGGCTACCTCGTACACCGCATTGATAAAGACACTACAGGGGTTATGGTTGTGGCTAAAAACGAAGAAGCCCAGACCATTTTGGCCAGACAGTTTTTCGACCATACTGTTGAAAGATCATACCAGGCACTGGTTTGGGGTGATGTGGAAGCCAATGAAGGAATCATTGAAGGCCACATCGGACGCAGCCTGAAAGACCGGCGGGTGATGACCGTTTTCCCCAATGGCGAATATGGCAAGGCAGCCATATCGCATTACAAAGTACTGGAACGATTCGGATACGTCACACTTGTGGAATGCCGCCTGGAAACCGGGCGTACTCACCAGATACGTGCCCATTTCAGGTATATCGGCCATCCCCTGTTCAATGATGAGCGGTATGGCGGCAACCAGATTTTAAAAGGGGCTACGTTTACCAAATACAAACAATTCATTCAAAATTGTTTCAAGATCATTCCCCGCCAGGCCCTTCATGCCAAATCCATCGGGTTTATCCACCCTTCAACGGGAGAGAAACTGTTTTTTGATTCGGCCCTGCCGGAAGACATGCAACAGGTTATTGAAAAATGGAATGGCTATGCACAGCACCGGCTGGCCGTTGGGGAGTGATTTGATACAATAATAATAAATCTTCTTTTGAAACCGTAAAAAAACAACCCGCGTTTAGCTCCGGGGCGCTTTTGCGGAGGGTTGTGGAGTGCGCGCCGCGGGAGTCCGGAAATTATGAAACAGAAAACTTGGTTTTTCCCATTGGTTGTCCCGGACTCTCACGTCAGCCAACCCACGATCACACCCGATTTCCTCAGAGAAACGGTTTCTTTTGTTTTGTTTTTCAGTTGTTTAGCGTTATCCTGTCATCACTCAAAGAAGGATTTAAGGTAATAAAATGTAGCAATTTATAATTGACGTGATACTATTTCGCCACCATCGCTTTCAGTACTTTTGCTTTTCCACCGGCCATCATCCTCACAAAATAAACTCCCGGTGCCTGTGTGCTGAGATTCAGGTTGACAGCACTTTCACTGACCTTGCTCAGAAAAAAATTAATCTCCCTCCCATTCATATCATTTACTTTGATAACCAGATCATCAGGGATCTTATTTCCAAAAACAATTTTAAAGTTCCCTGTGGATGGATTCGGTGTTAAACTGGGCAAAACCCGGATATAATTTTTCCTGATCAGGCTGTCGGTTTTGTTGGCTGACTTAATCACAAGTTTAACATCGTACTCACCCGTATTTTTATAAGTAACGGGCATAGGATCTGTCATTTCCGAAGTTTCGGGATCGCCACCTGGAAAATACCACCGGCTGCTTGAAAAGTTACCACTTGAATTATTGTTGAATTGTACCCGGCCATCCACTGAAATTTCCACGAAGTCGGCCGTAAAGTCGGCCAAAATGAATGAAGAATCCAGATCAATACCGCGCAATGTCTGAACACCGGAACCGGTTGGGTCGAGCCAGGGCTGAAGCCGAAAAGAAGAATCACTGCCGTTTGTATTCCAGCTTTTGCTGAATTTACCATAATAATCAGGCTGGCTGACACTGCTGCACGAAGCCCTTCCGCCCGACAGCTGGCCAATAATATATCCTGACGGGTCAAACAGGGGTGATCCTGACGATCCCCCTTCGGTCACGCCGTGTCCCGACTGGGTTTTTGCCCAGGTAACTTTCCAGTAACCCCCTTGCGGATCAGCGGAAGGATCGTTATAGCGGGTAGATACGGTTGAACTCTCATAAGTGGATATCATCTTCAGGTCGCCCTCGGGATGATGGATACCTACTCCCGAAGCCGAGATTTCTCCCGTCCGGTTCCAGCCATTGTAATAGGGATGGTAATTCTTCGGCACTTCATCATTGAGCAGCAGTAATTTGAAATCGGATCCTGTGCTTGTCCCCTGCCCGCTTTGTGCAACCAGGATGGAACCTGACAAACTCTGGTGTTGGGGTTCTACAAGCGGCATTTCGCAATCTTTCGATTCAAAGTTGAAATAAAATACCCAGTCCGAATAATCCTTTTCCGTAGCATTTTTACCACAATGGTCAGCCGTGAGGAAATAAGGCATACCATCCAGCCGGGTATTGTTTATTAGTGAACCCGTACACCAAAACAAGGAACTCCCTTCCCTGACAAGCACACGGGCCACTCCGCGTTTTTCATTTTGCCACGCATTGCCTTCGGGACAATTCACTTTCACCTCACAAAACCCGGCATCGCCAAACCCCCTGTTTCCTGCATTCACATCCAGCACCGAAACGCCAACCCCGCTAATCACAAATGGCAGGACAGATAAATATTCAGGGCTGTCGAACTCAATGACCAGGGAATCACCGGGAATCAGTTCCGTGGCAAAGTTATCGTCGTTGTTGAGCGAGGTAAAAGCACCCAATACGGTAGTTATTGAAGGATCATAAATAAATAGTTGTTGCGCTATGGTAAGGTTTAGCTTTTCAAAATAAATATTCAGTGCTTTGGCACCATTTACCGTAATACCCAGCATCCATACCGATTTCCGCTTGTCAGTCAGAATCCAGGCGCCCGATTTTTCCTGCCCTGCCGGAAAACCGGCAACAAATCCTGCATAAAGAGGGAATTTATCGTCAGCACCCTGCACAGGATATCCGGGAACTTCTTTAACAGGATTTACAAAAACCACCTTTTCCGCCGGATTGCGGCTTGCTGCAAAAGGCTCACCCGTAATGTGTAACTGGCCAAAAATATCCATGGCCAACCCTGCAAACAGAAAAGCCAATATGGTTAAACGTTTTTTCAATTCGGGATTGCTGCTATTTAACCAATGACAGTTTTTTCATGATCTTCTTTTCGCCATTGTCAAGGGTAACAAAATAAAATCCGTTCCCTTTATCGCTCAGGTCAAGGATGTATTGGCCTGATGTTTTCAGCAATTTGTTTTTTTCTACGGTTTTACCGTAAGCATCGGTTACGGTTAGTGTAACTTCCCTGTTGTCCTGCTGTGCAAAACGGATGACAAAGATGCCCGTTCCCGGATTGGGATAAATCCTGAAATCATCGGGCCCATTCATATCTTCAAGCCCGACAAAATCAACCAGTATATAATCTTCGATCGTTTTGTTGCTGGTATCAATGCCGTTATCCACAGTCAACGAAACCGTGTAAGCACCACCGGTATTGTAAACAATATTTTGCGGGTTTTGCACATTTGAAGAATCCGGCGTACCCCCTTCAAAAGACCAGTTCCATGCCACCGGGTCCCCGGTTGACAGATCGGTAAAGTTTACCGCGTCACCTTCCATAATATGGGTATCATCAGCTTCAAAATCAGCTTCGGGCAACACACTGGTCACCTTGATATAGCCTTCTTTCACAAGGGTATCGGATCCGCCGAGGTTATAAGTAACCAGCGTAACAGGGAAAACACCCTCGCTGTTGTATCTTACCAATGGATTTTGCAAATCGGATGTATCGGGGGAAGCCCCTTCGAGTTTCCATGCCCAGGCGATGGGTGTACCCGACGACATATCATAAAAATGAACTTTGGATGAAGGGGGCACGATGGTATCATCGGCAATAAAATCTGCTACCGGGGGTGCCATGGCATTGACGTGAATATAGTTTTCCTGCGTGATGGAATCGTTGCCATCGGCATTGACAACATAAAGGGAAACATCAAAATAGCCGGTATCCACATAAATCACATTCGGATTCTTAATAATTGAAGAATCCGGGTCGCCGTCTTCAAAAGTCCATTGCCGTGAAATGATACCGGGGCCGGAGAGGTCGGTAAAAAATACCGTGTCCCCTTGTGTAATTGTGGTTGTGTCGGCTGTAAAATCAGCAGTTGGCGGAATCACCTGCCATGAAACGCCGGGCAGTTTTTCAATGCCTGTGCCGCTGGGGTCAAGCCAGGGCTCAAGTTTTGTGTTATTGGTATTACCATTTTGATCCCACGAATACCACATTTTTCCATAATAGGCAGGTGAAGGGTTAGTACACGAATTGGATGTGTATCCTCCCGTCAGGTCACCCATGATCAGGCCGTTGGAATCAAAAACCGGAGAGCCTGAAGAACCTCCCTGCATGATGGATTTGCCGTTGACCGTTTCGGCCCAGATCAGTTTCCAGTGCGTTGGCTGGCCGTTCCAAAAAGTGGAAGACTGCAAAGGGGTTGAGTAAGTACTTATCTTTTTGATGTCACCGGCAGGATGGTGGATTCCCACTCCGTTGGCGGCATCTTCGTTGCTGTTGGTCCGGTTCCAGCCATTATAAAAAACGTCGTAACTGTCAGGAATGGTTCCGTTGATGCGAACCAGGTAAAAGTCGGAACCGGGAATATCAGGATCTGCCATACCCGGGTCGTGGGCTTTAAAAACACAACCGGATTTGGAATTGTATCCCTGCCCGTTGCCGCCGCAGGTAGAAGCCTGGTAATTAAAATAAAATATCCACTGGTTCAGGTCGCTGGCACTTGCCGTTCCCCCGCAATGCGAAGCGGTAAGGAAATAAGGCGCACGATCGTTGTTTGTATTGTTGATGAGCGAACCCGAGCACCAATAATAGCTGCCTCCGATCTTTATTGAAATACGGGCTACCCCGTCAATCTGGTTTTCCCAGCCGTCGCCTTCTTCACAGGCCACGTCAATCATGCAATACCAGGCATTATCTTCATTACGGAAACCAAAATCAATATAGCGGTAAGCATAAGCCATTTCCGAAATATCAATACGGGCTTCCTCTTTTACATTCTCGGGTTGAAAATATTCAAGCGTTACCCTGTCGCCCTGAACAAACTGCGTGGCAAAAAGTTTTTCGGGCGGATTATTGTCGTGTGTAAATGAACCGATTATCTGCCTTTTGTCTTTGTTGTAAAGAAAAAGCCTGCCCCCTTCGGGAATATAAAAATCATTGTAATACACACCAAGCGACAGGGCATCTTTCACTTCCAGTGCCAGGCGCCATACTTTTCCGGCACCTTCAATGGTCGTCCAGGTCCCTGAATTTTTCATGTTCTTGTTCACTGCAACGGAAACGCCCATCCGCCAGGGGCCCGGCCCGCCCAGACCTTTTTCCAGCATATCCTCCTGATGGATTTTATCCATATCGGGTTGCTGCAGATTCAACACCTGGTAATCATCAGACAACTGAAACATAATACTGTATGGCGTGCCGCCATGACTGATCTGTGCTTCGGCCAGGTTGCCGAAAGCCGTAAAAGAAAGAATCAGGAAAAGGGTAAAAAGATTTTTCATTGTTAAAAATTTAAATGTTCGATTATCATGGGCAAAGTTAATGAATATTAAAAGCCATTCCGAATATTACGAAAATCAAACCGGAACGGTTTCATAAAATCCGGTAAGGAAAGATTTAAGCGGGAAATTCCTACTTTTGACAAAAAATAATTATTATGATCGTCATTACCGGAGCTGCCGGATTTATCGGAAGTGTCCTCACCGGGAAACTAAACAAAAAAGGTGTTGAAGACCTGATTGTGGTGGATGATTTTTCAAGGCCTGAGAAAAATAAAAACCTGGAAAACAAAAAATTCATTCAGCAGATTGATCGGGATGATTTCTTTCAATGGTTTGATGAACATGGCAAAGAAGTCAGTTTTGTTTTGCATATCGGAGCGAGAACCGATACCACCGAATTTGATAAAAATGTGTTTGACATCCTTAACCTCAACTACTCAAAACAGGTTTGGACACGTTGCAGTGATTACAGGATACCGTTAATTTACGCCTCCTCCGCAGCCACTTATGGAATGGGGGAACATGGTTACAATGACAACCATGAAATCGTGAAAAAGCTCAGGCCGCTGAACCCTTACGGTGAATCGAAAAATAATTTCGACAAATGGGTTTTGAAACAAACCGGAACACCGCCTTTTTGGGCCGGGTTGAAATTTTTTAATGTTTACGGGCCCAACGAATACCACAAAGGCCGGATGGCATCAGTCATTTTCCATGCTTTCAACGAGATAAAAGAAACGGGCAGGGTAAAACTGTTCCGCTCACACAACCCTGAATACAAAGACGGGGAACAGTTGCGCGATTTTGTTTATGTGAAAGATTTGACGGAAGTGATCCTTTTTTTGATGAAAAACCAGCCCGCATCAGGCCTTTATAACCTGGGGACGGGAAAAGCCCGTACCTTCCTGGATCTTGCCAAATCAACTTTTGCCGCCCTGAACAGGAAACCCGATATTGAGTTTATTGATACGCCCAAAGATATCCGCGACAAATACCAGTATTTTACGGAAGCCAACATGGGTAAACTCCGGGCAGCAGGATATGCCGATGTATTTACCGGCCTGGAAGAAGGGGTGGGGGATTATGTCAGGAACTATCTCGAGGAATCAAAATACTATTAGCAAAAAAATAAAAAATAATTTAAATATCGTATTCAAATGCAAAAGACTATCTTTGCACTTTATTTTTTTATTTTAAATTTTAACAATGAACAAAGGCACAGTAAAATTCTTCAATGATGCAAAAGGATTTGGATTCATCAGTGAAGACGAAACATCAAAAGAATACTTTGTTCACGTTTCCGGATTAATTAACGAAATTCAGGAAGGTGACACTGTAGAATTTGAGTTGAAAGAAGGCAAAAAAGGATTGAATGCGGTAAATGTAAAAGTAATTTAACGTTTATCTTATAACTTTTTAGCACAAAAAAGCCGGTCTCGTTTGAAACAAGACCGGCTTTTTTTTTGTGCCACAAAGCAACACACAGATATATTTTCCCGGGCGTCAGCAAACATAAAAGCTTGTGTGGTACGGACTTGTTTTTATCTATTTGCACCTGCAAACCTGATTAATTTATAAACTACATTTTCTGATTAAATTTTGCCCCGGTTTTAGCCATTAACCAAATAAATCACCCACCCCGAAACCCAATGCCGGCAAATCCAACGCAACATCGGCCATGCCGGAAAAAAGACAAACGATCTGGTGTATGCACTTTACGGGTTGAGTGAAAAAGAAATTAAGATCATCGAACGATCAGGCAATTGAGCAACCGAACCTTACATCCTCTCCGGCACTTCAATCCCCAGCATGCCCATGGCCGATTGGATGGTTTGCCCCACAAAGGCCGACAGGCCAAGCCTGAAATTGCGGAGCGGTTCATCAGGTTCCTTTAATATCTGATGTTCGTGGTAAAACTGGTTGTACTCTTTGGCCAGATCGTAAGCAAAATTGGCGATCAATGCCGGGCTCAGGTTTTCAGCAGCCTGTTGCACGGTTTGCGGATAATCGTGCAAAAGTTTCAGCAGGTTTCTTTCTTTCGCTTCTAATGCTATTGAAACCTTTGCCGGTTGCCGGTAAACGATATTTTGTTCACTGGCTTTTCTCATCACCGACCTGATCCGGGCATGGGTGTATTGGATGAACGGCCCTGTATTCCCATTAAAATCAAGCGATTCCTCCGGATGGAAAAGCATGGTCTTTTTGGGGTCAACTTTCAGGATAAAATATTTCAAGGCACCCAGTCCGAGGATATGGTAAAGCTTTTCCGATTCCTCTTTCGTAAAATCATCGAATTTTCCAAGTTCTTCGCTAATTCGCCTGGCCGTCCCCTCCATTTCGTCCATCAGGTCGTCGGCATCCACCACGGTACCTTCACGCGATTTCATTTTACCTTGTGGTAATTCAACCATTCCGTAGTTCAGGTGATGGATATGTCCGGCCCATTCCCGGCCCAGTTTTTTCAGGATCAATTTCAACACATCAAAATGATAATTCTGTTCGTTACCCACAACATAAATCAACTCGGAAGGATGATAATCATCATGCCGCAATTGCGCCGTTCCCAAATCCTGGGTCATATAAACGGAGGTGCCGTCAGCCCTGAGCAGCAGCTTTTCATCCAGGCCGTCATCCGTAAGGTCGCACCACACCGAGCCGTCATCCTTTTTAAAAAACAAACCCTCTTCAAGGCCTTCCGCTACCAGTTTTTTTCCAAGAAGATAGGTTTCCGATTCATAATAAACCTTATCGAAGTCAATGCCCATCCTGTTGTAAGTCACATCAAAACCATCATAAACCCAGCCGTTCATTTTCTCCCAAAGGGTACGGATATCGCTGTTTCCCTCTTCCCATTTCCTGAGCATTTCTTTCGCTTCAAGGATCAGTGGCGCTTTTTGGGCGGCTTCATCTTTGTCCATCCCCGATTCAGTCAATTCAGCAATTTCTTTTTTGTAAGCCTTGTCAAACAGCACATAATAATCCCCAACCAGCTTGTCGCCTTTCACACCGGCCATTTCAGGTGTAATGCCGTTGCCCCATTTCTGCCATGCCAGCATGGACTTTGAAATATGGATTCCCCGGTCGTTGACCAGGTTTACCTTAACTACGTTCTCCCCCCCGGCTTTCAGGATTTCTGAAACCGACCAGCCCAGCAAGTTGTTCCTGACATGCCCCAGATGGAGTGGTTTGTTGGTGTTGGGAGCCGAATATTCAACGACATAAGGATCGGTATTGCCGGCCTCCTTTTTTCCGAAATCAGCTTCATCCTTATGGATGTTAAAAAAAGAAAGCCAGTAAGCATTTGATATCGTCAGGTTGAGAAAACCTTTAACGACATTGAAACTTTCAACTTCGGGAAGGTGTTCAACAAAATAATTACCCAGTTCTTCACCCGTTTGTTCAGGGCCTTTTTTCGACAGGCTCAACAACGGGAAAACGACAAGTGTAAAATCCCCGTCAAATTCGGGACGGGTTTTGTGAACCTGGATTTGATTAGCTGTGAATCCTGATCCATAAAGTGTTGACACTGCCTTAAGAGCAACTTTGACTATTTGGTTCTCAATCATATTAATCCGATAAAGACAAAGGCAAAAGTAAGCATTTCAAACACGAATACGCGATAAAAACAAGGGTTGCATAAAAACGATTATAAATTAGCTGCAAAGCAAAATATTCTGTTATAATACTAACAACTAATCAAAGCAAAAAATGTACATTTGCCAGCCAATAAAACGTACTTAAAAATTTTCTAAACATCATTTCAGATATGAGAAAAAATGTAATTATCATCGGCGCTGCCGGAAGGGATTTCCACAATTTTAATACTTATTATCGTGGAAACAAAGATTATAATGTTGTGGCTTTTACGGCTGCACAAATTCCTGATATTGACGGACGTAAATATCCTGCCCAACTCGCCGGGGACCTTTACCCCGACGGCATTCCGATTTATGAAGAAGCCAGGTTGCCTGAACTGATCAAAGACCTGAAGGTGGATGACTGCAACTTTGCTTACAGTGATGTACCTTATGAAAGGGTAATGGGCGTTTCGGCCATTGTAAATGCTGCCGGGGCAAATTTTGTATTACTCGGCCCGAAGGACACCATGGTTGAAAGCACCAAGCCGGTGATCGCAGTGGGTGCTGTGAGAACAGGCTGCGGCAAAAGCCAGACCTCACGAAAAGTGATTGAATACCTGATGAAAAAAGGACTGAAAGTGGTTGCCATCCGCCATCCCATGCCTTATGGCGACCTCGTTGCACAAAAAGTGCAGCGCTTTGCCACCATCGAAGATCTGGCCAAACATAAATGCACCATTGAGGAAATGGAAGAATATGAACCGCATGTTGTCCGTGGGAACGTGATTTATGCCGGCGTGGATTATGAAGCCATCTTGCGTGCTGCCGAGCAGGATCCGGATGGCTGTGATGTTATTTTGTGGGACGGCGGAAACAACGACTTCCCGTTTTATAAACCTGATTTGAACATGACCGTTGTTGACCCGCACCGCCCCGGCCACGAACTGAAATATTATCCCGGTGAAGTTACCCTCCGCCTGGCTGACGTTGCCATCATCAACAAGATGGACAGCGCTGCCCCCGAGGGCATCCAGACTGTCCGTGAAAACATTGCCAAAGTGGCCCCCCATGCCATTGTGGTTGACTGCGCATCACCCATTAAAGTTGACGATCCTTCCGTTATTAAAGGCAAAAGGGTATTGGTGATTGAAGACGGCCCGACCCTCACGCACGGTGAAATGAAGATTGGGGCCGGAACGGTAGCTGCCCAAAAATTCGGGGCTGCCGAACTAATTGACCCGAGGCCTTTCGTAACAGGCAAACTGGCCGAAACTTTCAAAATATACCCGAACATCGGTGTACTGCTTCCGGCAATGGGTTACAGCAAACAGCAATTGAAAGACCTGGAAACCACCATCAACAATACCGATTGTGACTCAGTAATTATCGGCACACCCATTGACCTGAACCGCATTGTAAAAATCAATAAACCAAACACCCGCGTTTATTACGACCTTCAGGAAATCGGTTATCCAAACCTCGAAGGCATCTTAAATGACTTTGTCAAAGAACAGGGACTGGCGTAACAGGCATTATTCATATAAATTGAAAAACAGACCTTCAGAGTCCGCACGGACCCGGAAGAGTCTGTTTTTTTAAAGAATAATCAATCTGCAATTCTTCCAGGTACTGGAAGGTTTCCCGGCGGGTAGTTTTATTCCCGGCGGGTTGCAAGCAAGAAGTTTTTATTACAAAATCCTCACAGAAAATAATTTAACATTAATTAACCGTTATACCTGTTCATTAAAAAGTATCTTTGCCGGATTATTTTATTTTAATATTTAAATTTTAACAATGAACAAAGGAACAGTAAAGTTCTTCAATGATTCCAAAGGATTTGGATTTATCAAAGAAGACGAAACATCAAAAGAATACTTTGTACATGCATCCGGATTGATTGATGAAATCCGGGAAGATGACAATGTGGAATTTGATTTGAAAGAAGGAAGAAAAGGATTGAATGCAGTGAATGTACAAGTAATTTAACATTTACCGAATAACTTTTTAGTACTGAAAAAATCCCGTCCCGTTTTAAACAGGGCGGGCTTTTTTTATTTCCGGGAAATAAGCAAGGTTAAAGTTTTACTCAAACTTCTTCATATACTTCTTCAAAGCATCCTTATGCACCGTGAAATCCATCATTTTCAGTCTAACATAAGCCTGGCTGAAGAAATAATATCCGAACTCGGGGCTGTCTTTTCCGACATTTCTTGATCCTGAACTGGAATCTTTGATCAGATACCACATTTTCCCGTCTTTGGCTTTCAGGTATCCCACCATGTGCATACCGTGATCATCGGTAGTGGTTTTGTTGGAAAACCTGAACTGACGGGCATTGTCGTTGATGTAATCCGAAGGGATATCAAAGTCGGGGATCAAAGCGGTGTTGGTGGTGCGCGAAAATCCGGCTTCCGATACATCGCCGCCAACGCTTATGGTGTAACCGTTTTCAATGGCATGATTCAGGATATCCATATAAACATCCAGCGGCACATTGTAATAAGCCTTGCTGTGCCACCAGTTGTCGGGCACTTCGTATTCCACCTGCTGCCAGAAAGGCTGTTGAAGGTATGACAACACCTCAACATAATCATCCATGTTCAGCCTGAGGTAATCTTTCAAAAAAGATTTGGGTGTATAGTGCCGGGCTTCAAAATCAAATTCCGTGAGCGGTTCGCCCATGTAACGGTTCAGGATGGATTTGACGGTGGCTATGACTTCAGGCTCGTTCCATGCGTTGGTGGCTTTTACATTTTGAAGATAACTCCGCATCTCTTTCATCATTTGCGAATGGTCGAAAAATTTACGTCCGCCGATCAGCCCGCTATAAACCGAACGGGGAACAGCGCCGTATTTTTTGTAAATTTTGGCTACGGCATTGGATTCCGAGCCTTCGTCAAACAACGATTTTCCACGCGTTTCCATAAAACCTTTGGCTTTCTCAACATATTCCCAATAAACGGTAAACATTTCGGAAATCCTCACATCTTTGTTAAAAAGACGATGGACTTCCGACTCGTAAAACGAAGTGGTTGAAAAACACCAGCATGTCCCTGTGTTTCCCTGCGAGGTAGTCGGGTTGTGCCAGTAAGTGTGGTCTTTGTAATCGGTAACTTTGTTTGGCAAATCCATCCCCGACTGATCCATCTGGAAAGACTCCTTTTTTTTCACCGGGTTTTCCTTTTGCCGGAACGCTTTTACATCCTTCAGAATAACATTCTGGTAGTAGCCCGGCTCATACTCTTTAAATTTGGCTTTGTCTTTGCCCTTGTCCTGGGCATTGAGCAACGTGACCGGTAACAACATGACGATCACTAAAAGGGTGGTTAACTTTTTCATATTTTCTTGAAGATTAATTGATTTAACAAAAATACCATCCGGTATCCAGCCGGAAATCAGCACCAAAGCTACATTTTTTCAGTCAGAAAACCGAGGTTGTTAAAAACTCATGTATAAATAAAGGATGATTCCGTATTCAGATACTTTTTGTTTGTTCTATTTTAGCATCCTGATATGAAAACAACCTGTTCTGTCAGAAACAACACGTTACGCCAAGTCAACCAGGCTGATGTTTTAAAAAAATTAATTACGGACGGCATTCGCCGTCTTTTTTTATGATTATTTCCATGATGTTAAGCAACTACAAAAAAGCAGGGTTAATACTTGAAGACGGTTCTGAATTCCGGGGTTATTCGTTTGGATACGAAAATTCAGTGACCGGGGAAATCGTTTTCAATACCGCCATGACCGGTTACCCCGAAAGCCTGACCGACCCCTCTTATCACGGCCAGATTTTGGTACTCACTTACCCTTCCATCGGTAATTATGGGGTACCGGGGAAAACAAAACAGGACGGGCTGCCCGAGTTCTTTGAGTCGGAACACATCCAAACTGCCGCTTTGATCATCTCGGATTATTCGGCAAAATATAATCACTGGAATGCATCGCAAAGTCTGGGCGACTGGCTGAAAGAGGAAAAGGTTCCCGGACTGTTTGGTATTGACACGCGGCAGTTAACAAAGATCATCCGCGAGAAAGGGTCCATGCCGGCGAAAATTGTTTTTGACGACCGGGACATTGATTTTTATGATCCCAATAACGACAATCTTGTGGATCAGGTGAGCATCAGGCAGAAAATTGTTTATGGACACGGGCCACATCGTATATTACTTATTGACTGCGGTGTAAAAAACAACATTATCAGGTATTTGCTCAGATATAACACCACCGTTATCCGGGTTCCCTGGGATTATGATTACTCAAAGGAAGACTATGACGGATTGTTTATCTCCAACGGCCCCGGCGATCCCACAATGTGTGTCCCGACAATCAACAACCTGCGAAAATCCATTCATGCCGGCCAGCCGGTTTTTGGCATTTGCCTGGGGCATCAATTGATTGCCCTGGCCACCGGTGCCAAAACCTATAAATTAAAATTCGGGCACCGGAGCCATAACCAGCCGGTATTGGAAGCGGGAACAAATAAAGCGTACCTCACTTCCCAGAATCATGGCTTTGCCGTCAGGAACGAAAGCATTCCCGAAGACTGGCATATCTATTTTGAAAACCTGAACGATGGCAGCAACGAGGGGCTGAAACACAAATCAAAACCCATTTTTACAACCCAGTTCCATCCCGAAGCTTCCAGTGGTCCGACGGATACGGCGTTTTTGTTTGGGGAGTTTATTAAGAATGTTGAGGAATGGAAAAACGGACATTAAATCTTTTGGTGTTTATTTCACACAACCCCGAATGTTTTCGGGGCAGCGCAGCAACGATGATATCTATAAAATGACAATGAATAATTAAAGACCTTCCAGAGTCTCGCCTCATGCGAGACCTCGAAGAGTCTGATGTTGGATAACTTTTAAACCGCAACTCTTCCAGGTCTTACAGACTCTGGAAGGCTGCTAAATGACCAAACAACCAATGAGCAACACCCTTAAAAAAATCCTTCTCCTCGGTTCCGGCGCCTTAAAAATCGGTGAAGCCGGTGAATTTGATTACAGTGGTTCGCAGGCATTGAAAGCACTAAAAGAGGAAGGTATCGAAACGGTATTGATCAATCCGAATATCGCTACTGTCCAGACTTCGGAAGACATTGCCGACCATATATATTTCCTGCCGGTTACACCCTGGTTTGTGGAAAAGATCATTGAAAAGGAAAAGCCACAGGGCATCCTGCTGGCATTTGGCGGACAGACGGCACTCAATTGCGGCATCAGTTTATATGAAACCGGCGTTTTTAAAAAGCATAATGTGTCAATCCTCGGCACACCCGTCAAAGCCATCATTGAAACGGAAGATCGGAAAAAGTTTGCCGAGAAACTGCATTCCATCAGCGTTAAAACCCCAAAGTCAGTTGCCTGCAGCTCCGTTCCGGCGGCTCTATCCGCCGCAAACAAAGTCGGCTTCCCGGTCATCATCCGGGCAGCCTTTACCCTGGGCGGCCAGGGCAGCGGCTTTTGTTCCAATAAAAAGGAATTGCAACAACTGGCGACAAAAGCTTTCTCTTATTCAAACCAGATACTGGTGGAAGAGTCGCTGAAAGGATGGAAGGAAGTGGAATATGAAGTGGTGCGCGATAAGCACGACAACTGCATCACCGTATGCAATATGGAAAACTTTGACCCGCTGGGCATCCATACCGGCGAGAGCATTGTTGTTGCCCCTTCCCAGACCCTGACAAACAGTGAATACCACAAATTGCGAAAGCTATCCATTGAGATTGTAAAATCCATCGGTATCGTAGGCGAATGCAATGTGCAATATGCCCTTGATCCTGAATCGGAAGACTACCGGGTGATAGAAGTCAACGCCCGGCTGTCGCGATCTTCGGCCCTGGCATCAAAGGCAACCGGATATCCGCTGGCTTTCGTGGCGGCAAAGCTGGCCCTGGGTTATGGCCTTCATGAACTGAAAAACAGCGTAACAAAAACCACCACCGCTTTTTTCGAACCGGCATTGGATTATCTCGTTGTTAAAATCCCCCGATGGGATCTGAACAAATTTCTCGGTGTTTCAAAAGAGATTGGCTCCAGCATGAAGAGTGTAGGTGAGATCATGGCCATCGGGCGCAGTTTTGAGGAAGCCGTCCAGAAAGGCCTGCGCATGACCGGACTGGGAATGCATGGTTTTGCCGATTACAAAGAACTGATTGTTGACGACATCGAATCCGCATTAAAAAAACCGACGGACACCCGTATCTTCGTTATTGCTGCGGCATTTAACAAGGGCTGGACAGTAGAGCAGGTTTTTCAACTCACAAAAATAGACCGGTGGTTTCTTGAAAAGTTAAAGAATATTTATGATTTGAAAAAGGAACTGGAAAAGTATTCCATTCCTGAAGATATTCCGGACGAATTGCTTTTGGAAGCCAAACGTCAGGGTTATTCTGATTTTCAAATTGCCCGCCTTTTGTTCAAAACCAATGAAATTGGCCGTACCGACAAGGAAATCCTCAAAGTCAGGGAATACCGAAAATCCAGGAATATTGTTCCTTATGTGAAACAGATTGATACACTCGCCGCCGAACATCCGGCGGTTACCAATTATCTCTACCTTACCTATCATGGGGCAGAGCATGACATTGAATACGAAAATGACAACAAATCGGTGATTGTCCTCGGCTCGGGTGCTTATCGCATCGGCAGCAGTGTGGAATTCGACTGGTCATCTGTTAACGCACTGAAAACCATTAAAAAGAAAGGGTACCGCTCGGTGATGATCAATTACAACCCCGAAACAGTCAGTACCGATTATGATGTATGCGACCGCCTTTATTTTGATGAGCTGAGCTTTGAACGCACCCTCGACATTGCCGAACTGGAGAATCCTTTTGGTGTCATCGTCTCAACGGGAGGGCAGATACCCAATAATCTGGCTATGCGTCTTTACCGGCAGAAGATACCCATTCCCGGCACTTCCCCCGTTTTTATTGACCAGGCTGAAAATCGTCATAAATTTTCAGCCATGCTGGATAAGATTGATGTTGACCAGCCCGAATGGAAAGAACTGACCAATATGGAAGATATTTTCCGGTTTACCGGCAAGGTGGGCTTCCCGGTCCTGATCCGGCCTTCTTATGTGCTGTCGGGTGCAGCGATGAATGTGGTTTCCAACGAAGAGGAACTCGAACATTTTCTGAACCTGGCCACACAGGTTTCTAAACAATATCCGGTGGTGGTTTCCAAATTCCTGACAGATGCCAAAGAAATAGAAATGGATGCGGTAGCCGACAAAGGGGAAATCATTGTCTATGCCATTTCGGAACACATTGAATTTGCCGGAGTACATTCGGGCGATGCGACCATTATGTTCCCACCTCAAAAAGTATATGTTGAGACGCTGCGAAGGATTAAAAAAATCAGCCGCAGGATTGCAGAAGAATTGCATATCAGCGGGCCTTTTAACATCCAGTTCCTGGCCAAAGACAACGACATAAAAGTAATAGAATGTAATTTGCGGGCATCGCGGAGTTTCCCGTTTGTAAGCAAAGTGCTTAAAACCAATTTTATTGATTACGCCACGCGCATCATGCTTGGCGAAAAAGTGGAAAAACCCAGCAAATCACTTTTCGACATTGATTATATTGGGGTGAAAGCCTCCCAGTTTTCTTTTTCACGACTGAGCAAAGCCGACCCGGTGCTGGGTGTTGACATGGCTTCAACCGGAGAAGTGGGCTGCCTGGGCGACGATTATTACGAAGCTATCCTGAAAGCCATGCTGTCGGTGGGCTATCGCATCCCCAAAAAGAACATCCTCATTTCATCGGGGCCCATGCGGTCGAAAACAGAATTGCTGCAAAGTGCAGAATATCTGATTGAAAATGGATATAATTTATTTTCAACCAAAGGCACCCACGACTTTTTCAGGAAAAACAACATCGAAACAACCCTGGTTTACTGGCCCGATGTAAAACAGGAACCCAATGCTTTTGAATTGATCAAAAACAAACAGGTTGACCTGGTGATCAACATCCCAAAAAATCTCAGCCGCGAAGAACTGAACAACGATTACACCATCCGCCGTGCTGCCGTTGATTTCAACATCCCCCTCATCACCAATGCCCGGTTGGCCAGTGCATTTATTTATGCTATCACCCGTTACAAAACGGAAGACCTTGTAATAAAAAGCTGGGGAGAGTATTAATTTGGTTAAATATTATTTTGATGTTTTATTTATATTATGCTGAGAATCCTGCAAGGATTTAACATGAATAACCCTGCACGAAGTGTAGGGAAAATAGTATAAAAGTGAATAAGAAACCCTGAAAGGGTTCAATAAAACAAACTTACAATGAGCACCTATACACAAATTCTCTATCAGATAGTATTCGGTACAAAAAACAATGAACAATCTATGGCCGGATCCGGACAGGAAAGTCTTTATAAGTATATCTGGGGGATCTTAAAAAATAAAAAGGAACACCATGCAAAAGTTAGTTTCAGGGACGAATATATTAGTTTGCTAAAAGAACATGGGATTGAATTTGATGAGAAATATTTATTGAACCCTGACAGGGTTCCGGCTCGGATATTTACCTAATTCCCCCGCATTGCACGGGGCTATTCACATTAATCCGCCTCTATCGGATTCAAGTTGAAACATAAGGGTCATTGAAAACGTGAAATAGATTTAACAGATCATTTCTTTAACCTGACTAAAAACCGAACTGCCCTTATGGTTAAGCAATTGTTTTGTAGTCGATACGCTGTAGAGTTTTAAATAAACAATATATTTAGTCAGCACATCAAAATAATATTTAGCTATTAATTTTTTGACTGGATTTTATAGTTATTGGTATCTTTGTAAAAATTTTAATTTGAAATGAAAAACATGAAAAAATTAGCTTTATCCGTGATCATCCTTGCTGTGATGATCCTGGCATCGTGTTCCAGCCTTACGGTAACTTCCGACTATGACAAGACGGTTGATTTCACGAAATTTAAAACGTATTCCTATTACGGCTGGGCCAAAGAGAGCAATAAGATTTTAACTCCATTTGACGAACAACGCATTGAAAAAGCCTTTGAAGATGAATTTACAAAAAGAGGGTTAACTTATGTAAAAGAAGGGGGCGACCTGACGGTGGCTTTATATATTCAAACCCAGAAAAAGCAGGAAACAACTGCAACCACAACAGGGTTTCATGGCGGATATGGCGGTTATTACGGTTACGGGCCCGGATGGGGCTGGGGACCCGGCTGGCATGGCGGCATGGGAATGTCAACAACTACTTACAACACCTATGATTATACTGTCGGAACCCTCGTCGTTGATGTTTTCGATACGAAAAACAAAGTTTTGATCTGGGAAAGTACCGGCCAGGGTAGAATTAACGAAAATCCTTCAAGCCGCGATAAAAGCATCCCGAAAACTGTTGCGCAAATCATGGCTACCTATCCCGTACAACCGGTTCAAACGAAGAAATAGCGTTGACATTCATTTTTCCGTGCTGCTTACCCGGTCCGGAATCATTGCTTCATACCAGGCAGTAATTTTCCCCGGTTGAAATCAATCATTATTGAATCCGCTCCGAGAACTCAATTTTTTTCATTGTTTTAGAATGCAATATTTTTGGCAGATAATATATGATTAGGCAATAATGCCTTTAAAAACAGTTTGAAAGCCATATAAAGCTCAAACAAG
>CAJVWU010000058.1 GCA_913009755.1 uncultured Bacteroidia bacterium
TCACCCCGCTTACCTCTTCCCAGTATTCATACTCAAAATGTGATAATATGTAATCCGGTACTAATAGTTTAATTAATGAATTTTCCATCTGGCAAAGATAACCAGCGCATCAAAATAGGAATTAGCCGGCAAAATCCCCAAACTGAGCTTCCCAGATGGTTAACGAATAAGGGGAAGCCAGCGAATAGCCATACTCAAACCCAAGCACACCGTATTCTGACAATGAAGAATTGAATATGGCAAACCGGGCCTGTTTTTCGGAAATATGATTTAGCGGTGTATATTTTTCAGTAACATCTTCAATGCTCAATACGGCATGGCGGTGCGAAAAGGTTCCCCTTTCCACATCCTGTCCACTTAATCTAACAGGGATTTCTTCGGTGAGCAGACTGCCATAAGCCATCAATTCGGCCATAGCCCAGTCAAGTATCCCTTTTTCCATCACAAGTTGCCTGCGCTGTTGTTGCATACGGATGGTCTTCCTGAAAAACTTCTTGTTGGCCGGAAGATCGGTTATCTTGTCTGCAATGTGTTGCAAAAGTTCTTTAGTGATGGAAGTGTCAGGCGATTTGAGAAAGTCATCATCTGTTGCACGGGAGATATTTTCCCAGGTATCATTAAGAAAACTGGCAATGGAAACTTTTTGGAGAGTTTTTGTTTCCTCAAAGTAACCATCCAGCTTGGCCATAAAAGCTTTTACATCTTTTTCGCATGCTGCCTGGCTGATAATGCCTTCGCTGATCAGCTTCTCTTTATAAATCTGGTAAGGATCAGGATGTTTTTCAATAAATTTATAAAGAATGGGTTGTGTAAACCTGGGTTCATCACCTTCGTTGTGACCGTATTTTCGGTAACAGAGGATGTCAATAAAAACATCTTTATGGAATTTGTTCCTGAATTCCATGGCGGTCTGAATGGTAAAAACCAATGCTTCCGGATCATCGCCATTCACATGAAATACGGGTGATAAGGTGGTTTTGGCAACATCAGTGCAATAGGTACTTGAGCGGGCATCGAGGTAATCGGTAGTAAAACCTATCTGGTTATTGATTACAAGGTGAATAGTGCCCCCTGTTGTATAACCTTTCAGGTCCTGCATTTGCACAACCTCATACACAACACCCTGTCCCGCGATGGCAGCATCGCCATGTATTAATACAGGCGCAATATTATCGGGTTGCCCCTTGTACAATAAATCAATCTTTGCGCGGGTAATGCCTTCAACAACCGGAATAACCGCTTCAAGGTGCGAAGGATTGGGTGCCAGTGTAAATTTAACGTTTTTTCCTGTTGTTGTTTTCCGTTCGGTTGTATAACCCAGATGGTATTTTACATCGCCGAGCAGTCCTTCGTCTTCATATTCAGGACTTTCAAATTCCGTAAAAATATCAACAAATGGTTTCCGCAATATATTGGCCAAAACATTTAGCCGTCCCCGGTGGGACATGCCGACGATAAATTCTTTGATGCCCATTTCCGATCCGCGTTCCATGATGGCATCCATGGCAGGGATAAGTGTTTCGGCGCCTTCGAGTGAAAACCGTTTTTGACCGGGAAATTTTTTCTGCAGGAATTTCTCAAAAAAGACTGCCCTCCTCAGTTTTTTCAGGATGAATATTTTTTCGTCAGCCGTATAATCTGGTGTATTGCGAGTGGTCTCAGAATGGTTTTGCAACCAGTTTGCTATTTTCAAATCGCGGATAAACAAATATTCAACCCCGATGGAATGACAGTAAGTCTGTTCAAGGAACTTAACAATATCTTCCAGTGTTGCCGGCCCGATACCAATCTCTTTCCCGGCCTGGAATATTCTTTTCAGGTCTTTTTTTTCGAGCCCGTAATTTTCAATATCCAGGTTTGGTGTATATTTCCTCCGTTTCCTTACCGGGTTGGTTTTGGTAAACAGATGGCCCCGGCGGCGATAATCGTTGATCATGTTGATTACCTTGAACTCGTCGGATGTTTCAATGCCACCGCCGGAAGTTACGGGATAATGCGTTGTTGCAAAATCAAAACCTTCAAAAAATTTACGCCAACCCGGTTCCACCGAATTGGGGTCCGATTTGAATTTCAGATAGAATTCTTCAATTATTTCCGGTTCGGTTGAATTAAGAAAATCGAGTTTATCCATAATGATTTAATGCCTGCCTGACTGCAAAATTAGGAAATATTCAACTAATTATAATTATTCAGATTAAATAAAAATAAAAAAAATAATATTAAAAAACCCAGACGGTGAGCCTGGGTTTTATTTTCAATGTTATACTTTAAAAATTATTCGGGATGAATGGCCTCAACAGGGCAAACATCTGCACAAGCGCCACAATCGGTGCAAAGGTCAGGGTCAATTTTATAAATATCGCCCTCTGAAATAGCTTCAACAGGACATTCGTCAAGGCATGTGCCACATGCTGTGCATTCATCATTTATTACGTAAGCCATGATAATATGTATTTAATATTATTAATTGGGTGCAAATATATAGAGATATATTATAATTGGAAAGGTAAAGGAATAAATTTTTTTCTAATCTAAATAAGTAGTTATTCGGAAGATGCACACAGCGAAAATGATATATTCATTTGGGGCCAAATCCTGGAATTTCAAAGAGCTATTTAGTTAATAATTTCCTGTTTCGGAAAGGATAATAGCAGACGGATAACCTAAAGATCATGGGAACAGCTTGTTATAGTCTTATTCATAAGGCATTCCAAATAATAGTTTTCTGTTAAAAAAAAGCAAAGATTAGTAAGATTGACCGGAATAATAAGATTAATTTTGCAGCATATTTTAGCAATACACACGAAATATCATTATCAAATGGTTTCAAAAAAAGATAAAGTTGTTGAACTGAAAAATACAGTTATCCGGTTTGCCGGTGATTCGGGTGATGGCATGCAACTGACCGGCAGCCTTTTTTCCGACTCCACTGCATTTGCCGGAAATGATTTTGCAACATTTCCAGATTACCCTGCCGAGATCAGGGCGCCCCAGGGAACCGTAGCCGGTGTGTCGGGTTTCCAGATCCATTTCGGGAGCAGTGACATACATACCTCAGGCGACCTTGCCGATGTGCTGGTCGCCATGAACCCGGCTTCCTTAAAAGCAAATATGAAATGGATTTCTCATCATGCCATCATCATTGTGGATACCGATGCTTTTGTTGAGAAAAACCTGATCAAAGCAGGTTACGAATCCAATCCGCTTAAAGATGGTACACTTACCGGGCATGTTTTGGTCGAAGCACCGGTAACCACATTAACCCGTGAGGCAGTTAAAGATTTGAACATTGACAACAAATCGGCACAGAAATCCAAAAATATGTTTGCGCTGGGCATGGTGTTTTACATGTTCAACAGGGATTACAAAAAGACATTTGATTTTTTTGAGCAAAAATTTAAAGCCAATCCCCTTGTTGTTAAGGCCAATAAGCTGGTTCTGACTGCCGGGTATAATTATGCTGATACCATTGAAGCCTTTGCCAATACCTATAAAATTATTCCGGCACCATTGAGCAAAGGGCTTTACCGCAATGTTACCGGAAACCTGGCCACATCGTGGGGTTTGCTTGCTGCCTCCGAACGTTCGGGAAGAAAATTGTATCTGGGTTCATACCCCATTACACCGGCGTCGGAAATATTACAGGAACTTTCTAAACATAAACAGTTTAGTGCCATTGCCTTTCAGGCGGAAGATGAAATTGCCGGCATCGTTTCTTCCATTGGGGCCAGTTTTGCCGGTGCCATGGCTGTAACCAGCACATCAGGACCGGGCTTATCGTTGAAAAGCGAAGCCATCGGCCTGGCAGTAATGACCGAGCTGCCCCTTGTTATTGTTGATGTACAACGTGGAGGGCCTTCCACCGGATTGCCTACTAAATCGGAACAAAGCGATTTGATGCAGGCACTTTATGGCCGTAACGGTGAAGCGCCGGTAGTTGTGATGGCTGCCAGAAGTTCAACGGATTGTTTTTATTCGGCTTACGAAGCTGCCAAACTGGCTTTGGAGCACATGACCCCGGTCATTCTTCTTACCGACGGTTCGCTGGCCAACGGTTCCGAAGTGTTTAAAATACCCAATATGGCTGATCTGTCCCCGATCAACCCGCCCATTGTCAAGGCCAACGACCCCGGTTACAAGCCTTATAAACGGGATCCTGAAAAATTAAGCAGATCGTGGGCATTACCCGGAACGAAAGGTTTACGACACCGGATCGGTGGCCTTGAAAAAGAAGATATTACCGGAAATGTTTCGCAAGATCCCCTGAATCACCAAAGAATGACAGAATTCAGGGAAGAAAAAGTAGAACGTGTTGCAAACTATATCCCTGAACTCGAAATTGGTGGAGACGATGATGCTGAAACATTGATCGTTAGCTGGGGAGGTACTTACGGTGTTATCCTGACGGCCATTGAGAAAATGAGAGAAGAAGGAAAAAAGATTGCTTTTGCCCATTTTAAATACATCAAACCGTTACCTAAAAATACTGCCGAAGTATTTAAACGATTCAAAAAAATACTGGTTTGCGAGATCAATGCCGGTCAATTCGTGAATTACCTCAGAATGAGGCTTCCTGAATTTAACTACCAACAATACAACAAGATTCAGGGCTTGCCGTTTATGGTGTACGAACTGAAAGACAAATTCAATGAATATTTAAATGACTGATCATGGCAGATACGATAGATACGAAAAAATTAACCCTTACCAAGCAGGATTTTGAAAGCGACCAGATGATAAAATGGTGTCCGGGCTGTGGCGACCATGCTATCTTACGTTCGGTTGAAAATGTGTTTCCCGAATTGGGTATCCCCCCGGAAAACTTTGTTGTGGTTTCGGGCATTGGGTGCTCGTCCCGTTTTCCTTATTATATGAATACTTATGGTATCCATGGAATTCATGGCCGTGCGGCAGCACTGGCCACCGGTATCAAGCTGGCTAATCCGAAATTAAATGTTTGGATGATAACCGGCGATGGCGATTCGATGGCCATTGGTGGCAACCATTTTATTCATCTTGCACGGCGTAATCCCGACGTCAATGTGTTGCTTTTCAACAACAAAATTTACGGTTTGACCAAAGGGCAGTATTCACCGACTACCCCAAAAGGGCAAAAAACCAAATCCTCACCTCAGGGGACTTTTGAAAGGCCTTTCAACCCGGGTACGCTGGCAATAGGGGCACGTGCTGCTTTCTTTGCCCGTGTCGTGGATACCAATCCGAAAATGATGACAGAAGTTTTTATGGAAGCTGCAAAACATCATGGGACATCAATTGTTGAAGTACTTCAAAACTGTATCATTTTTAACAATAAAATTCACAGCCTGATTACATCGCGCGAAACAAAAAACGATAATCAAATCTATCTGAAAGACGGTGAACCGATGATTTTCGGGAAAAACCACGACAAAGGATTGAAGTTGGATGAAAAGGGACTTCATGTGGTTGCACTTGGTGAAAACGGGATTACCGAGAAAGACCTTTTGATCCATAACCCTCATGAACAAGATACAGGTATTCATACGATGCTTTGTGAGATGATGCCACCTGAGTATCCTGCAGCCCTGGGTGTTATCCGTTCGGTGAAAGTGGAAACACTGGAAGATGCCATTTGGAATATGATTGAACACGAAAAAGAAAATTCTCCGCTTAAATCAGTTGACGACTTGCTGAGGACAGGAAATACCTGGGAAGTTGATGAGCCGGGCAAGAACGGAAAGTGATTATTACAAAAATATTTTAGCTACTGATTTTCTAACTGTTTTGTGACCTCAATTTGTATATTTGTATTATGATTGAGGCCTTCCGGGATTTTATCCTGCAAAATAAGTTAGTTCCTGCCGGTAGCAGGGTTTTGCTTGCCGTAAGTGGAGGGATTGACTCGGTTGTAATGCTTGACCTGTTTTACCGTGCCGGTTTTTCCATTGCAATAGCCCATGTTAATTTTAATTTGCGTGCAGGCGAATCGGATGAAGATGAACGATTTGTCCATTCACTTGCTGCTAAATATGGCATTGCCTGGTTTGTAAAAAATGTGGACACCGTGCAGTTTGCTGAAAAAAATAAACTTTCAATACAAGAAGCTGCCCGTGAAATACGATACCAATGGTTTGAAGAAATCTGTCTGACTGAAGGATTTGAAAGAGTGGCTGTTGCCCAGCATGCCGATGACCAGATTGAAACTTTCTTTATCAACTTGTTGAGGGGATCGGGTACAGCGGGACTGAAAGGGATGCCGGTAACACGAGGTTCGATCATCAGACCCTTGCTTTTTACCGGACGGACGGAAATTGAACAATATGTAAAAGAACATAAATTACTTTTCAGGGAAGATTCCTCCAACCTGTCCGATAAATATTTGCGAAATAAAATCCGTCATCACTTGTTGTCCGAGCTTGAAAAAATAATGAAAGATTACCGGCAAATGATTGGAAAAAGCATCCTGTATTTGTCCGAAGAGCATTTGTTACTGCAACATCTTATTCAACAAAAGAGAGAGGAATTATTTCAAATTGAAGATGATGAGATAAGGATTCCGGTAAAAGCCATGAAAAATTTCCCTGATTTTCATGCACTGTTGTTTTACCTGCTGAAGGATTACGGTTTTAACCGGGAGGTTAGTGACACTGTTTGCGATACGTTACAAAAGGATAATACCGGTAAGCTATTCCATTCCGGTGGATACCGCCTCCTGGTCGACAGGGAATTTTTGATTCTGAAAAAGAAAGCGGAAAGCAAAGAAGAAAATGTTTTTCACATCCGTTTTGCGGGAGAGGAAATCAGAGAGCCCGTTCATCTGACATCGGAAATCATAGAAGATATTGATGGTCTCCAAATTGAAAAAGATCCTTCCCGGGCTTATTTTGACATTGAAAAATTGACGTTTCCACTCAACGTGCGAAAATGGGGAAAAGGCGACCGGTTTGTACCTTTCGGGATGAAAGGTTCAAAGCTGGTTAGCGATTATCTGATTGACAGTAAGATAAGCCGGTTCGAAAAAGAAAAGGTCTATGTGCTTGAATCCGCCGGAAAGATCATCTGGCTTATCGGATATAGGACTTCGGATGATTTTAAAATTACAGGAACTACAAAAAAGATAGTTCTGTTTTATGCAGTTAAATAAATGAATATTGTTCGAAACGGCTGTTTTCACGAAAGCAGAAGACAATAAATATCTTTTACAATATAAAACGAAAGGACCTGTTCCTTATCTCAATATTAATTTACCTGTTATATTCACATCAAATATATTACGTTGCTAAACCTGTACCTGAATTGTTTCATGCAACATCTTTCTCAGTGAAGTTGTCATAATCAACCTGTAAGGTAATTGTTGTTTTATCGTCAGATTACCTACTTTTGGAGCGTTTTTTAGTTATAAGTTTTATCATTTATGAAGCAAAGAATCTTTTTACTGCTGGCGGCATTGATGATCGCTTTCGGGTTAAAATCCCAGATACTGGAGCCTGTAAAATGGAGTTTTTCTCAGAATAAGATCAGCGATAACGAATTTGAACTTGTTTTCAAAGCTTCTATCGAACCCAGATGGCACTTGTATTCCCAGGATATTCCCATGTCGCCCCCGGCAACTACTTTTACTTTTAAAACTTCCGATGAATATAAGTTAATAGGCAAGGTGGCTGAGGAAAGTGAGGTGATTGAGGAATATGACCCAAACTTTGAAATGACACTTAAATTTTTTGCCAATTCAGCGGTATTTAAGCAAAAAGTAAAAGTACTGGTAAATCATCCGGTAACAGTGAAAGGCTCACTGGATTTTATGAGTTGTGACGACACAAAATGCCTGCCCCCGGCCGATGTTGACTTTTCGTTTGACCTGACACCTGCCGGTGCTGAAACTGCTTCGGGAAAACCGGAACAAAAGATTCTGCAACCTGTAAAATGGGATATTACAACCAAAAACACCGGTGACCGCACCATTGACATTCTTTTTACCGCCCATATTGACAAAGGGTATCATTTGTATTCGCTGGACGTGCCTGAAAACGGGCCTTTACCTACCGAGTTCAGTTTTGAGAAACCGGAAGGCTATCAATTGCTTGGCGACCCCGTGGAGCTTACCCCTTTTATTGAAGAATATGATGATGTTTTTGAAATGAACATCAAATATTTTGTTAATGAAGCTGCTTTTAAACAGACCATCCGGTTAACTTCCGAAAAAGATGTCATTCCCGTTGTCGGCGAGATTGCTTACATGGTTTGTAATGATGTGGGTTGTGTGGCTTTATATGAAGACATTAACTTGAACTTCGATGGGAAGACGGGGAATTTAATCAAAGAAACGGCTTCAACCGAACAGCCCACGGTTGGTGAAACGGCCATTGGGTCTTCTGATATTCTGGGTAAAAAAGCATCGCTATGGGGTTTCTTCCTGCTTTCTTTTCTTGGTGGGCTCATTGCTATTTTAACCCCCTGTGTTTTCCCCATGATCCCGATGACGATTTCGTTTTTTATGAAAGAAGGCCAGAGCAAGGCAAAGGGCAGGGCACAGGCTTTATTTTACGGATTCAGCATCATACTTATTTATACCTTTATCGGATCGGTGCTGGCTGTGATTGCCGGCCCCGGAATTGCCAACTGGTTGAGCACACACTGGCTGCCCAATATTTTATTTTTCCTCATCTTTGTCATTTTTGCCGCGTCTTTCTTTGGTATGTTCGAGATCACCCTGCCACACTGGCTGGTCAACAAATCGGATGAGGGTGCTGACAAAGGGGGTGTTTTGGGCCCTTTGTTTATGGCACTCACACTCGTGCTGGTATCTTTCAGTTGTACAGGCCCCATTGTGGGAACCATCCTGGTTGAATCGGCCGGCGGGCATTTATTGAAGCCCATTGTCGGGATGTTCGGGTTTTCGCTGGCTTTTGCTTTACCTTTTACTTTTTTTGCTTTCTTCCCGTCGTTGCTGGCCAACCTGCCCAAGTCGGGCGGCTGGTTGAATTCGGTTAAAGTGGTATTGGGTTTCCTTGAGCTGGCATTGAGCCTGAAATTCCTGAGCATTGCCGATCAGACCTATCACTGGCATATCCTCGACAGGGAAGTCTATCTTGCTTTCTGGATCGTAATATTCTTCCTTTTGGGATTATACCTGCTGGGAAAAATAAGATTTGCCCACGATTCGGAGGTGCCTTTTGTTACGGTTCCACGCCTGATATTGGCCATTATCACTTTTTCTTTTGTGGTTTATCTTATTCCCGGCATGGCGGGCGCCCCTTTAAAAGCCCTTGCAGGTTATCTGCCCCCGCAGTCAACCATTGATTTTGATCTGAATGCCATCATCCGCAATAATGTAAAATTATATTCCGGTTCAAGCGGTGGGGGAGAAGATACAAAAGAACTTTGCGAAACCCCTAAATATCATGATTTCCTAACTCTGCCCCACGGACTGGAAGGCTATTTTGACTTTAACCAGGCGGTAAAATGTGCTACGGAACAAAATAAACCAATCTTCATTGATTTTACAGGACATGGATGCGTCAACTGCCGTGAAATGGAAGCCAACGTGTGGGCCGATCCCAAAGTGCTGAAGATCCTGCGCAACGATTATATTGTATTGGCATTGTATGTGGACGATAAAACCAAATTACCCGAAAAAGAATGGATCACTTCAACGTATGACGGGAAGGTGAAAAAAACCATCGGAAGAAAGGATGCCGATTTTCAAATCACTAAATTCGGAGTGAATGCCCAGCCGTTTTATGTGCTGCTTGGCCACGACGGCGAAGTGCTCGCCCAGCCCCGTGCCTATAACCTCGATATAGATGCTTTCGTGAAATTCCTGAAAACCGGACTGAAAAATTTTAAGGAAGGGAAGTATGTTTTTAAGATAGAATAGTTACATATTTTAGTACTTTTGCTATGGGCATAACCGAATTACACATCAAGGTGTATGACGAGGTAAGCGGCGTATTGGCCGTTTCCGGTGAAGATGGCGACAAATTATACAAGAAAATTTCAGATGCTTTATCCAATAAGCTAAACGTCATCCTCGACTTTGTCAATATTGAAATTATCACAACAGCATTCTTAAACGCTGCCATCGGGCAATTATACTCTGAATATTCTGGTGAAGAATTGAATGCAAAATTAAGATTTGAGCATGTTTCATCTGATGAAGCCCCTCTCTTTGCCAAAGTCGTTAAACGGGCCAAAGAATACTTTAAAAACAAAGAGGAGTTCGAGAATACGGTGAACAAATCTTTGGTTGACGATCTTGGTAAATGATATTGCAGGATATAAACCGAAGTTTAATGAATTTTTCTTTTTACGATACCAATGTTTGTCTGTCATTTTTTTCACATGCTAAAAAATTTAAAAAATCCGGTTTATAAAAGGAAACCATTTATTAACAAATGTCGTATGATATGCGGCAGGTGTTTTTAAAACCTGCAAGTCATCATTGTTCAAAATCAGGGAAACGTTATGCTAAAATTATTTTTTGGGTTTATTGTTTTATCCTTACTTTTTCTCAGCTCTTCGTGTTGCAACAGCAAAGCCCCCGAGGCCGTTGCCGCGGTAAGGATAAAGTTTGAGGGGTTAAAGGATTCATATCAGTCCAGGGCCTGGGTGATTGAAACCGCAAAAGGGGATTCTTCAATAAAAATAGATTCAGTGTATTACGGGCTGATGCACAGTGTGGTTGATTATTCCTTTGACCTTGAATTCAGGAAGGCCGGCCCCAACGGCGATTATCACATCTATGCCGATTCGGTGAATGGCCCTGATGTGATTACCGAATTTGTCATCAATATCAATCAGGATAAATGCGGCAATGATGAGATTACATACACTTACCGGTTCAATGGCACCTTCGAGACTGAGAAAGTGCATGAACTGACGATCCACAAATAAAAAAATCCCCAATTAATTTTCAACACCCGTGGTGGCATCCTGCCTAATTCCCTACCTTTGTTTACATGAGCAGGACCACTTTATTTGCCGACGTGTTGTTGCCGCTCCCCATCAGGGGGACATTTACCTATCGTGTACCTTTTGACCTGAACGAATTTATAAAAAAAGGGCAGCGGGTAGCCGTGCAGTTCGGTAAAAAGAAAGTGTATGCCGGTCTGGTGAAAAGACTGCACGAAAAAGTTCCCGCCTATACACCCAAATATATCCTGCACCTGCTCGACGAACAGCCCCTGGTGAATGATATTCAGTTTTTGTTTTGGGAATGGATAGCCGATTATTATATGGGTACGCTGGGCGATGTAATGAATGTTGCCCTGCCGTCCGCTTTTAAACTGGCCAGCGAATCAAAAGTGCTGTTGTCCCCCGTTTTTAAACCCGACCGGCATATCCTGGATGAATATGAATACAAGATCACGGAGGCACTGCTGGCCAAAAAACGGCTGACGGTTGGCGAGATCGGCAAAACTCTCGGTTTTCAGAATGTGTTGCCTTTCCTGAAAAAAATGATTGAAAAAAAGATGATCACCATGGAAGAGGAACTGGAAGACCGCTACCGTGAAAAAAAAGAAAAGTTTGTCCGGTTGGCGAAGGGGTATCGTCAGGAAGATGCACTCAGGCAAATGATGGATGAATTGGGCAAACGGGCGCACAAACAACTGGAACTGGTGATGGCCTTTATTGCCATGACCGGTTATATGCAAGATAATGAAGCGGCTGAAATCAAAAAATCAGACTTACTGAAAAAGGCCGGTGCCGCTCCTTCGGCACTGAAAGGACTTGTGGAAAAGGGTGTTTTTGAAGAATTTGAAAAAACGGTCAGCCGCCTTGATTTTGATCCTGCCCTGAACCGGCAGTCGGAAGTGAAACTAACGGTTCATCAGGAAAAAGCTTACAATTTGATTCATCAGAAGTTTGAGGATCACCACGTAGTATTGCTTCACGGTGTGACATCAGGGGGAAAAACAGAACTTTACATCAAGTTGATCAGGGAAACACTTGATCAGGGAAAACAGGTGCTTTACCTGCTTCCTGAGATTGCCCTCACCACCCAGATCATTACCCGGCTCCGCAAATATTTTGGCAATGAAGTCGGTATTTATCATTCGCGATACAGCCGAAACGAACGTGCCGAGGTGTGGAAAAACGTTGCCGGGCTGGATGATAAAAAAGACACGCCGCTTTTCCGGGTTATCCTTGGCCCGCGCTCATCCGTTTTTCTGCCTTTCACTAACCTGGGGCTTATCATTGTGGATGAAGAGCATGACCATTCCTACAAACAATTTGATCCGGCACCCCGCTACAATGCCCGCGATACGGCAATCTATCTTTCAACCCTTCACAATGCAAAAGTGCTGCTGGGTTCGGCTACCCCCGCCCTCGAAAGTTATTTCAATGCCCTGCACGGTAAATATGGCCTGGTTGAACTTTCACAACGTTACGGGGGTATGAAACTTCCCGGTGTCGAGGTGGTTGACATGCGTGATGAATACCGGAGACGGACGGCAAAATCCCATTTTTCATCGGTGTTGATGAATGAAATGAAAAAAGCATTGAAAGAACAGCAGCAGATCATCCTGTTTCAGAACAGGCGCGGGTTTTCATTGAGGATAGAATGTGAGCAATGCCATTGGGTCCCCATGTGCAAAAACTGCGATGTCACCCTGACCTACCATAAACACAGCGAATTACTGAAATGTCATTATTGCGGCTATTCGACAACAGTGCCGGCAACCTGCCAGCAATGCGGCAGTACAAATCTGAAAATGCAGGGGTTTGGTACCGAAAAAGTTGAAGAAGATTTATCTTTGCTTCTGCCCGGGGCCCGTATCAGCAGGATGGACCTGGATTCAACGCGCAGCAAAAAAGCTTACCACCGCATCATCAATGATTTTGGGGATAAAAAGACCGATATACTGGTGGGGACACAAATGGTTACCAAAGGGCTTGACTTTGACCATGTGCGTGTTGTGGGTATTTTAAGTGCGGATAACATGCTGAGTTTCCCCGATTTCAGAGCTCACGAACGCAGTTTCCAGTTGATGGCCCAGGTGAGCGGACGATCGGGAAGGAAATATAAACAGGGAAAAGTGATCATCCAGGCCTGGCAGCCCGACCATCCCATAATCCGTGATGTGGTAAACCACGATTACCGCAGTATGTTTGATCAACAGTTGACCGAACGTCAGCGGTTTAAATATCCGCCTTTTTACCGGTTGATCATCATCAGGCTTAAACATAAAAAAGCAAACCTGTTGCATGAAGCAGCCGAGCTGTTTGCCATCGAGCTCAGGAAAAAATTCGGTAACCGTGTATTGGGTCCCGAATATCCGCTGGTGGGACGTGTGCGTAATTATTATATCAAACACATCATCATCAAAAGCCCGCGGAATGAAAACACAAAAAAGGTGAAAGAAGGGATATTTAATGTTTTTGAAGGATTCAGGACACGTGCCGGCTATAAATCGGTGATCGTTCAGTTTGATGTGGACCCACAATAGTTAATTTTAAAAAAGATATGAAAACCCGGTTTGTTTCTTTCCGCATCCATTTTACAAATGTATTTCTCATTATACAGGACGGCAGGTTATTGTTGATAGATACGGGAAACAGGAAACAGGTCGAGAATATTTCACATCATTTCCGGACTGCGGGCTTTGAACTTTCTGCACTGAAATACATTTTTCTTACGCATACCCATTACGACCATGCAGGTAGTGTTTCGGGTTTAAAGAAACTAACCGGGGCCAAAGTGATTGTCCACAGCAGTGAAGCGGATAATCTCAGGAAAGGGTTTACCCCCATCCCGAAAGGGACAACCCCGTTGTTTAAATTCATTTCCTTTATGGGAAGAAAAGGGCCGGGCATCGAAAAAATAGTGGCTTCGTATCAGCCGGTGGAACCTGATGTTTTATTTGAAGAGCAACTGAATTTGAAACATGACGGTTTTAATGCCCGCATCATCCATTCACCCGGCCACACAAAGGGTTCCTCTTCGTTGATCATAGGGGATAGTGTTTTTGTGGGGGATGCCATGTTCAATTTCAGGGGAATGATCTTTCCGGGTTTTGCAGATGACGAAAAGCAGGTGGGGGATTCATGGAAAAAATTACTTGATCTGGATGTGAAATGGTATTATCCGGCACATGGCAAGAGGATCAGCAAAGAAGAACTGAAAACCGAGGCAGGCAAGTTTAATATTATCTGATGCTATAAATTTCAGGAATCCTTATCTGCAATATTCATCACTCTGCCCTTTCCTGGTTCCTTGCATTTGGCGGGGACAACCATTGCGGCGGAAACCTCATTAAAAAAAAAAAGAGAGCCCCGGGAACTCTCTTTTCTTTGTTTTTAAGCCTTAAAAGAAACTATTTCATCTTTTCATTTACGGTTTTGGCAACATCGCTGTCAACCAAAATCCTTCCGCAATACTCACACACAATGATCTTTTTGTGCATCTTGATGTCCATCTGGTGCTGAGGGGGGATTTTATTAAAGCAACCCCCGCAGGCATCACGTTCAACCTGGACAACAGCTAAGCCGTTCCGTGCATTTTTTCTTATCCTTTTATAGGCAGTCAGCAGGCGTTCCTCAATAAGCTTTTCATTTTCCAATGATTTTTTTATCAATTTTTGCTCATCTTTTTCGGTTTCGGTGACGATGTCGGTCAGTTCCGCTTTTTTGGCAACCAGATCGCCTTTCCTTTCATTTAAGGTTTGCTCCGCCTGTTCTATATCGGTCTTCAGATTTTCGATCCTGAAATTTGACTCTTTGATCTTTTTTTCCGCAAGCTGGATTTCAAGGTTTTGGAACTCGATTTCTTTAGTGAGTGCATCATATTCGCGGTTGTTCCTGACGTTCATCTGCTGATCCTGGTATCTTTTGATCAGCACTTCACTTTCTTTTTTGGCATTTAACCGTTCATTGATTTCATCGTTCAGCTTTGCAATTTCGTTGTTGAAGTTGGCAATCCTGGTTTCCAGGCCGGCAATTTCATCTTCCAGGTCTTGCACTTCCAGTGGAAGTTCACCCCTGATAATTTTGATGTTGTCAATTTGTGAGTCAATATTTTGCAACGTGTACAGCGCAATAAGTTTTTGTTCTACGCTGACCTCTTCGGCTTCCGTTTTTTTCTTAGTCACCATAATATATATAATTTCAGTCTTTTATAAAATATTTACCGGATTTGTATTCAACTCCGAAATAAGGAGTGCAAAAGTAGGAATTTTTTTCTTCAATATTGAATAGATTAGTTCTTTTGTAAATTGTTCTGTTTCATAATGTCCGGCATCAGCGATGACCATTTTCCCTTTATAACCGAAAAAATCATGGTATTTTACATCAGCCGTAATAAATATTTCGGCACCGGAATAGTAAGCCTGTCCGATTAAAAAACTCCCGCTGCCCCCACAGATGGCAACCTTCCTGATATTTTTCCCGGTTAACGGACTATGACGGATAACACCGGCATTTAAAATATTTTTTACTTTTTCCAGGAAGACCTTTTCGTTGATTTCCTCTTCCACTTCACCCAAAATCCCGGACCCTGTATTGGGATTATCATTTTCAAGCGGATAAACATCGTATGCCACCTCTTCGTAAGGATGGGCGGCGAGCATGGCCTTAACCACGGCATTGATTTTAAAATCGGGGACTATGGTTTCAATACGGATTTCTTTTTCAAAATGCAATTCCCCTTTTTTACCGACAAAAGGATTCGCACCTTCAAGTCCCCTGAAAGTTCCTTCACCTTCCAGATTATAGCTGCAACTGTCGTAATTGCCGATATGCCCGGCACCTGCATTAAAAATGGCTTCTCTTACTTTTTCTGCATAATTGATAGGGCAAAATGTAACCAGTTTCCTGAGTTTGCCAGGCTTAACAGAAAGGATGCGTGTATTTTTTAATCCCAGTTTTTCAGCCAGTATGCCATTGACACCGTTGGAAACATTATCAAGGTTGGTATGGAAGGCATACACGGCAAGATCATTTTTTATGGCTTTTATGATCAGTTGTTCGGTTTCGGTTTGGCCGGTCAGCCGTTTTATCGCTTTGAAGATCATGGGATGATGGGCAATAATCAATTCACAACCGTTGTTAATGGCTTCCTCCATCACGGCAGCAGTAACGTCCAGCGTAATCAGGGCTTTGGTTATATCCTTTTCAGGTGAACCGGTCAATAAACCCGCATTGTCATAGTCCTCCTGAAGTTGCATGGGGGCATGTTCTTCAAGGAAATTTGTTATCTCTTTTAGCTTCATTTTGAATTTTTTATGATAATCTGTAAAAATAATCTATCTTTTTTGTATTTTTTCGGCGGATTACAAAAATTGACAAGGTTCAAATTTTCAACGAAATTAAGTTAATTTGAGATTAAGGGAATATTTTTTCATTTGGAATTAGCATGGGATACTGGAAAATATTGTTGTTTCCGTTTGCCTGGTTTTATGGCCTCGTTGTTCGAATAAGACACTGGCTGTTTAATACCGGTATCCTTTCTTCCGAATATTTTCCCATGCCGATAATAGGTGTGGGCAACCTGAGTGTTGGCGGAACAGGGAAAACACCGGTTGTGGAATATTTGATCAATTTACTTTTGCCTTCTTGCCAGATAGCCGTATTGAGTAGGGGATACGGGCGCAAAACCAGTGGGTTTGTTATGGGAAATCAGTTTTCACGGCATGCGGATGTGGGCGATGAACCCATGCAATACATCCATAAGTTTGGCAATAAAATAGCCGTTGCTGTTGATGAAAAAAGAGTACACGGCATTCATTCGATGATGGAAAACAATGGTTCCCTGGAGGTTATTGTTCTGGATGATGCTTTTCAGCATCGCTACGTAAAACCCGGACTATCCATATTACTTACCGATTATCATAAACTTTATAAAGAGGATTATTTGTTTCCGGTAGGTACTTTGCGTGATATCGTCAAGGCATCCAACCGTGCTGATGTCATCCTGGTGAATAAGGTGCCGAAAGTTTTATCGCCAATCACCAGGAAAAGAATTACCGCCTTGCTTCAACCTCTTGATCATCAGAAAATATTCTTCTCCTATTTGAAATATGGAAATCTTATACCGGTCAACGGACCTGCAGATTATGGAATCCCTAAAAATTTAAGTGCTATTGTTTTATTTTCCGGAATTGCCAATTCATATCCTTTGCAGGAATACCTGAATACTAAATGCCGTGAATTGCATGTTATTGATTTCCGTGATCACCACGTTTACCAAAAAAAAGATATTGAACGGATAAGAAAAACTTTTGAGAACATCTTTACGCGGAGCAAGATTATTATTACGACCGAAAAAGATGTTATGCGTTTGATGGATTCTCCCTATTTTAGCATCCTGAATAATTTTCCCCTGTTTTACCTTCCCGTCAGGGTGAAATTAAACAAAGATGATGAAACCGAATTCAATAATTTGATATTAAACTATGTTGAACAAAATCGAAGAAACCGTTAAGTATATTTCCGAAAGGATAGACAAAAAACCAAAAATCGGAATCATTTTAGGCACCGGCCTCGGCCTGGTTGCCGATGAAATTAAAGTGTCCGTAAAAATACCGTACCGTGATATACCTGATTTTCCGGTGTCAACTGTCAAAGGCCATAAAGGGCAATTGATGTTTGGTGTATTGAACGGCATACAGGTGGTTGCCATGCAGGGCCGTTTTCATTATTATGAAGGATACAGTATGGAAGAAGTTGTGTTTCCGGTAAGAATTTTAAAGCAACTGGGTATTGAATACCTGTTTGTTTCCAATGCATCGGGTGGAGTAAACCCAGAGTTTGAAGTGGGGGACATTATGTTTATTACCGATCACATCAACCTGATGCCCAATCCTTTGCTTGGACCCAATCACAGCCATTTGGGCCCCCGGTTTGTGGATATGAGCGAAGCCTATAACAAGAACCTGTTGAGCAAAGCCCAAAAAGTGGCACGACATCATGACATTCATTATAAAACAGGAATTTATGCAGCTGTCACCGGGCCCTCTTACGAAACGCCTGCTGAATACCGGTATATTCAAACCCTGGGTGCCGATGCGGTGGGCATGTCCACCGTGCCGGAAGTGATCGTTGCCCGCCACATGCGCCTTCCTGTGTTTGCCGTTTCGGTTATTTCCGACCTCGGTGTTGAAGGAAAGATCGTTGAAATATCGCACGAGGAAGTGGTTGATGCTGCCTCACATGTAGCACCTTTGTTGAAGGTTATTATTAAAGACCTGGTGAAAGAGGTTTGATTTATTATTGATACGGAATTGTAATTTTACACACTCAACCCTAACCGTTTGATTTGAAAAAGGCCAAATTATATTTTGCTTCTGATTTTCATCTCGGAATACCGGATTATGAAAACAGCCTGAAACGTGAAAGATTACTCGTTAAGTGGCTTGATACCATTGCTCCCGATGCTACGGAAATATTCCTGATGGGTGATATTTTTGATTTCTGGTTTGAATATAAATATGTGGTCCAGAAAGGATACGTCCGGTTGCTCGGCAAGATAGCCGAGATTACGGATAAAGGCATTCCTGTCCACCTTTTCAGGGGGAATCACGATATCTGGGCTTTTGATTATCTGGAAAAGGAACTGAACATTCAACTCCACCGTAAAGCGGTCATCCGTGAATTTGACGGAAAAAAACTGTTTCTTGCCCATGGCGACGGCCTGGGCCCCGGCGATAAAGGTTACAAAATGCTTAAAAAAGTATTTGAATTTAAACCCAACCAGTTTCTTTTCCGTTGGTTGCATCCGGATATGGGGGCAAGGATGGGCTTGTATTTTTCAAAAAAGAGCCGGCTGGCTAATGAATCAAAAATTGGAAAAGAGGAAAAAAGCTCAGGGCCTGAGAATGAAATGCTCGTGCAGTATGCTACAATGAAAGCAATCCAATATCCGGATGTGGATTATTTTATTTTCGGGCACCGGCATGTACCCATGCAACTAAAAGTGGGAAAAAAAGCCGAGGTCGTTATCCTGGGGGACTGGTTATCCCATTTTTCCTTTGGTGTGTTTGAGGATGGGAAAATGAGGATTGAGTATTTTCAGGATCGGGAGATTTGACGTAGGTAAGGGTAAACCCTGTTTTGGCAAGAAACATTTTCATATTAACTTCGCGTGGAAAATTTACTTCAAGCGGGACACCCGCATGAATGAATTCGTCAGGCAGGCTTGAAGTTGTAACCCTGCACTACGTACAGGGTTATTCATATTAAATCACTTCGTGATTTTTTTTGTTTCGGTTATATTTTGATTATAAGCGTCTTGAATAAGCGTTACTGAAGAAACCCTGTTACAAAGATTCATCATACAACTGTAAAAAAACAGGAAATTTTTTATTCCAACTCAAGAAAATACTAAAAGTTGGAATGGATACAGGTTTAAGCAGTAGATAGAAAACTACGAAGTGGTTAAACATGAATAGCCAGAGGCAGGGCCTGTGAAAAATAAGAAGAGCCCGAAAAACCCTGAAAGGGTTTAATATACGGTCACACAAACTTCTCAATCAGTTCCACCAGCCGGCTTGAATAGCCTACCTCATTGTCGTACCAGGCAACAACTTTCACCAGTTTGTTTTTATCCCCCAATACGGCGGTCAGGTTGGCATCAAAAACGGCGGAATGTGTATTGCCGATTACATCCATCGAAACAATAGGATCCTCGGTATATTCGAGGATACCTTTCAACCGCCCCCGGGCCGCTTCTTTAAATGCGGCGTTTATTTTTTCGATGCTGGTTGGCCGTTTTACGGTACAGGTCAGGTCGGTGAGCGATCCGTCAATGACAGGAACACGGATTCCTGCCCCGCCGAGGTTATTTTTCAGGTGCGGGAAAATACGGGTGGCGGCTTTGGCGGCCCCGGTGGTGGTTGGAACAATGGAATAGCCGGCAGCCCTTCCCCGCCGCCAGTCGTTGTGCGGGCCGTCAACCAGGTTCTGGTCTTTGGTGTAAGAATGAACGGTGGTCATAAATCCATTTTCAATTCCCCAAAGTTCGTCCAGGATCATGATCAGGGGTGCTACATTGTTGGTAGTACACGAGGCGTTGGAAATTATCACATCGTTTTTGTCAATAATATGGTCATTTACACCCAATACCACATATTTTACATTGTCACGTTCGCCTTTGGCGGGGGCCGAGATAATAACTTTTCGCGCACCGGATTGTTCAACGTGTTTAATCGCTTGCCCGCGTTCAACAAATTCACCGGTGGACTCAATCACCACATCAATTTTCAGTTCTTCCCAGGGAAGCTTACCGGGGTCGGGCTGATTAAAAACCAGTACTTTTTTCCCGTTGACCAGTAAATGGTCGCCGTTGTGCTCAATGTCGCCGTTGAAGTGGCCATGCAGGGTGTCGTATTTTAAAAGATGGGCCAGGTTTGCCGAGTCGGTAATGTCGTTAACGGCTACCACCTCCATGTTGTCATTTTCCTGAATTTTCCTGAAGGTGATTCTGCCGATCCTCCCGAAGCCATTGATGGCTACTTTGATAACTGACATAGCTAAGTGTCTTTTTTAATGGTGTAAAAATAGGCAATCTGATTGAAATTTTCTTTGCATCGGATCAGTTAAAAAACAAAAAAAGATTGTGTCGTTGCCCCAAAAACTTTCAGGGTTGCATAAAATTCTAAACAACTTCAGTGAAAAAAGTCTTTTAATACATCACCGTGACCGTACCCTTTTTTGTATAGTCCCTGTCGAGCATGCTTCTGTAGAAAATGGTATAGACATAAGTGCCTGGCGGGACCAGTTTTCCATCGGGCCCCCTGCCATCCCAGTAATCTTCCAGATTGTCCGCTTCAAAGATCAGATCACCCCAGCGTGAGAATATCTGGATTTTAAATTGTTTGATGCCGACTCCTTTAACTTCAAATTTGTCATTCAGCCCGTCACCGTTGGGGGTAAAAGCTGTCGGGGCATACACGGCAAAGTCAGGATGCACAATCACTTCTTTCTGCATTTCACTTTCACAGCCGTTATCGGTTCCTGTTGTCAGGACAACAGTGAAGGTTCCGGTTTCGGAATATGTGTGTGAGGGGTCTTTTTGGTCTGAGGTTGTCCCGTCACCGAAATCCCAATGATAATTCAGTTGGTCATTACCTGTGGATGAGTTGGTGAATTTTATGGTGGAGGCTTCCAAAACGGTTTCCATCGGATCGGCATCAAATTCGGCGACCGGTGTTTCATAAACAACAATGTAACTGTTTTGCGTATTGATGTTTGAACACAATCCGTCGTTGGTAACCGTCAATGAAATCGTATAAGTACCCGGGCCGGTAAATGTATGGGACGGGTTTTGATCACTGCTTTCATCACCGTTTCCGAAAGACCACAAATAGGTAACATCGTTGCTCAGGTTGGTTGAATTGTTTGCAAAAGTAACGGTCAACGGGTCGCAGCCTTCCAGGTTGTCAGCTTCAAACAGGGGTTGTGGTGATTGCAATACTTCAACACTCTGGCTTGACGGTTCACCCGGGCACCCCTCTTCCGTAACGGACAAGGTAATGGTCTTTGATCCCTCAGTATCCCAGGAAACATCATACGGTCCTTGGCCCGAGCCGGCAAGTATCTGGCCACCATCGAAATTCCAGTCGTAAGTGGCACTGCTTCCTGCGTTTCCGGTATATGCTATCGAGAAAGTCTCCCCCTGGCAGGTTGAGAAGTCCTGAAGCTGGAACGTGGAGGTAACTTCCGGTTTAACCGTGATGGTTTGTTTGAGGGTTGCGGGGCAATTAAAACCGCTTACCACTGCCGTCAAAGTATAAACGGTTGTGGTATCGGGGGTGACGGTAATGACGGCGTTGGTTTCCTGACCGTTAAGACTGAGATCGTAAGGGTCGGATGCCCAAGCAAAATCAGCGCCTGTTCCGGTTGCAGTGAGGGTTGCCGATTGCCCGAAACACAGGAAATCATTATCGGCGGCAACAGTTACATCAGGTACCGGGTCAACCTGCAACACCATTGAGTCGGCACTGGTACACTGATCCCAAACCTGCACAAAGTAACGATAGGGCTCCTGTGTGGGTGGTGTAACCAACGGATTGGATAATGTGTCCTGGCCGTTAACAAACAATGACGGGTCATTGGGAACAGAAGACCATTGATAGTGCGCCCCTCCCGAAGCGTTCAGTTGATACGACTGTCCGAAACAAATCGCACCGTTTGGCCCTGCATCGGCATTGGGCAACGGGGTTACCGTAACCGATACATCGTCAGAGGCTGAAAAGCCACATGCATTTTCAACGGAAACAGTGTAAACGGTTGTTGATGACGGGCTGACGGCAATATTACGTTTATTTTCCTGTCCGTTCAGGCTTGGGTCGGGGGGCGTGGCTGTCCACAGATAAGCAGCGCCCACATTACAGGACAGGTAAGCGGTGTCGCTGAAACATATTCCCTGGTCGGCACCGGCATCGGCCACAGCATTGTTAAGGGTTACATACGTGGTATCTTCAGCCTGGTTTGTGCAATGGTCTGAAACATCCAAAAGGTACATGGTTTCTGCATTCGGATAAACCCAGGGTTGCAATGAATCTTCTTTCCCGGAAAGGGAAGGGTCAAAAGGGATAGACGACCACAACCATTCCTGCGCACCGGGTGCATCCCCTTCCAGTTGCACACTATCCACATTACACATTGATTTGACCGGCCCGGCATCGGGAACCAGTGCAGGGACAATGACAAAGGCGGTGTCGGAAACCTGCTGGCCGCAGGTATCGTTGATAACAACCGGAACAAAGAAGGAATTATTCCCCGAGGGGATATAATTCACCGTGGACGTGGTTTTGTTTTCGGTGTACCAGTTGAATGAGTATGGCGGGGCGCCGCCAATAATACCATTGAAACTCAGGTTCACGGTATCTTCACAAAAACCGGAAAAAATGAGGTTGGTATCCGGCATTTCCGGAAGGTCGGCGATATAAATTGTAACCGTATCAGGCACTCCGAACCCGCACATCACCGAGTTGAAGATCAGGTTAATATCTTCGATACCTTCAACTAAATTGTCAAGATACGGCTTTATCCTGATGGAATCCATCAGCGTGCCTGCTCCAATGACGATGGTATCGCCGGGATGGGTGGTATAAAGACTGTAATCAACATCCCTTGTGGCTGTGGAGGTCGTATCAATATGGAAAGGGATTTTGTAATCGGAATTTCTCAGTGAACCGATCCTGAAATAAAGAATGGCTTCATGGTTGTTGCAGCTTTCATAAAGTAATGAGTCCACAGTCGGGTGGGTATAATCGGTTTGTTCAACGACATTGCCCGGATCGAAACTGCCTTTTTCAAGTAAAACACCAGAGTCATATATATGATCTCCTACATCACCGATGGCTAATTTAATATGATACCATTTACATTGTGTTACCTCATTATCAGCAACAAGTTTTGTAGTTAAGCCATCATAAACAAAAATATTAAATGCAGGGTCATCGGATTGACTGTTATCTTTAAAGTATTCACAATGAGTACAACCTGTTGGCTTTCCTGTACAAGTAACACCACCTTTTCCAAAATTTACATTATTTATTGCTACAGGTATATGCGTTCCTGGGATTTCTGCAATATTTATCGCACTATCGGAAAACGACCCATGAATACCATCCCCAGCCAGGAAAAAACCAAATACGTCATTAAAATTTGCATTCACATATTCATGATATTCTTCCGATGCAAATACATAGTTAAATTTAACGGTATCGCCTGCCGGTTTGAAATCAAATTCAATGATACATGCATCTTGTGAAGAAAAACCATTATTGGCAAGTGTAGTTAAATCATCATCCCCTGGTAATCCTAAATTCTGACTGGCGTTTTGTTTAGTACTACATACGTTTGATTTGTCAGCGTAAGTTGCATATCCTGATGTCATAATTATTCCTTCAGGCCTTTGAAAACCTGTAAAGTAACCATTATAAAAATAACCCACTGACTTTGGATCACCGGTAAACGAAATATTACGGATTGATTGTGGGCTCACACCAGATAAGAATACGGTATCAATAAGGGCAATGACTTCATCGTATGTTGTACATTCAACAACCTTAAATTCAAACTGGGCATTAACTTTTGAAGGTGTGAAAACTGCAAATAAAAAGATTGCAGTAATGAAACTAAGAAGATAATTCTTTCTCATCTCGGAAACAATGATTTTATTATGGAATGGCAGCAAAGATAATATTTAACTTATATCTATACTAAATATTTGGTAGTGTAATTTTTTTTGTGCAATAGATTTCTAAAAGTTTAAAAAATAACAAAAGCTTTCCAAGGAAAACATTCAGATAAACACCAAAAAAGTTTCATACAATGGTCTAACTTTATTTCCATGAATTTTTTCCAGTTTAACGAAAGCCAGTCGTTTCGTGAAAAAAGACCATTAATGCTGGCACAATAAATACTGTGAAAATAAAAACCGCTCTCCTGTAAATAATTATCATTGATATCTCTTTTGAAAAGAAAGAAAATGAATAATAATATCCCGTAAATTTGTATTTTTACTAGCTTTAATAACAATTTATAGCATTATTGATTAAATTCATATATTTGGACATTAAAATCAACTATTTAATTTACTTTATCTTTTTATTATCAATTAAAGCATTTAATTATGAAACATTTTAAATTATTTTTTTTAAGCGCTATTTTGCTTGTTTATTCTATGGCGTATAGCACTAATTATTATGTCAGTACAGAAGGTAATGATAATAATAACGGTACAAATCCATCAACACCCTGGAGAGAGTTATCTTATGCACTTACCCAAATTAATGTAGGAGATATTATTTATGTTGCAGAAGGTATTTATAAACCAACTACTGATCTTTCACGGGATATATCCTTTGAAATACCGTGTTGTGTTAAAGTTTATGGTGGATATTCAAAAGATTTTTTATATCGTGATATGGTATTACATGAAACGGTACTTTCAGGTAACATTGGTGATCTAAATATTGATACGGACAATTCATTTCATGTAGTTGTATTATTAGAGAATAATACTTCTATACCTTCAATACTTGATGGCTTTACAATTACGAAAGGTTATGCTAATATTCACGGCGATCCCAATTTTAGTAAAGCGGGGGGTATAATAGCAAAAAAGAATTGTGTCGTTAGTAATTGTATAATAACAAACAATTATGCAGGGGATAGTGGTGGTGCTTATTTAGAGGTAGGTAGTAAAATGTCAAATTGTATCGTAATGAATAATGAAGCTTCTTCATGTGGAGGTGTTACGATTTCTGGCGCTACAATTGAAAATAGCTTTATCATTAATAATATAGCGTTTGTTGAAAGCCCATCTCCTGGTGGTGTTATTGGTGGAGCAAATATTTCAGGCTTTTGGGATGGTGTAAATTATCAAAGATCACTGATGATTAATTGTTTAATAGCAAATAATCAAGCAAATGTAAGAATTAGTGCTCTGAATGTTTATCAAAGTACAGTTATAAATAGTACAATTGTTAACAATAATTTTACTGATTATTTTGGTTTTCAAGGAATGGCTGTGGCATTAGGAGAGAATTCTTCTTTATATAATTCAATAGTTTGGGGAAATACAAATGAAGACAGTTTTGATTTTAGTGATCAAATACATTCGAATAA
>CAJVWU010000059.1 GCA_913009755.1 uncultured Bacteroidia bacterium
CCTTTTTTCAATTCCTGGTTTAACAAGGCACTAACGGCCAATGATCTGTTGTTTTCCATTTTTTATCTTTGGTATGTTAAAATATTTTAGCAAAGATAATATTATTTTGTTAATGTTAGTGCCATTATTGTCCGGGGGGGAAGTCCCCCCGCCCGGAGGTGCCGTATCGCCCGATATCCCGATGTCGGGGGAAAAAGACCCTGCGAAAAATAGTGAAGAAAAAACGGGAAAGAAAAAGTATAATTCGCTGTGGACGCAAAAATTCGGAAAACGGAAAATAAATGGAAAAAATGATCTGCAAAATGTAATCAACTATATCCATACCAACCGGCAAAAGCACGAACTTCCTGAAAACAAAAAACTCGAAAAAATAATTGGCGAAATGTGCTGTTCTGTTGAACACGCCTTCCGCACCGAATACAAAGGCGGCTTTGATGTGGTGATTGGGAATCCGCCGTATGTGCAGATTTATAACTATCAAAATTATTATAACAAAGAATATGATACTTCTGCAAGTGGAGATCTATTTGCATTGTTTTACGAAAGAGGAATCAAATTATTGAGAAAAAGAGGATCTTTCTCTTATATAAGCTCGTCGCTATTCATCAAAGGATTGAGATACAAAACATTACGAAACTTTTTATTAAACAATACCGAAATTGTTGAAATCTTGGATAAAGGTGATGGTGTTTTCCAGAATGTACAAATGCCTACTGCAATTGTTGTGGCAAAAAAAATAAAAGTTGCTTTTCAGAAATGGAACAGTTTTATTCCAGGTGGTGAAATAACTTCAAAAATTGAAAAAGATACTGTTCTTCTTTCAACAATAAGTAAAATAAAAAGAGGATTGGAAATTGGGAAGGACAAAGTTGCTTCTTATGGTATCGGTTCTGTTAAAATAATTACAGGTGAGGATGTTGAAAGATATGGGATAAAAAATTATCATGGTATTTCAGAATTGGTCTACTCTGAGTATAAAAAAGATGAAGAATTTTTTTGTTCCAAGAGAATTATTATTCGGGAAACCGGAAACAGAATTACTGCCCTTTATGTAAACGAGGATGTTCAACAAAACAGGAGTTTATATTCTATTTTATTAAAAAATGACATCAGCTATAAATTTATTCTGAGTGTTATAAATTCTGCATTGATTCAATTTTATTATAAGTCAAAATTTGCTGCAAATACAGATATTTTTCCTAAAATAAGGATAGCTCAGGTTAAAAGCCTACCAATAAAATTGGGAAACAAGTCCATACAGGAAAAACTTGATCAATCTGTTTATGATATTGTAAATTTAAAATCTGAATTACTGAATTTTACAAAACAGTTCGTCAATTTACTCCAAAGTAAATTCAACATCAAAAAATTGACTAAAAAACTCCAAAACTGGCATGAACTGGAATTTGGTGAATTTCTGAAAGAACTAAAAAAAGCCAAAGTTAAACTCAGCCTTCCGGAGGAAGCCGAATGGATGCAGTACTTTAACGAACAAAAACAAAAAGCCCAATCCCTCAAAACCCAAATTGATAAAACCGACAAAGAAATTGACCAAATGGTTTATGCCTTGTATGGATTGACGGAGGAGGAGATTGGGGTTGTGGAGGGAATTAATTATGGACAAGTTTATATAATGAACCCTGATTGACAATTACATAAAAAATATACCTAAAAAATTAAATTTATGGAAAATTTGTTAGAAATATTGGCAACCCCTAAGCAAGTTGGTTTATTAATGGGTGCAGGAGTATCAAAAGCATGTGGCTTACCAAATGTAGATGATTTAACCAAAGATGTTCGAGAAGTAATTACTAATATTAATTTTACAGAATTACTGAATAAAGAAGATAACGTTGAGACGATCCTTAATAAAGCACAGCAATTAAAATCATTAATACAAAATGATAAAAAAGTCAATAAGTTATCATTAAAAAACATTAAAACAATTGAAACAGATATTAAAAAAACAATATTTGAAAAACTTTCAATAGAAGTAAATTTTAATAAATTATGTAGTCTGGTTATTTGGCTGAATTTTATAAATCGGGAATATGAAAAGGAAATCTTTACATTAAACTATGACTTGCTATTGGAAAGAGCATTAGAAGAAGTTAGTTTGCCTTATTTCACAGGGTTTATTGGTAATGTAAAACCTTTTTTCATATCTGATTCAGTGGATGACTTTGCAGGATTGTATATTAAAAAAAGTTGGACTAAATTATGGAAATTACATGGGTCATTAAACTTTAAAAAATCAACTGAAAAAAAAATATTTATTGAAAATAACACAAATAATGAATACGAGAATCTCTTAATTTATCCATCAATGGATAAATATATTTCATCAAGAAAAGCACCGTTTATTTCATACCTAGATCGATTTCGAAAATATTTGTTAGAAAATGAAAAAGTCCTTATTATACTTGGTTATTCGTTTGGTGATGATCACGTTAATGATATTATAATTAACGGTCTAAATAATAATACAAGGCTGTCAGTTTTTGCATTTGCGTACAGTGAAAAAACTTTTAATAAAGGAATTGAAGTTCTCGGAATATATCCAAATTTTTCAATTTATACTGAAAAAAAGAAATACATCAATAAAGCAGAAAGTGAGTTTAAATGCGAGAAAAACGTAGGTGATTTTAATAATTTTGTTACTATTTTAGATTCCTTGGTAAATCAAAAAAAATCAGAAGTTAATAACGATATCAAAAAATGATGGAAAAAGAATTTATTAGTGGTAAAATAGGAAACGTAATTGAAGTAAATTCTGAACGAATAATTGTTGAAGTAAGTAATGAACTTAATAATTACAACATTATACATAAAGGAAATTTACATAGAATAGGACAGGTTGGGAGTTTTGTGAAAATAATTAATGGTTTATCCTATCTATATTGCGTTGTTGAGTCTTTTTCTACATTTATGCAATCTGGAGATATTACAATTAATAAAAAGGTTATTTATGTCTCTTTACTTGGTTATAAAACGGTAGCAGGAGAATTTGAAAGTGGTTCTCGAATTTCTCCAAGCATTGATGACTCAGTATATATTATTGATGAAGATGATATAAATATTATTTTCAGATCAGATGTAATATTTCCCATTAAAATTGGAGGTAATTATTTCTCTACCGACCTTCCGGTATATTTAAATTTAAATGATTTTGTTTTAAAGCATTCCTTTGTTGTCGGAAGTACTGGTAGCGGCAAATCAAATACCGTTGCTTATCTTCTTAAAAACATTGTTTCCGAATATCCAAGTTCTAGAACAATAATTATTGATATTCATGGTGAATACATGAATTATCTTGATAAAGATGCTAATGAATATTCAGTATATAGTGAAGAAAATAAATTTATTATTCCATACTGGATGTTAGACTTCGAGACTCTCTGTAAATTATTCGGATTTCAATCAGGTAATGTAATATCTTCAGCAACTGATATATTCCGTGATAGAATTCTTCAAATGAAAAGGCAATATATCTTAAGCAGTGATTTAAAGAATAAAATTAAAATTAATGACATAGATATAAATTCACCTATTCCATTTAATATTAAAGATATTTGGTTAGAATTTTACAGCAGAGGTTACGGGACTTACAAAGATGTTAGTAGAGAACCACCAAACTATACATATGAAGTTGATGAAAAAGGTAAAGAATTAAAAGGCAACGCAGAAGTTCTAGAAAAACCTCAATTTAAGGTTTACACAACAGACAGAACTGCACCATATAAATCAAATGAAACATATTTCAGAAATATATCAGATAATATTTTAAATATTATTAGTAATGATGATTTTAGATTTATGTTTGGAGATGATGAATTTATTAAAGGGACAAAAAATATTGAAGATTTGATTTCAAGTTGGACTGAAAATGAAAAACAAATTACCATTCTAAATTTAAGTGGAATTCCATATAATATAATTGATGTTGTTATTGGAATTGTTTCTAATTTGTTATTCGATATAATTTATTATTCATTGAAAATTAAGAAACCTTTTGAAGGTAGGCCTCTATTAATATGTTTTGAGGAAGCACATAAATATCTAAATTCAGAGACACAGAATAGTTTCTCTCAAAAAGCAGTTGAAAGAATAATGAAAGAAGGTAGAAAATTTGGAATTGGAGCTATGATAATTTCTCAGAGACCTGTTGAAATACCTAATTCTATTATTTCACAAGTTAGCACATTTATTGCACTTAGATTGACCAATAGTGATGATCAATCAAAAGTTATAAGTTTTGCTCCCAATAACTTTTCAATGTTCCTTAAATCTCTCCCTTCACTTGGCAATGGAGATGCTTTTGTTATTGGAGAATCAATGAAAATTCCAATGAAAGTTAAAATTCCTTTATTGGAATCAGTTAAAAACGTAAATTTTGATAAGAGAATTAGTATTTGGAAAGAAGAAAGAAATAAAGAGTTCAGTTATACAAGCACAATTGAAAGATGGATGCATAAATAAAGATGGATGCATAAATAATGAAACGGAGGTTATATGAATAATTTAAATTGGCAAGAAATTGGATTTGATTCTAGCGATATTGAAAGAATAGCTCACTCGGGCAATGATCTCTTTGTTGAATTCAAGAAGAATGGTTCAGGTTATAAATATTTAAATGTGCCATTTGAAATTTTTCAAAGAATAATGAACAAAGAATGTATTAGTAAAAGTGAAGGGAAACCTTCATATGGCGCTACACTTAATAGATTAGTAAAAAAAGCTGGATATCAATATGAGCAATATAAATAGCATTGAGGTGAAAGTTTTAAAAAATGTTTTGTTTATACAATGTAATTTATCATAATACTGGATGATTTTATGAAAAACCAAACTCAAATAAAATGCCCTAACTGTGGTACCTCTATTGATGTACAAGATATTCTAGCGCATCAATTAGAAGAAGAAATAAAGCAAAAATTTCAAGCTCAATTGGCAGATGAAAAGAAGAAGTATGAAACGGAGTTTGAAAACTTGAATAAAGCCAAAGAAAAGTTTGAACAAAAGAAAAAACAGGAAAATGAGTTGTTCCAGGAGCGATTGGATAAGCAGTTGAAGGAGGATAGGAAATCTATTGAAGAAAAATTGAAAGCAAAATTGCAAGAAGAGCAATCGGAACAATTTCAAGCTTTGCAAACTGAGCTCAACGAAAAATCGGAACAAATCAAAGAACTCAACCGTACCAAAGCCGAAATAGAAAAATTAAAACGTGAGAAAGGTGAAATAAAAGAGGCAGTAGAAGCAGAAGCCCAGAAGAAACTTAACGAAGCGCTTCTTGCTGAAAGAGAAAAAATTAAGAAAACAGAAGAAGACAGGAATGAGTTGCGTTTTAAGGAACTTCAAAAACAGTTGGAAGACCAGAAAAAGTTAACCGAGGAAATGAAACGGAAGCAAGAGCAGGGCAGCATGCAATTGCAGGGAGAAGTTCAGGAACTGGCAATTGAAGAATGGTTGGCTGCCCAATTTCCATTAGATACAATAGAGGAAATTAAAAAGGGTGCTAGGGGTGGCGATTGTTTACAGTTTGTAAATACACGCACACATCAAAATTGCGGCACTATTTATTATGAAAGTAAAAGAACAAAAGATTTTCAACCCAGTTGGATAGAAAAGTTTAAGGCCGACATAAGAGATAAAGGAGCCAATATTGGTGTGCTGGTTACAGAAGTTATGCCTTCCGATATGGATAGAATGGGTTTGAAGGATGGTATTTGGATTTGTAATTATGATGAATTTAAAGGACTTTGTGCGGTGCTGCGAGAATCAATTATTCAGCTAAGTACAGCAATTAGTTCGCAAGAGAACAAGGGCGATAAAATGGACATGCTTTATACTTTTCTAACCAGCAATACTTTCAGAATGCAAATAGAAGCCATTGTAGAAGGATTTACTCAAATGAAGTCAGATTTGGAAAGTGAAAAACGGTCGATGCAACGTATCTGGAAACAACGAGATAAACAAATTGAAAAGGTAGTTACCAATACAATTGATATGTATGGTTCCATCAAAGGAATCGCCGGAAATGCTATTCAGTCTGTCAAAGCATTAGAGCTGCCGTTAGATGATGCTGAACAGAGACAATTTGAATTAGAATGACTCACTCAATTGCCTAAACATGTCCATTGTATTTACAAACTGAACATCAAAAGCATCACAGGCATCCGGAATTTTAATTTTGTCGATACTAATGATTTTACCTTCTTCTGCCAACTGTTTAACTTTCTTCCAGAAACTAAAGGCAATATCCAAGGGGTAGGTGGCTCTGTGAGCCTGGATAAAGAAATTGCTATCAACCACATAAACGCTCATAACAACTAAAAGTTCTTAGCGAAAAATGTTTGGAAAGTATCACCTTTTAAGCTGGTGAGCTTATAAGCATCACGATATAAAAGCTTACCGGATTTAACGGCAGTGTTGATGTGAGCGGCAAAAGTAATACTCAGCCTTTTTCTTGTAGTGGCATAAAAGTCCCCGCCCGGTTGCCTGTTTGCTTTTTTTTGATATTCACGGTTGGCATACTCATCATAGAATGCAAAGAATTGATTTTTTGTAATTTTTCCCGTGTCTAAAGCCCTTCTTGCAATCACTATTTCGCTGACCTTAAAATACCTGGCCGTGTTTTTAATACCCGGGTTCTTACTCCAGACTTCATTGAAAGCAATCTCCGGAACTAAAAATTCAGCAGCTACTTTATCACAAAGGACTTCAACAGGGTCGTTTGCCGGTTGGAGTTTCCTGAAATCAAAACCAGCGCTGTGTCCGGTCCAGATATGAGCCAATTCGTGTACTATGGTAAACATCTGGGCTGCTTTCCCATCTGCATTATTGATGAACATAAAGGGGGCCATTTGATCGGTCAATACAAATCCGCGGCATTCATCAACCGGAATTTTTCGATACCTGTTGTTTTCAACCACCCCATTAAATACAGTAATTATTCCTTTCTCTTCAATTTGTTGACTAAGAAAATATAGTGCCTCTTCCCAGGTTCTGTACCCACTTGCCCAGTCCTCATTCAAGCCAAATGTTTTTCTAATATCAGCAACGATTTTATGCACATCGAATTGGTTTTTAAATTTACCAACAAATGGCAATGCCTCAAATTCATTTTCTTTTAAATAATCCCTGAGCCAGTCTTGTCTTTGCTGCATGAGCAATATTGTATCATAAACATTTACATTTACCCGGCCGGATTGAGTGTTATTTGTCCTGAAGAAAGGAATTGGCAACTTCTCCATTGGGGGCTCTTCTAAAAAAAAGTAACCGAATGGGAGATAAACCTTTTTGGAAAAATCCTCTAATTGTTTCACGGTAGGATTTTTTTCTCCATTAAGCCATTTTGTAACATTTGGAACTCTGGTAGTAAATTCCTGCAATTCATATCCAGCCCGGTTTATTGCCCAGGTGATCATACTTGCATTAATATTTACTTCAGCTCTCATGGGTCAAATGTACAAAATTACACCACATTTTATTAAAGATGAATTCAATGGGTTTAAATTTGTCTGTGTTAATTACGTTACATATATATGAGTATTTACTTAATACTCTTCAAATTTCCTACCCCTTTCCAAAAACCTGTTTTTCGTGGTTGTGGCCAAATCATCTGCTATCTGAACAACTATCACTATCGTGGATTAGTTCATTAGAGCCGCACATTTTACCATCCCTGGTGGATTGGGATATGGTGATAAAGGCTTTGTTGGGCAGCATCTGCCGGAGCTTTTTCATTTCGCCAGGTCCAAACTTTAACGTATCTAACCTGAATAATTCATAAAATTTCTTTATCTGGTTGACTTTTACTCCGCCCTTCAGGGCGGTGACAATATAACAATAGTCCGACGGCTTCAGCCATTAACAATTAAGACAGGTAGAAATAAGGTTATTGGGTAAAGCCGGTATAACCTTTTAATAAACATCACTGTCCTGAAGGATGGAGCAAAAATTACTTTTCAAAATTGTTTATGAATTATTCAGGTTAGATCAATTAGGTCAATTAGATCTACCTGTTCTTCTTCGCCCACGAATCCCTTAACGGCACTGTCCGGTTAAACACAAGTCTTTCAGCCGTTGAATCTTTGTCCACGCAAAAGTAGCCCAGCCGCTGGAATTGGAATTTATCATCCGGTTTTGCTGATTTCAGGGAAGGTTCCAGTTTGCAGTTTTTAACCACTTTCAATGAATCGGGGTTAATGAATTCCCTGTAATCCTTGTCTTTGTGGCCGTCAGGATCTTCATCCATAAACAGGCGGTCGTATAACCTTACCTCCGCTTCAATGGCATGTGGAACCGAAACCCAGTGCAGCGTACCTTTTACTTTACGGTTGGCACCGCTGCCACCACTCCGGGTTTCGGGATCATAAGTACAGTAAATTTCAGTGATCTTCCCGTTTTCATCTTTTTTATAGTCCTCACATTTAATGATGTAAGCGCCTTTCAATCTCACTTCGCGCCCGGGACCCAGACGGAAAAACTTTCTGGGCGGGTCTTCCATAAAGTCATTTCGTTCAATATATATTTCACGGGTAAACGGCACTTTGCGTTTTCCAGCTTCCGGGTTCTCCGGATTATTGTCCAGTTCCATCTTTACCGATTGTCCTTCCGGATAATTGGTTATGATCACTTTCACCGGATCGAGTACGGCAAATACACGGGGTGCAATCTGGTTCAGGTGTTCACGTACGCTGAACTCAAGCAATCCTACATCTATCACGTTATCGCGTTTGGCAATGCCAATACGGTCAGCGAAAGCGCGTATGGACTGCGGTGTGAAACCCCTGCGGCGAAGTCCCGAAATGGTGGGCATACGCGGGTCGTCCCATCCGTTCACAAGCTCTTCTTTTACCAGTTGCAATAACTTTCGTTTGCTCATTACCGTGTAGCTCAGGTTCAGCCGGGCAAATTCTATTTGTCGCGGCCTGTATGAACCTTCTGCTATCTGGTCGAGGAACCAGTCATAAAGCGGGCGGTGTATTTCAAACTCCAGCGTGCAAAGCGAATGGGTTATGCCTTCTATGTAATCCGACTGCCCGTGGGCATAATCGTACATGGGATAAATACACCATTTTTTACCGGTTCGGTGATGCTCTTCGTGCAATATGCGGTATATGATGGGGTCGCGCAGGTGCATATTGGGCGAAGTCATATCAATTTTAGCCCTGAGGACTTTTGCCCCGTTGGGGAATTCACCGTTTTTCATACGTTCGAAAAGATCAAGGTTTTCCTCTGCCGCACGGTTGCGGAAAGGGCTTTCAACACCCGGACGGGTGGGCACACCCCTTTGTTCGGCGATCATTTCCTGCGGCTGGTCGTCAACATAAGCTTTCCCGTTTTTAATCATTTTTACAGCCCACTGGTAAAGCTGGTCAAAGTTATCGGAAGCAAACAGCGGTTTACCATTCCATTCAAATCCAAGCCACCTGATATCTTCTTTGATTGAATCAACATATTCCTGTTCTTCTTTCTCGGGGTTGGTATCGTCGAAACGTAAATTGCAAAGGCCGTTGTATTCTTCGGCAAGGCCGAAATTCAGGCAAATGGATTTGGCATGGCCGATGTGCAGGTAGCCATTGGGTTCAGGGGGAAAACGGGTGTGAACACGGCTTTCGTTTTTGTTGTTTTTCAAGTCTTCTTCAATGATCGCTTCGATAAAATTGAGCGACCGTTTGTCGTTTCCGGGAATTTCCATACCTCTGTTTTTACCTTTAAAAATGAAAGTGCAAAATTAGTCAGAAATAAATTACAGGAAAATCATTATCCCAATCCCCCGTCAACATTTTTATTGAGGATTTGATCCGGGATATTTCAAGAGATTGCTTTATCCAAGATCACCAATAACGGTTAAAAATTAACGCTTTATTAACATATTGCATTTCAGTATGATATACCTGTTCATTTGTGTACAGTTCATGCTTGTACGTGGACAATCAATAATAAGATTCCGATTACTAATTTCTGTAAATCAAAGCTTGTCAGCCGGTTAAAATTTATGGCATGGATTTGGAAAACAGATAAGTGCAACCATTTATTTATTCACGAAAACAAAAAAAATCATGAAAACAAGAATCGCAATTTTAATGATGGCAGTGAGCTTATTAACAGCTACCACTGCTTTTGCAACCAAGCCTGTTCCGGAACACAAAATCGTATCGAAATCAATAGCCGAATATGTGGAAGACAATCTTGATTTTCCTTCTTTCGCCGTTGACAATAATTTTCAGGGAGAAGTGGTTTTAAGCCTGGTTATCCGGGAAGACGGATCTTTTGATGTTATCAGGGCCAATTGTGTAAATGCGGATGTGAAACAGTATGTTGTTGAATCCATTGAAAAAATGCAGAAGGATATCTATTCTTTGCATGCCGGAGATCAGGTAAACCTCAAAATAAAATTCGTATTGATTAAGTAAAGGTTTGCTGCACCACTTCCTATATTTCCAGGGCTCAGGCCTGTTGTTTTTTGGTGCCCGGTCATTACAGACCGGGTTTTTTTTATTTTATCACCCCTGGGTAAAATAATACCGAAACTTCGGGATAAATTTCAAAATGCTTTTTCAGCACATTTTGAGAAAACTGTTAAACTATTGTTAAATAGCCGAATAAGCTTGACATTGCGACTAATATTGAACTACATTTGACATGAAACTAATTATTCACTAAAACAATTACTATCATGAAAACAAGAATCGCAATCTTACTGTTGGCATTTGGCGTTTTGTTAACTACGACCGCCCTGGCCAGTGAACCTGTTCCGGCTTCCAAAGCTGTGTCTAAATCTGTAGCTACTTATATTGGTAATAACCTTGACTATCCCGAATTTGCCATAGTTGATAAGTTTCAGGGTGATGTAGTCCTGAGCCTGTTAATTGAGGATGACGGCTCATTTGATGTAATCCAGGCAAATTGTATTGATAAATACATGAAGAACCATATAGTAACGGCTATTGAAGAAATGCAATCTGATGCCCACGCTTTATATGCAGGGCAGCAGGTAAATCTAAAAATCAAATTTGATTTATTGCTTTATTGATTTATAGACGGATCCTGCCCTTATTGTAAATAATTTCAAGGCTTAGGCCTGTTGTTTTTTAATACCCGGTTTGCAACGACCGGGTTTTTTTAATCTGTCTGTGCAAAAACGGGTGAGATATTCAGATTAAGTGGTTTATTTATTCTTTTGAAAATAATCTACTTTTGCTTATATAAAAGTCAACAAAAAATGTCGGAATATCTGCAATCCCCAAAATCACAAGCCCTGATTCTGGCTGCTTTCACACTGGAACTGATGGAAAGCAAAACCAACAAAGCCGGGGTAGAGAAAATGCATGAAATGCTGGCCGATGCCGGCCCCAGGGTGTTTATCAGTGCCGTGGATCAGGTCGTGGAACAAAAGTCCGTTTCACACGAAGTGAAAAAAGGCATCAACAAAATGCTGAATGTCTTTTATGCTCATCTCAACAGCCTTCCGCAACCTGAAATAAAGCCCGGTTCATTTCTTGGCCAGATGGTGAGTGACAACAAGGAGACCAGCAAACGTTTTAAGGACTTCAGGCCCGTGATCAAAAAAGTCCAAAGTCCGGAGATGCCACAAAAGGCGGAGAAAAATGAAATTCTGAAGCATCTTGCAACCCTTAAAAAGGTTGACAATCACTATCAGGTGATGGAAAACATCGTGTTTTCATTTCTTGAAAGGCAATGGCCTGATAACCGCTGTTTCCAGATTTTGTGGTCAATCCATGATGATGTCCGCCGCGGGATGATTGAATTGAAAAACCTTTTGGAACCGGGCAACTGGGACCTCAAGCGGTTTAACCGGCTTACCGGAGACCTGTTTTTTGATGCCAATACTGTAATTTTCAGGGAAGAGAAAATTGTGTTGCCGGCCATTGTCGAAGCCGGGCTGCATGACATTCTGGATGAGCACCTGGAGGAGGTGTCCGAAACAGGATGGTCTTTTATTGAACTGAAACTTCCGGAAGGAAAGGTTAAAAGAGAAAAACCGGAAACAACACTTGAAAACACCTTGTTGAATTTTGCCACCGGAAAACTGACCGGTGAACAAATTGACCTGATATTTAACCATCTTCCCATTGACATCACCTTTGTGGATGAAAACGATGAGGTAAAATATTTTTCAACCCCGCCAAAACGAACATTTCCCCGGACACCTGCCGTTATCGGACGAACGGTGCAAAACTGTCATCCTCCTGAAAGTGTATGGATGGTAGAGAAAATCCTGGAAGCTTTTAAGAAGGGCGAACAGGATAAAGCATCGTTCTGGATACCGTTCAAAGACCAGTTCGTCTTCATCAGGTATTTTGCATTGCGTGATGCAGACGAAAATTACAAAGGCACTATTGAAGTAACACAGGACGTTGCAGAAATACGACAACTGACAGGTGAAAACCGCTTGTTAAACTGGAAATATTAAAGACTCAGGTTTTGCATAAAAAATAACTAACAGTTCAATGCGTGTTTTTTTGAGTATAAGCAACCTTATTTATAAGCAAACTGTCTTTTACTGTGTAAAAATTGCTTTTATTTTATCCTTCGGCTTTATTATGCGTCTTTTTTGCCATCTCATCGTTATTTTTTTGGAATGTCCGAACGATTGCGATTCAAAAACGCCTTGACCTGACAAAAAACTCACTATAATAAACCTGAAATGCGGGACTTAAAAAAATCAAAACATCTCCCGGGGTATATAATTGGTAGATAAATTTTTGTACTTTTCGATTTCATATTGATTAAACGAAATTCTTTATATGAACAGGGCAATCTATTTATTATCTTTTTTCTTTTTTCTTTTTTCCCAATTCTTATTGGGGCAAAGTGTAAGCCCGATACGGGTCCAGGTTTATCCTGACGGAATGATTCCCGGACAACAACAAGATTCACTTGAGGATTGGATATTAAATAATTTTCATGGGGGAGGGGGGATAATAGATACTTCAACAATAAAATATATCGGTAATTATCAGGGGTTTGGCCGTTTTTGGCAAGGGAACAGCATTAGTTTTTTCTGCGATACGGCTCATCCGGGATGTATGGATGAAGGATTATTGATCTCCAACGGAAAAGTGAGTAATGCCGCAGTATATGACCCAACCAACGGTCATGTATCGGATGTATTTCAATCTCCGCCAAACAGCCAGGGGGACCCTGATCTTAAGGACATGTATGATAAATTGGGGGCCGGCCCTTTTGAAATGAAAGGGGATAAGGCCGTTATTGAATTTGAATATACTCCTTATGGGAACTCAATTACAATGCGGTATGTTTATGCTTCCGAAGAATACCCCAATTCTTTGGACAAAGATGATGTTGACCTGACCGATGGGAGCCAGTTGTATGATCTGTTTGGTGTTTTTATTGACCGTGTTGGCACATCAGGGAAGCGTGAAAACAGGGCTATTTTACCGCTTATATTAGATCCTCCCGATAGTTGGGTAACCCTGTTTAACGTGAATGCAACCAACCATTCGCAGTTTTTTACTTCAAACGAAACCGGTTTCCCATACCGGCCCATTGGATTTTGCTTTGATGCCATGACGAAACCCATGGAATCCTTGAAGATACATACAACAGTTGAAGCCTGTAAGAAATACAAAATCAAAATTGCCATTGAAGATTTTATTTATCCCCGGTCAAATGAAGGACAATTTGCAATCAATTCAGGGTTGTTTCTTGAAAAAGGGAGTTTTTCTGGCGGAGCAAATGCCCCATCATGGACTATAGATTACCAATGGACAAACCCACATCATAATATTTTCGATGGAAAACTGATTGAAGGCTGCAACGATCTGCTTATCACTTTTACACTGGCCTATCCTTATAATAAACCGGACTATTACATCCCATTCCAGATTTTACCGGAAACATATAAGGATAAAATACATATTGTAAATGAAGTTACCGGGCAGGTTATAGGAAATGATACGATTTATTTTCCTGAAGGAGAAACATCTCAGACCATCAGGGTGTCTGCCGTCAACCTGGATGCAGATGTTTCTAACGTTAAATTCAATTATTCCATCAATCCATGCGATAAACCGCCACCGTATATTAACCCAAGAGTTTATAAAGGGAATATTAAATTCGATTTGATCAACAATGAACCCTTTAGTTTTACGGTAAACCCGAAAGAATATTCGGCTTATTGCAAAGAGACCATCCCCCTGACCCTCTCTGATGTGACCAACGGAGGCGTTGACCCGGTAGTTTATATCTGGCCCACCAACCCCACTCCGCCGGTTGATGTGTACAATTACACGGTAAATGCCTCCCCCGACTGGGTGACGGTTGAGGTAAAAGATTTGTGCGGAAATGATACAACCACAAAAATTAAAATCAACAACAAACCCATTCATTTGCTTTATATTCCACCACTGTCCTTCTGTAAACCCGGAATGCAACAGGATGTCACGGTTAAGGCCGACCCCAACTTTAATGATTTTCCCGGTTACGGTTTTTCAAATGTGGATTGGCTGAACCTGTGGTACACACCCCCGAAGGACCTGGGGGCGGGAAACCCCAAAACCATTGTTTACGATGATGTGATCGGTGAGGATGTTTACTTTATTAAATATAATGTGACCGATGTTTGCGGCGGGAAAACAACCGATACGCTTAAAGTTGACCAGACCGGTAAACTGGATTTGGGTGATGATAAATATCTTTGTGAAGGCGAATCGGTGGAACTTATCAATTATACACCGGTCTTCAATAACAACCCGAACAATTATAAATGGTATATCAAAACATCACCAACCGATTCCACAATCATCGGAACAGGCAACAGTATCATTGTCACACCGCTTGACACAACGATGTATTATCTTTACATTTACGATAAATGTGAACAGGCGCAAATTGATTCGCTCACTGTTTTTGTTGACCATTTCAAACCGCAGATTTCCATTGCCCCTTCAACTGCCGAAGTTTGCCCGGGTGAAAGCGTCACCCTTTCGGCCAATACGGCCAACGATTACCTTTGGAACCCCGGGGGGTACACCACTCAGAATATAACAGTTACCGAATCCACGCCCGGCATTTACACCTATACCCTGACCGCATCCTCCGATTATTGCATTGACAAGGAAACCTCGGCTTCCTATCAGGTGTTCCCCAGTCCGGAAGCTGTTTTTGCACTGACTCCCGACCAGGATGCCTGTACCGGTGAAAACATTCAGTTTACTTACAGCAGCGACACCATCGGAAAAGAATTTGACTGGGATTTTGGTGACGGTTCAACAAGCATACTACCCAATCCCGTACACGCTTATGGCAATGAAGGTTTATATACCGTAAACCTGCATGTGCAGCAATATATTTGTGATAATGATACCAGCAGGGTTATCGAGGTCAACCCGCTCCCTGCGCCGGACTTTTCAGCCGATGTACTGCAAGGGTGCCTGCCGGTGGAAGTGCTGTTCCAGGACCAGACCGCCGATGTTGCACCGGGGGCTACTTATGAATGGACATTTGGGGACGGCAACACGTCCGGTCAGCAGAACCCGGCCAATCAATACACAACACCCGGATTGTTCACCGTAAGCCTTACGGTTCACAACACAGCACGCTGTGCCGCAACCTCAACCAAACCCAATTACATACAGGCCAATCCCAATCCGGTTGCCAAATTTGAAGCCGACCCGTGGATCACCACCCTTGATACCCCGGATATTGATTTCAGCGATTTAAGCACAAGCGATTCAACGATCACAGGCTATGAATGGGATTTCGGCGACGGCACCACCAGCACCGAAGAAAACCCGACACATACCTACACGCAGGCCGGTGAATATGAAGTCATCCTTTATGTGGAAACCGTTAACGGCTGCGTGGATACCACCATAGCCAAAGTGGCATTAACCGAGGAAGTAAAACTTTTTATGCCCAATGCTTTCACGCCAAACGGTGACGGAATAAATGATGTGTTTGAAATTAAGGGGACGCCCGTCAGCAACTTTAACCTTTATATTTATGACCGTTGGGGAAAAGAAATATGGAGTACACATAACTTTGAAACCCAATGGGACGGCACGGATTTCAATGGAAAACCGGTTCCTCCGGGCACGTACATCTATACAATAAGCGGTACCGATTACAAGAAACGGGACATCAGTTTTAAAGGGACGGTAACCGTGGTGAAATAACAATGGCTTGAGGGCCGGCTTCAGAATTCTATTGTATCAGGTTACGCTCTCTTTTAATTAAATGTTAGCCTGTTATGAATCAGACAAAATACATATTGTCGATATTCTTAATATCAGCCTTTCGATTCTTATCATCTCAGGATGTGGATCCAATCCGTATTGAGGTTGATCCTGATGGAATGATTCCAGGAAAGCAACAAGATTCACTTTATCATTGGATATTAAATAATCTTCATAGAGGAGGCGGTTTAATCGTCACCTTATTGACGATATCTCTTTTACCTCTATCAAGATTGTTTTTTGTGTTTTTTTTGCTGATTTTCATTTCTTCACAATTTGTTTTTTCGCAATCTCATCAGTTGATTAAGATCACTGAAGCTGACATGAACGATCCCAATGAAATTAAGGATTGGGTAATGAATATATTGCACGGTGGTGGTGGTGAATTTGATACGGCAAGCATAAAATTTACCGGAAATCTCCAACAAATTGGAAAGTTTGAGTTAGGGGCAATGTCAATTGGAATGGATACGGGACTTGTCATTTCTAACGGACAGGTGATGCAAATTCAGTCCTATAACAATTTTGATGTTTCTTATGATTTTAATGGTCCTTCAGATGCAGATCTTGATTCATTGTATTCTCAAGAATACGGGCTGAACATCAATCCATTTCCTCCTCCGGTAAGGCCCTATACCGGTGATGCTGCTGTTATTGAATTTAATTATATACCTTATGGCGATGAAATTAAGTTGAGATATGTTTTCGGATCGGAGGAATATCCTTACTTGAGGTTTCCGCTACCACCATCCAGTGATATTGATTTCACGGGGCTTTCACCTCCTTACAGTCTGGATTCGATGTTTGATATTTTTGCTATTCAAATTGACCGACCGGGCCGTCCTCCCGTAAACCTTGCTGTTTTACCCGAAATTGCAGGCGGGGAAGATGTTGTTGTCAATACGGTTAATGTGGACACCAATTACTCGTTTTTTGTACCTAACCCCGGGGGCATGAACTCATTAGGTGTTCAATTCGATGGGTTTACAAAATCGGTGGATGCCTTATTGATTAGAAAAAAAGTAACCCCTTGCATAACGTACAAGATAAAAATAGCAATTGAAGATTTTCTTATTTGGAAAGAAGATCAGAACTCGAAAGGCTATTATTCTAACTCAGGCGTATTTTTGGGAGGGGGAAGTTTGATAGGCGGGACGAAAACACCATCCTGGACTGTAGATTACCAATGGACAAGCCCCCATCCGGTTTTTAACGGAAAACTCATTGAAGGTGGATGTAATGACTTACTGGTCACCTTTAAACTTGAATATGCCTCCTCAGGTGCCAATCCCTATTATATCCCTTTTAAGGTGAAAAGTTCAATATATCGTGATAACTTGATCATTTCCTATGATGATACCGGAGAAGTGCTACCAAGTGATTCGGTTACTTTTAATTATGGCGAAACAGAAAAAACAATTCGTCTGTCAGCAGTTAATTTGACTACTGATATTGCCAACGTGCGGTTTACCTATCCGCGAAATCCATGCGAAAGGCCGCACCCTCCTATTGAGGGAGGCAATTTTACAGGGTTTATACCCTTTGAGATGATCAACAATGAACCCTTTAGTTTTACGGTAAACCCGAAAGAATATTCGGCTTATTGCAAAGAGACCATCCCCCTGACCCTCTCTGATGTGACCAACGGAGGGGTCAATCCGGTAGTCTATATCTGGCCCACAAATCCCACGCCCCCTGTTGATGTGTACAATTACACGGTAAATGCCTCCCCCGACTGGGTTAATGTTGAAGTGAAAGACCTTTGCGGGAACGATACGACCACAAAAATAAAAATCAACAACAAGCCCATCAAATTAAAAGGAATTCAATCCATATTCCTTTGCGGCCCGGGGCAGGAGGCAACGGTTCCGGTTCAGACCATCATACCAAATCCTGATGATATGCCGGGTTATTCTATTGAGCATGTTTTCTGGAAGAGACAAGCCCCTCTCCCGGAAATAACTCTTGGGGATCAGGACGGGGATAAAATTACCGTTGTTTATGACAATGTAGTAGGGGATGCCGTTTGGACCTGCTGGTACGAAGCAACCGATATTTGCGGGGGTAAAGCCGACTCTGTTTTTACGGTCAACCAGTCGAGTCTTGTTTTGGATAATACGGGCGTATGCAATGGGGAAACCATTGAACTGACTACGGGAACCCCTGCCCTTTGGTACAAATGGTATCGCCGGGATGGCTCAAACTGGATTCTCATCGGTGAAAATCAAACTACCTATGATGATACCTATCCTTCAAGTCAGCTGCAAATCAATTACAAGCTGGAAATAGAAGATAATTGCAGCGAATATCAGGAAGCCGAAATGACTGTCTTTGTGGATAGGTACGAGCCTGATATTATTTATATTCCCAAAGATGAACTCTGCATGGGAGAAGAGATTACCCTGGAAGCCAATGAAAGCCAGGCTTCACAGGTAACCTATAGCTGGATATACGCTTCAAATGTTGTGGGTACTGACAGGACATTAACAGTGGGAGAATCCGATTATCAGGCACCGGGCACATACAATTACACCTTGCAAACCGTTTCCGAATCGCAGTATTTTTATTGCACCAACAGTACGGAAGCGGAATTTACCGTGCATGCAAACCCTTCATCTGCTTTTTCAATTGATCCGCCCGATAACGCCTGTACCAATACAGATATCCTTTTCGATTACAATGATGATATTAATAACAAGACTTTTCTCTGGAATTTTGGCGATGGCATCACGAGCACCAAGCCCCATACGAGTCATCAGTATGGAAATCCCGGAACATACAACGTCAACCTGGCCGTTGGCCTGACTTATCCCACCGGGCATGTGTGTTCTTCCGACAGTATATTTATCATTACGGTTGACCCGTTACCCTCACCTGACTTTTCAGCCGATGTACTGCAAGGGTGCCTGCCGGTGGAAGTACAGTTCCAGGACCAGACCGCCGATGTTGCACCGGGGGCTACTTATGAATGGACATTTGGGGACGGCAACACGTCCGGTCAGCAGAACCCGGCCAATCAATACACAACACCCGGATTGTTCACCGTAAGCCTTACGGTTCACAACACAGCACGCTGTGCCGCAACCTCAACCAAACCCAATTACATACAGGCCAATCCCAATCCGGTTGCCAAATTTGAAGCCGACCCGTGGATCACCACCCTTGATACCCCGGATATTGATTTCAGCGATTTAAGCACAAGCGATTCAACGATCACAGGCTATGAATGGGATTTCGGCGACGGCACCACCAGCACCGAAGAAAACCCGACACATACCTACACGCAGGCCGGTGAATATGAAGTCATCCTTTATGTGGAAACCGTTAACGGCTGCGTGGATACCACCATAGCCAAAGTGGCATTAACCGAGGAAGTAAAACTTTTTATGCCCAATGCATTCACGCCAAACGGTGACGGAATAAATGATGTGTTTGAAATTAAGGGGACGCCCGTCAGCAACTTTAACCTTTATATTTATGACCGTTGGGGAAAAGAAATATGGAGTACCCATAACTTTGAAACCCAATGGGACGGCACGGATTTCAATGGAAAACCGGTTCCTACGGGCACCTACATCTATACAATAAGCGGTACCGATTACAAAAAACGTGACATCAGTTTTAAAGGGACGGTAACGGTGGTGAAATAAAGTTTATCCCAATTAAGCACTATCAAAAAGAATGTTGCATCGAACTGCATTTTGCCGGGTTACGATGGCTAACCCTAATTCTGATTTTTTCAAATCAATTTCCAAAAATATATCTGCTCATCTCACTATCGTATAATTAGTGAATTTACACTTTTTTAAAAAATAAAAACACAAAATGTTGTTTATTCTAAAACATTATTGTAATTTTATAGTCCGAAATATTTTTTAACCAAAACCCAACATCATGAAAAGATTTATTTCATTTTTAGTTAAGCCCCTAAAGAACAGCATATTAGGGGGGTGGGTAATAGGATGGCCTACACGTCGTTTGTTTTTACTCTGCTAATGTTGCTGACTGTTGTTGCAAAAGCACAGTATGTTACACTATCCGATAGTGCGAACTTTTACGATTACCTTCATGCTTTTTATGAGTCCTCCCGTTACAATATTAACGATACTACCGAAGGAGGGGAACAAAAGCAGTATGAAAGATTAAAACTTATTTGGGCTACCCGACTATACCCACACGGTGATTTCAGTGTTGCCAATAAAGCCATTATTAACTATGCAGAAAATTTTCAACCGGCAAACAGCAGGTCGGTAAATCCCAACTGGGTGTGTCTGGGACCATCCGATGATCCTTCGAATGATAACGTAAAAGGGGTAGGACAAATACATCGGATTACCTTTGATCCCGGTTATGATGGCATTAACAATCAAATTATTTATGCCTGTTCCGGGTATGGAGGTTTATGGAGAACCGAAGACGATGGCATGACCTGGGAAAATGTAAATACCGATCAGTTGAAAATTTGCTCGGTAGCTGATGTTGCCATTGACCCTTTTGGAAATGATACTCTTTTTATTGCTACCGGAATACCCGATGAAGGAATCACATTGAAATATAGTTCAAATTGGGGACATGTAAACCCTATTTATACAATCGGCATATACCGTTCAACGGATTATGGGGAAACATGGAACGAAATAAACACGGGTTTTATTGATGATTTTTTCAATAATGGTGGAACCGTTAGAAAACTTACCATTGATTTTAATAATCCGAATGTATTGTTTGCCGCTACTTCGAACGGAGTATATCGTACAGCCAATGCACTTGCAGATGTTCCGGTCTGGTTAAATGTGTTTTCAGGGATCACTGATACGGACGGTGATTTCAGGAGTGTTGAATTCAAACCGGGTAGCAGTGACACAGTTTATGCTTCAAGTTCAAATATTTTTAGGAGCACTGACGGCGGCACAACCTGGGAAGTTATGACCGGGGAAAATACAGGGCTTGATTTTGAGTCGTTGCAACCTTTTATACCTTATCGAATCAACCTCGCAGTAACCCCGGCCGCATCAGAAAATTTATATGCCTACATTTGGGGGGAAGACCCGTCACAACCTCCGAATCCTAAGTATAATGAGAATACGGTTATGATTTTTATTTATTCAAATGGATATTGGAATCAATATCAACGAGAACATGGATATAATGCAAAAGAGTGGATGGGGTTTGCCGTTTCCCCCGTAGATGAGGATACCATTGTGGCTTATGGTGATTTTAGTAAAAATGGTGCTGGTATTTATGGTCCAAACGGTCATCCTAATTCATATTACCTAAATTATTCCGGTTATACTGTAAATAGTTTCTATGCTGACGGCCACGACCTTGTTTTTCAACCCGTTCAAACACAAAACCCCCTGCTTTTTTGTGCAAATCACGGAGGTATAACGGTTTTGAATATCCATAATCTCATTAATGGCATCTTGCCTGTAGTGGAATACCGTAACAAAGGCCTGCAGAATCATATTATCTGGTCATTTGATGATTCGGAATTTGAACCGGATGTTTATTCCATTGCAGACCAGGATATTGGTGTCTTTTTTCATGAAAATAATACCTGGAAATCTATTGGAAAGTATGCTGATTATTATTCCGTAAAATCATCCAAAGTAAATCAGGATTTGTTTTTTCTGAGTTACGGTGATGGCAACTTGTTCAATTATAATAAAAAAACAGATATTCTTAAAGGTGATCTAAGGCCATTCGACGGACAATATCCGGATGAAAAAGCCATCATAACAAAAACATTTATGGCAAAAAGTTTTATAAATGATACATCAGATTATTTTGGATTTTCTGAAATGTATAAAAGAAATTATGACCTGCCTGCCGGACATACCGCAGAGGAATTATGGGAAATTGATTCCGATTTGGGAAAAATTCACGGGGGTACAGAGAGATGGGACCGACAAATTACAGAATTTGATTATTGTCAGGCCAACCCGTATGTTATTTACCTTGCAACGGGCGGAGGTTCTTCACAAACAGGATATCCTTTACAGTCCTTTTTAATGAAAACAACAATTGGCGGTAATAACGGCGATTACAATGGCGTTGATGCCTACCAGCAATTAAGCTATCCCGGTAATAATAATGATGAATTCCCTTTAATATCAGGCATTGCAGTTCACCCGTCGGATCCTGATAAAGTTTGGATTTCAATGATTGGCTATGACAACATTGATATCAGGGTAGCTTATTCTGAAGACGGCGGAACATCCTGGCAGGATGCCGACCCGAATAAAAGTCTGCCCGAATTACCTGTAAACAGCATTGTTTATCAATACGGAAGCAATGATGTGTTATACATCGGGACCGATGTGGGAATTTATTATACAGATGCTTCAATGGACCATTGGGAAGAATATGGGGTATTTCCGCATGTAAGGGTTATGGAATTAAAAATTAATTATTGCAAAAACAAGTTAATGGCAGCTACCTTCGGACGTTCATTATGGGAAGGTGAACTGCTGCCTTCTGAAAACCCCGTAGCTTATGAAGTAAGGGAAACCACTACCTGGAGCAAACCGAAAACATTACAAACAGGAATTGTGGTAAAACCCGGCGAGGAATTAATCATAAAAGACCTGATAAACATGCCGGCAGGCGGCAAAATAATCGTAGAACCGGGAGGCAAGCTTACAATTGACGGTGGTACTGTTACAAATGGTTGCGGAGAACCATGGCAGGGCATAGAAGTATGGGGAAAAAGCAACCTGGACCAAACCTCAAGCCAGGGATGGGTTGTGGTTAAAAACGGCGGAACCATCGAAAACGCGGTTACCGGTATTCTTGCCGACAACAGTAATCCCGGAACGGGACCCGGCGGTTATACAGGCGGTATTATCCAGGCAACAGATGCCGTTTTTAAAAATTGTGTCAATAGTATAATATTCAATTCTTATATGTATCTGTCGGCCAGCTCATTTAAAAATTGCCAGTTCATTACTGATAACAACTGGCCATACGAGGGCATGGTGCCGGAGTCCTTTATTACATTGAACGATTACACCGGGTTGCGGATTCTGGGTTGCTCTTTCAGCAATGATAACCCTGAATTTTTTGGCACTGCCAACAGCGGCAACGGTATTATCAGTCATGATGCACAATTCACTGTTGACCGGTTGTGCCTCACCGGGAGTTACCCTTGCACGCAATACCAATCATCTGTTTTTACTGATCTTTACTATGGTATTTATGCCCTGGGCACAACTTCGGAACGCAGCTTTACGGTACAGAACTCCGAATTCAGTTGCTACAGGGGGCTTTACAATGGCGCCGTAAACAACAGTACGATTGTGTTGAATACATTTACTGTTCCCCAGTCTGAAGTCGGAATTGATTATTCCTACGGACTCTACCTCGACCACAGCACCGGTTACCACGTGGAAGCCAACGCATTTTCAGGCGACGGAACGGGCTACAGTGTAGGGCTTTATGTAAATAACTCGGGAACCGACGACAACATCATTTACAACAACACCTTTGACGGGCTTTACACCGCTTCGGCCTACCAGGACATCAACCGGAATAACCTGTACGGCGGGCTGAAAGTAAAGTGTAACGATTACACCAATAATGCCAGTGATATTGCTGTTGTGATCGAAAGCCAGTACCAGGGCCCCGACCACGGCATTGCCCAGGCACAGGGCTACATACCGCCCCCGCCCGACCAAAGCGACCCCACCGCTCCGGCAGGCAATACCTTCTCGGATTTTCAAGGCCATGCCTGGGATATTTACAATGAAAGCAACGGGATTGTCTATGTTTATCATAATAGACAGTCAGCTCTTCCGCTAAAAGTTAGACCCATTCTTATTTACGGCAATGTATCACCTCACGAAAATCGTAATGCAATCTATACAAAATCAAGTGCCTGTCCGCCAACCATTGGCGGGGGCATTGAGGGATTGAAAAGTATAATGTTGTCCGCCGAAAGCAATCGCGATAGCACCCAACTGCAACTGGATTCACTCACCGACGGCGGCAATACAGACGAAGTTGTTTATGATGTGGCCACGGCCATGCCGGGTGAGGAACTGGAAACCCGCAACCTGCTCTTGTCAAAATCACCTGCTTTGAGCGATACCGTGATGGTGGCCGCCATCGAAAAAGAAGAGGTGCTGCCCAATGCCATGGTGCGCGATGTGCTGGTGGAAAACCCCCAGGCGGCCAAATCGAAAAAAGTGCAGGATGCACTCGACAACCGGACGGAGCAAATGCCGGACTATATGCGTAACCAGATTGACGAGGGGCACGATACGTTATCGGAAAAGGAATTGCTCGAAGCCGCGCTGTCGTATTACGGCTTACAAAAAACGCTGGCTTTTAACCGGCTGCATTATTATTACAGGACGGACACAACCGTAACGGATAAAACGGACAGCCTGGAGCAATTGTATGTCACCGAAGGCAACCTGAACAGCCAATACCGTTTGGCCATGTTGCATTTATTGAACGGGGATACCGTTTTGCCTTATTCCGTATTAACAGACATAACAAACAACTTTGACCTGACTGATGCGCAGGAAGATGAAAGGCAGGCCTACAAAAGCTATTTTAATGTTATTAAACGAATGAAAAAAGAAGGGCTGCAAAAGCCGGACAGTGCAGCAATCGTTGGTTTGCAGGCCGTTTACCAGGATGATCACGGTATGCCGGCAATTTATGCCCGCAACATACTGGTCACAGCAGGTGAGCTTGTTTACAACGAACCCGTTTTGCTGCCCGACACTACTTTAAAGATGAGTAAAGTAAACAATCCGCCGGTGATTAATATAGAACAAAACACCGGCGCTTCAATACTCCTGTTAAAACCCAACCCGGCAAACGACTATGTAATAGTAGAATGGAAATTACCCGAAACTGCCGGTGTGCCCTGGTTGTACATTCATTCGGTTAAGGGTGTTTTTGT